>JAHQWF010000048.1 GCA_029856055.1 Candidatus Njordarchaeota archaeon | reverse complement strand
ACTTCTGATACATCTTTATTGATTAAATCAATAGCTGAGTACACTCCTTTGCCCTTAAATCGTTTATCCTCAGTATCTCTCTTTTCCCAAGCTTCATAAATTCCTCTGGAAGCCCCTGCTGGGGCTGCAAATACACCTACTCCATATCCCTCAGTAAGAATTTCCACTTCTATTGTGGGGTTACCTCTAGAATCAATAATTTGTCTTGCTCTGACATCAAATATCCTGAAGTTAAAATCCATCTCATATTGAAGAACATGCATTAAAGACACCTTACACTTATTATAAATCAAAAATAAATCCATTATAAAGAAATAAAAATTTGCCTCAAAATTCTAAAATTTGATATCTTATGAGAAAATAAAATGTTCAATTAATGAACCTATTGACTCTGCATTTTCTCTTCAATAGCCGCTTGGGCAGCCACTAATCTCGCTATCGGTACTCTATAAGGTGACGCAGATACGTAATCTAAACCTAACTTATGGCAGATTTTTATGCTGTGAGGATCTCCTCCGTGTTCACCACAGATTCCTATTTCTATGTTTGGTCTTGTCTTTTTAGCTTTCTCTATGCATATCTTCATTATACCAGCTACACCGAATTCATCTAAGTTCTGAAACGGGTTGTATGGTAGGATTTTCTTCTCCAAATAAGCATGTATAAATGCTCTCTCTGCATCATCACGTGACCAACCAAACATGAATTGTGTTAAATCATTCGTTCCAAATGAAAAGAATTCAGCGACCTCAGCTAATTTATCTCCCAAGAATGCTGCCCTCGGAGACTCAATCATTGTTCCGTACATTACTCTTAGATCTACTCCGTACTTATTCTGTACCTCTCTTAGAACTCTATCGAATATCTCTTTTAGATATACTAGTTCATTCTTATCTACTGTTCCAGGTATCATTATCTCTAAAATCGGATTCTGTCCTCTTTTCTTTAATTCTGCTGCAGCCTCCATAGCTGCTCTCATTTGTGCCTCATATACCTCCGGGTATACTATTCCTAACCTGACTGCTCTGAATCCCATCTGTGGATCCACATCTCTTATGGCTCTTACCCTATTTATTATGTTTCTGAACCGCTCTAGTTCCTCTTCGCTAACTCTCTCCTCATATTTCTTTTTATAGTATTCCTCTATTAGCTTCTCTGGATCAGCGAACACTAGAGCGTAGAATTGTACATCGAGTAACCTTATTATCACTGGTTTACCATCCATAACCTCAAGAATATCCATGAAATCTTTCTTTTGCAACGGTATTAATTTTTCCAGCGCCTTCTTTCTATCCTCGCTAGTCTCCGCTAAAAGCAATTCATAAACAATTTCAGTTCTCCCTCCCTTAACGAACATATTCTCTGTTCTAGTTAGACCAACTCCTTCCGCCCCAAATTCTAACGCAAGTTTCATTTCATGCGGCGTATCAGCGTTGGTTCTTACACCAAGTTTCCTATATTCATCACACCAAGATAACAGCTCTAAAGCCTCGGAAGTTAACTTTGGTTCTATCGTTGGTAACTCACCTAAATATACTTCACCAGCTGAACCATCAATAGTAATGACGTCACCTTCTTTAACCACAACATTGTTGACTCTGAACTCTCTATTCTCCAGATCAATCTTGATCATTTCTGCACCAACAACTGCTGGTTTACCCATAGCTCTCGCAACTACAGCGGCGTGAGAAGTCATACCTCCCCTCGCTGTTAAGATACCTTGAGCTGCTGCCATACCACCTATGTCCTCCGGTGTCGTCTCAGGTCTGACTAATATTACCTTCTCTCCACTGTTTCCTAGTTTCTCTGCTTTATCCGAATCAAATACCACTCTACCTACGGCCGCGCCTGGAGATGCTGGTAGGCCTCTTGCGATAACCTTAGCACTATCTTTTGCTTTAGGATCTATTTGCCTATGCAATATTCTACGTAAATCTTCTGGTTTAACTCTCATTATAGCTTCTTCCTTAGTTATTATTCCTTCTTTAGCTAGATCTACAGCTATCTTTATGGCTGCTTGAGCCGTTCTTTTTCCTGTTCTTGTTTGCAATAAATATAGTATGCCTTTCTCAACAGTGAACTCTATGTCCTGCACATCTTTGTAGTGTCTCTCTAGCAATTCAGCTACTTTCTTTAATTGCTCGTAAATATGTGGTAGCCTGTTCTTGAGGTCCTCAATGCTGAGGGGTGTTCTAATACCTGCTACTACATCTTCGCCCTGGGCATTAGGAAGAAACTCTCCGTAAAGCTTCGTTTCTCCTGTTGATGGATCTCTTGTGAAGCATACACCGGTCCCAGAATCCCATCCCATGTTACCAAATACCATAGTTTGGATGTTTACTGCAGTTCCCATATCGTGTGGAATCTCATGGATCTCTCTGTATTTAATTGCTCTTTCGTTATTCCACGACTTAAAAACGGTTTCAATGGCTCTTCTAAGCTGAACTAATGGATCCTGAGGAAAATCTTCTCCAGTCTCTTCTTTATAAACTCTCTTAAATCTCTCGACAACCTCTTTCATTCCTTCTGCGGGAATTTCTGCGTCGTATTTTACCCCATATTTCTTCTTTACTTCCTCTAACTCTTTCTCAAATTTATTTTTATCAATGCCCATTACTATTGAACCAAACATCTGTATTAGTCTCCTGTAAGCATCATAAGCGAACCTTTCGTCGTTAGTTAATTTGGCTAAAGCTTTAACTGTCTCATCGTTTAAACCCACGTTGAGTATCGTATCCATCATCCCAGGCATACTTACGGGAGCACCAGACCTCACAGATACTAATAGTGGGTTATTTGGATCTCCAAATTTTTTACTTGTTTTCTCCTCTAGTTTCCTTAGGTGACTAAGAATTTCACTCCATATCTCATCAAGAAACTTAGGTCCCCTACGATAATACTCTTTACATGCCTCTGTCGTTATTGTGAATCCTGGCGGCACTGGTAAACCAATCCTAGTCATTTCGGCTAATCCCGCTCCCTTGCCTCCTAGAAGCATTCTCATTTTAGCATTTCCTTCTTCAAAATCATAGACATATTTCTTCCCCATGATTTATCGCCTCTATGGAAAAATTGAGTCTTTATATTAGTAATCTCATTTTTCGAGATATATGATAAATAATCAAATATGTATATATAAAAATGAATGTACTAATCTATATAGAATATTAGAGATCGATAGACAATGGGACATTATCCATCATTAAGCTATTTTAAATCTGTATTTACCGGGAAATAACTCCTCAAAAGTTGTTTTCACGTATTTAATCTTGTTCTCTTCCTTATATGCTATTATAACTTCGACATCACTAGAGAAGAATTCGGACATAACTTGCCTGCATGCTCCACAGGGCCATGGAATTGTATCTGGGCTGTATATTAATATTTTAGAGAAATTCGTTTTACCTTCACTAACGGCCTTAAAAATAGCTACCCTTTCCGCACAAATCGTTAGCCCATACGACGCATTTTCTATATTTACCCCGTAATAAATTGTTCCATCTCTAGAAATAAGAATAGAAACTACTCTGATATTAGAGTATCTAGCGTAAGCATATTTCAGTTTCTCATCAGCGATTTTAATTAGATCTACTATTTTTTCTTCTCTCTCCTCGTCAACAGACATTTTCAAGATCCTCTGGTTTCTTAGAGATCGTGACTTTACCTAGTATTGCTTTCTCTATTTCTTCTGGCTCGAAACCACATATTTTATATTCCTTGTCGTCTCTTCTTATAATTATGAATGGTAGCCCATCAATCTTATATTTCTCAGCTAGTTCCTTGAATTCATGAAATTCATTTACTTCCTGTTTCTCATACTTAACTTTGACCCCTTTAGGTAACAATGTTAATAATTCTTGGATAAACTTATCTGCTAGCAAACAGGGTAAACCATCAGTCATAAATAACTTTATTACGATGTCATTACTCAATTATATCACCACGTTAACTAGTTAATAAATAGATAAATGTACTATTGGTTCTACTTAGAGATATCTAGTAAAAGCTAGCATTTAAAGCTATTTGACTAACCTGCGAACATCTTAAAATAATTATGTTCTTTCATACTCCTAAATGTTTTTTATTTCTTATAGACGGTACCTTATTATTCAAGTATTGAGAGTGCATCGTGATGACAAAAGTAACTCTGCTATTACAAGGTGGCGTTAGCGAGATAGGTGGAAATAAATTTCTAGTTAATGATTTAAAGAATAGTATTAAATTCTATTTAGATTTCGGGAAGAATTTTAACATATCAAGAAAGTACTACGAATTTCCTTTTACTTATCCCGAGAACATAACTGAATTGATTTCAATAGGAGCTGTTCCAGCTGATCACAACCTGTATACTAGGTTTAGTAAAGAGGATTTTAAGAAAGGTATTAATATAAATGATGAAAGAGATGCTGGTGTTGATGCTGTTTTTGTGTCTCATGCTCATCTGGATCATTATGGGCATATATCGCTTTTGAACAGAAGGATACCTATTTACATAGGTGATTGCGCATTAAATATTATCAATGCCTCGAATTCACTAATCTATTATAGGACTTCACCAGAATTAGTTTACGACTACCTTAGATTCATCACCTTTAGAACCAGAAAAACCATAAATCTACAGAAAGGTAATGGTGAAATAAATGTTAAGCCAATACACGTGGATCATAGTATCCCTGGCGCCTATGGATTTATAATACATACAAGTGCTGGTACGATAGCGTATACAGGGGATTTTAGGAAACATGGTCCTCAAAAAGATATGACAGAAGACTTCATTAGGGAATTAGAGAAGGAGGAGATAAAAGCACTACTCATAGAGGGAACACACATACATTACTCCAGCTCTTTAAGTGAAAAAGATGTATTCAATAAGATATTAGAAGTTGTTGAAGCCACTAGGAATAAGCTTGTTATAATTGATTTCAGCCGATCTGACTTAGATAGATTTAGGACTGTTTTTAACGTAGCAAAGAAAACAAATAGATCACTTGTGATTGATGCTAAGCGATACACCATATTAAAAGCTATACTTAATTCTGAGGGTATTAGAGCATCAGATATTGATCTAGATTCCCCAAATATACTCATACTTGATGAGGGGAAAAAACGACTTTCTGAAGGAGAAAAAAAGGTGTTTAATGAAATATCAGAAAATAAGATAATTAAATTCAATGAAATGAAAAAAGATCCAGAAGCATTCATATTTACTGTAGTTTTCGGTGGCATAAGAGAAATTAAAGCTTTAAAGCCTCCGCAAGGCAGCATATTCATCTTAAGTTCAAGCGAACCAGTAAACGAAGAGCGGGAAATTAGTTTTGATAAACTATTGAACTGGCTTGAGCATTTTGGGATAGCTAGTTATCATATTCATTCTTCGGGCCACGCAACACCCTTAGATATACGTGAATTAATTGAACGCGGAGACCCACAGATAATTATACCAATTCATACAGAGAGACCAAAGTTGTTTAGGAATTTCATAGGTACTAGAAACGTTAAAGGGTGGTTCTTGCCTTCAGGGGGTGAAGCCAAACTTGATTTATCTTAATTTAACGCATTCAAACAATCTATTTTTATACTAATTTAGCATTAAGATATTTAATTTAATTTCATAAGGTGAAAAAAATGCTTGTGTATGTATTAATTAAAATTGCCCCAGGTAAGGAAGAAGAAACATTAAAGAAGATTTCTGAAAACGAAAAAATAAAGAAAGTAACTGAAGTATTAGGCCCTTACGATGTGGTAGTTGAGGCAGAAATAGAGGATGAAAAAGAACTAGAGGATATCGTGATAAAGTACTTAGGGAGCATAGAGAGCGTTCTCGAAACCGTAACTTTAATAAGCGTTAGAACCTTCACTAGGTAATCATAATTTCTTTAATTGCGCTAGGTACAATGCCTTAGCCGCAGCCACTAATCTCTCTGGAGTTGGATATGTAGGTATTCCCAATTCCTCCATCTTTTTATTTATACTAAGGGTGTATGGGCCGCCTGCCGCTCCAACAAGGATAGGCTTTCTAAGCTTCTTAGCCTTCTTAGCTATATTATCCATTACCCCAACTATATCTTCACTCATAGGTGCATTTTGGTGAACAAAGAACGTGAATAACATGTCTACTTCTGGGTCATCTAATAGATAGTCTAGAACTATCTCATATTCTCTCGGTGTAGCACTACCAGTTAAATCAACTGGATTATCCACCACAACAAATGGGGATAAAGCATTCCTTAATCGCTCTTTAGTTTCCTCTGTTAAGCTACTTAATTGCAATCCAGCATCAACCAAATAGTCAACAGCTTGGACCATCGGGCCTGCTCCATTACTCACCATAGCTACTTTATCACCTCTCGCCGCAGGTTGCTTTGATAAAGCTTTTGCCATGTCGTATAACTCTTCTAAATTTTTAGCTAAGATAATGCCTGATTGCTTGAAAGCGGCCTCATAAATTCTTCCCTTTCCTCCAAGAAAACCAGTATGACTAAGTGCTGCTCTCGCAGCTAATTCGCTCCAGCCACCTCTTAGAACGATTATTGGTTTCTTCCTTGCTACTTTTTTAGCAGCATTAAAGAATTTTCTACCGTCTCCTAGACCCTCAAGGTATATTCCAATCACTTTTGTTTCATCATCATCCATTAAGTACAGTATTAAGTCTGCCTCATCAACATCTACTTTATTACCATAGCTAACAAATTTACTTACTCCTAGTCCATCCATCACGCTCCATTCAAGCAGAATTATACCATAAGTACCGCTCTGAGTTAGAAACGCAACGTTTCCCGGTCCTGGGCGAAGCATCCTATTTTTTGGCTGAAAGAACGTATCAACTTTCGTTCTGGGATAATAAACCCCTATGCAATTAGGGCCTATTACTCTGATATTATATTTTCTAGCTCTTTCTGCTATTTCAGCTTCTAAGTCTCTATATTTTCCCCCTAGCTCCTTGAAACCACCTGAGATTATGACAATGTTCTTTACACCTTTCTTTGCACAGTCATCAATCATGGCTGGGACTTTCTCCGACCTAATAACTATAACAGCTAAATCAACGTTTTCTGGCACATCAAGTATAGATTTATAGGCCTTCAATCCAAGGATTTCATCTGCCTTTGGATTAATTGGATAAACCTTACCACCACGCTCATGGAACTCTAATAAATTCTCTACAACGGCGTAACCTATTTTACCTGGTTTTGTAGACGCACCTATTACTGCAATCGATTTTGGTTTAAAGAATCCTTCAATCTGAGATAAATCCATAGTTGATCACCAAGTAATGGAAAACTAATTATTGTTTAATAACTATCGAAATTTTAAGATTCTTTTAAATCGTTTTTATTATAAATTAAAAATAGGTGTTAGATCTCATGATCAGAATCATTGCTGCTGACTCTGGATGTGCTGAGTTAGACGATAGATTGAGAGTAAAAAACATAATATGCACTTCAGCGGTTTATTTAGAGCATCCATATAAACATCCTACTGCATATTTATGTAATACTGTTCCTTTTTCTTATGATTCACCAGAATACATCATTAGAGAAATGGAATTAGCTAAGGAATTAGCGATTAAATATAAACCAGATCAAATACATCTGGATGTATCATTAGGTGCGGTGGAAATAAAAGATCTTAGTAAAGAATATCTTGAAAATACTAAGATATCTAGGAAAGGTAGGGAGCAATTAATTGAAGTAATTGATTCGATTAAGAAAATTGGAGAAGAAATAAAAAACATAATAGATTGTGAGATATTGTTTATAGGTAAAGATAGTTGGGCTGTCAGAATTGCGGAGCTAAATACTGCATCCTGCGCTATGAAATACGCCATAGAAAAATTAGTTAGCAACGACATTAATAGGATTCTGATTGGTTGCCTAGAAGAAGCATTATACAGATTACACAAGAATTTATTATTGCTAGATCCCTTTATTCCGATGAAGGAGATTTATTCGGTTATATAAATTATCATGTACCCGATGACATAGATATAAGATTATTTCCAAACCCATTAGCTATGGGTTTTTATGTAGCTGAAGTAATTAAAAAATAGATAGTATTCAATATTACTGGAGATTTAGATGCAGAAAATGATAATAATACCATCGACGTTCACTGCTGATGAAAAAAACTTAATGCTAAGAACCTACAAGATTGGTTTGATAGCCCGGGCCAGCGCTACATTTGGCATGACGGATATCGGCGTCTACTATGACCCCGACCCTAAATTCGATTCTCATGGTCTTGGAAAATTCATTGTTAAAGTACTAAAATACATTAATACTCCACCTTATCTCCGAAAAACCGCTTTTGGTAAAGATGATTCTCTACGCTACATTGGAGTGGTTGAACCTCTTAAGACCCCTCATCATCTCGATAAAATATATGGTAGGAGATATAGATATGTGTATGTTATCAAACAACGTAAAAGAAATTTAGTAGTTAGTGATGGTGAAAAGCAATACAGAGTAAAAATGGATAGGTATAAAGAAGGGGAAAGAATTATTGTCATAGATACATACAGAAAGAAGATAATTGATAAGAAAGATTTGCCATTTTACTTTGGTTTTGATGTTTTTTATTATAATAAGGGGTTACGAGAACTTCTAAATAGCCTTAGAAAAAGAGGATTTTGTATTATTGGTACATCAAAATATGGTGAATCTATAAAAAAGATTGATTTGAAATGCAATAGCAAAATAGCAATTATTTTCGGCTCCCCGTTCAAGGGCCTCCGTGAAATGCTTGGAAGTGATTTCGAGGCATATTTTGATTACTTTATTAACACAGTACCAGAGCAAAAGGTTGAAACAATAAGAACAGAGGAAGCTGTTTTCTATACACTTGCGGTACTACGGTTAAAATCTGTGATATAGTTTAATAAGGATAGATCGATAAAAATAAAGAATTAATTCATAAAAATCTACTGCCAGATACTCACTATTTGTACCGCCTCTTGTAATAAAGGTTTTATTAAGTTCTCCATGTTTTCTCCCGCTTCTTCTGCTTTTTTAACTCTCTCTTCAACTATCTTCCTTATATCACTATCCATTACAGCTAGAAAGAATAAGCATTGTTGCATAAGCGGTCTGACAACTTCTCGCTGGATTTTTTCCTTATCTTCTAAGAGTTCTGGATTCTTATCGACAGCGCTTACGAACCCTCTCATAAACGAAATTGTTTTTATGACATCATCCACAGGCGGTAGTTTTCTAAGCGCCTCTATAAATGTTTCCGCGTCCTCTTTATTTATGAAGTCTTCTTCGAGAATATTCGTCTCTGTTACAGCTCTAGCTATAATCTTACCATATACGGCTTTATTTGAAACCATTTCTTTCCAATATTTCTTTTGTTTAGAGACGAACCGCATCCTAACGTAAAGCCATAGGGCAATCGGAATTATAAACATTAGGTATAGAATTATGTCGCCTATATTAAATTGCATTTTTAATACCCTTTGATCATATTGCATCACAAATAGATAGCAAACCATTCTTAAATATGTCGATTCAGAACAAGTAAATTATTAATTATAAATTCGAATTTGAGGAATATTAAAATAAAATATTGTTCCGTGTCGGATATGTCTTTCTTTAATAGAGATGTAATATCGATTACTGATTTCAATAGGAACAATTTTGAGGAGTTATTTGATCTAACCGAGAAATTACTAGATAAAAAAGTAAGTAATCTAGACATACTGGAAGGTAAAATCATGGCTTCAGCATTCTTTGAACCAAGCACTAGAACAAGATTAAGCTTCGAGACAGCAATGAAGAGACTAGGTGGAGACGTCATAACTCTCGTGGGAGAAGAAGCTGTATCAATTAAGAAGGGCGAAAGCTTTATTGATACAGTTAGAATGCTTGATTCATATTCAGATATAATTGTTATTAGACACTCATATGAGGGAGCAGCTAAGTTAGCTGCCGAGATTGCTAATTCTCCCGTTATAAATGGAGGTGATGGAAAACAACACCATCCGACCCAAGCGTTTATTGATCTATTTACTGTTAAAAGATTAAAAGGAAGTATCGATGGTTTGATATATGGAGTTTTGGGCGATTTAAAGTATGCCAGAACAGCAAATTCATTTCTTCTTGCTTTAACACGTTTCAATCCAAAGAAAATCTACTTAATTTCACCTAGTATTCTTAAAGTAAGGTCAGAAACACGCGATTACTTGGTTAAATCGGGTATTACTTTTGAGGAATACACGGATATAACTGAGATAATTGATGAATTAGACGTATTATATGTGACTAGAATTCAAAAAGAGAGGTTTCCTGACCCAGTAGAATACGAGAAGGTTAGAGGTAGTTATAGAGTTACTACTTCAATCCTAAAGAATGCTAAACCAGATCTAAAAATACTTCATCCTTTGCCAAAATTAGATGAGATAGATCCAAAGCTTGATGAAACTAAATATGCAGCTTATTTTAAACAAGCATATTACGGCGTACCTGTAAGAATGGCATTGTTACTATTAATATTCGGCGTCAAACCAGATTTATAGTTGATAAAAATGGTAGATAAAGTTTATTTTATTAGGAATAAGCGTGAAGAAATAATTTCAAACCTCATTGAACTAATTAAAGCTAAAACAATTAATCCTCCGGGAGACACTAGAGAAGGAATTTCCAAGATATGTAGAATTCTAGAAGAATATGGGGTAAACTATAGGATTATTGAGCCAGTAGAAGGAAAACAAAGTCTCGTAGCTGAAATAGGGCGTAATCATACCAAGTCCCTTATACTTAATGGTCACATAGATGTAGTGCCTGTAAGCCCTAATTGGAAATTCGACCCATTTGAAGGCGTAGTTAAGGGTAATAAAATATATGGACGTGGAGCTAGCGACATGAAAAGCGGAGTAATCGCACTTCTTTACTCTTTTTTAGCCTATATCGATGATCCGCCAGGAAATTTGATCCTTAGTATTGTGGCTGATGAAGAAACTGGAGGTGATTATGGAGCTAGATATCTTCTTGAGAAAAATTATATAAATGGAGATTCTTGCCTTGTAGCAGAACCGACTGGTAACTTAAATAAACGGAAGTATTCTATTGTTGGTGGAGAGAAAGGCATATTGTGGTTTAAATTAGTTTCTAAAGGAAAAACTGCTCATGGTAGCTTACCAATACTTGGGGAAAATGCTATCAGAAAGCTAATTAGATTAATCAATAAATTCCCAGAAGTAATACCGAGAGACATTATGATACCGACTGATGCTAAAGAACTTATTGAAAATGGCAAAGCTTGGCTAAAAAGCATAAAAAATGGTCTAGAGGAAGTACTGGATAAATTTACTTTTAATGTTGGTGTAATAAGGGGTGGTGAGAAAGCAAATATAGTTCCTGATAGGTGCGAAGCACAAATAGATATGAGGATTCCGATCGGCGCCACATCTGAAATAGCATTCGAGATAGTCAAGCAAGAGATTGTGTCGAGGGATGATTTTGATGTAGAGATAATTAATAGGACAGAGCCTAGCTATACACCTATCGATACAGAAATCGTTAAAGCATTAAAAAGTGCTGTGCAAAAACATTTAGGTTATTTGCCTAAGTACATATGTATGTCAGCTACCTCTGATGCAAGATTCTTTAGATTTAGTAACATTCCTACAGTGAATTTTGGTCCTGGTTATCTGGAAGTAGCTCATACTGATAACGAATTCATATATATTGAAGATGTACTGAAATTTTCTGAGATTTATGTAGATTTCGTCGAGAAATTCTTCTCATCATAAGTTATATTTTATTAATCGTTAAATGAAATTTATTTTTAGTATTTTAATACTTTTTAAGCTTCGGATCGATCATACCTGTGTTTAGAATTGAGCATTGATGTTTATTTTCCATACAGATATTATAGAAAAGGACAGCTAGAATCGATTAATTTTATTAAAGAAGTATTAAAGGAGAGAGCAATAGGCCTACTTCATGCCCCCACGGGTATAGGTAAAACAATTGCTGCACTAGTGAGCTATCTAAGCTTCAAAGAGCAAAATCCTGATGCTAAGTTAGTTATTCTTACAAGAACTAAAAGCCAGATGTTTATGTATGTCAAAGAGACAGAGAGAATTAAAAGAAAAAAGAATTTGAGCATTAATTATGTCACATTTAGGTCTAAGAAAGATATGTGCTTGATAGCTTTAAGGAGCGAGAAAATAAAAGGACTTCCATATCACGCATTCCTGAAGGCTTGTGAAGTACTGAAGAGAAAACAAAAATGCTCATTTTTTAGGAAAAGTTATGACAGCGGGATGCCATCAGATAGGTTGGTGCAAGCGGCCCAAGAAGTATTAATTACAGGCGCATCGTATCTAAACATAGTTAATAAAGCTAGTAAATATGGTGTATGTCCATACGAGATAGCTAGATATCTAGCTCCACAAGCTGATATTGTAATCGGAAGCTATAGTTACATATTTAATCCAGATGTTAGAGAAAAATTCCTTTCAACTATTAATGAAACACTGAAATCTATTTATATTCTTATAGATGAAGCACATAATTTGCCAGATTATATAATAAATGCTCTTAGTTTATCTTTATCGATCAGAGCTATAGAAGCTGCCAAGAAGGAATTATATGTATCTTCCTATGAGGATAGTGAGTATTTAGTTGAGATATTGGATACGATATCTGAAAAAATTTCTGAGATTGGTGATAGAGAATTAGGTAGGAAATTTAAAAGCCCAAAGATTATCGATCCAAAAACCATTTCATCTTTATACAGCAAGAAGGATTATTTAGATTTGAGAAATATTGGAGAGAAAATAATCGAGATGAGTGGAGAATTTTATACACGGTTGATCTGGATTAGTGATTTCCTTGAGTATTTTAAGTTATTATCAGATTTGGATGAGTTCATTACGACTATTGAATTGATTCAGTTAGACAAAGGGAAAACTGATTATATTTTATCTCTTCAGCTCTTAGACCCTTCGCGTGAGGCCCAAATAATATTTAATGAAGCGCTGAGCGCAGTTCTTATGTCTGGTAGTTTATATCCGATAGATTATTTTGAGCGAGTACTGGGGCTAAAAGAAAAAATAGACATAAAAAATAGGATAAGAGAGCTAATTATTCCATTTCCCTTTAACCCAGATTCACTTCTCATACTTGTAGACAGAGTTTGTACAACAAAATATGATATGAGAACTGACAGGATGTTCAACATGATTGCTAATAGAATAGAAGCGATTAGTGATTCTATAAGGAACAATAAGGCTATTCTAATTGTTTTTCCAAGTTATGAATTACTAAAGATAATTACATTTAAGACAAGAATTCGTGATAAAAACATGATAATTGAAACGCCTAAGACCGAGATTGAATATGTTTTAAATGAACTTAAAAATCATCCTGACTCAATAATATTCTGCGTAGCTGGAGGCAAATTAATGGAAGGGATAGATTATAGGATAAATGATAAGACATTGTTAGCGGCCGTAGTCATGGTGGGATTACCGTTTCCTGAGTGGAACGACGTTATTAGAGCTCAAGAAAAATACTTCTCAAAGAAATTTGGTGAGAGAGAAGGCCGCTTCCTGACAATCATCTCCCCAGCCATCAGGAAAACAATCCAAGCAGGAGGAAGATTAGTTAGAAGTGAAGAAGATAAGGGTATAATAGTTATAATCGACAGAAGATATAGGGAGTATGATTACTGGAAATTATTCCCACCCTGGTGGAGAAGATTCAGGACATTTATTAATTCGGAAGAGCTAGCTGAAATAATAAGAAATTTTTTTTAGCTAATTGGTTATTTTCTGAGTAATGCATTTTTAACCAGTATTTCAGCTAGTTTCTCTACTACTTTATTTGGGCTCCTTAAGAAATCCTCTGATGTTTCTTTTGCTAATAATTCTATAAACTTTTGTTTTATCTCCGTTCTCAAAGAAGGATTTTTCTCAAGTCTGACTGATAACTCAATATACCTCAAGTTATCTATGATAGGGTAGTCTATATATTGCGATACATATCTCTCTATATCTTTCCTTATATTCTCTGGTGATTTCTCATACAGTTTGCTTCCATATACATTTAATAAGTATTGCTCCCAAATATTGCTTTCTCTAATAGCACTTTTCTCTGAGTCAGAGGCATGAGCAACATTTACTCCACCGTATATACCATATCGTCCCCTTATGCTTTCTGGAGCTTCTTCAGCTGCTTTTTGAACGAGCGTTGGTCCAAGTATTCTCCTGGTTTCTTCTATTTTCTCAGGCGTTGCCTTTATCATCATAAAATATATTGGTGCGACAGTTGTGAAATCGACAAGCCAATCGAAAAAGAATTTACCTTTATGTTCTACGTAGTGTTGATTAGCTAGAAAATCTTTTTCTGGTTCAATTTTAAGAAATGTTAAAAATTCTATTCCATCTACCTTATCTAGTAATGTTTTCAGCGTCCTAGCCCCAACATACCTTCTTATAACTGCGTCTGGTTTTAGGAAAAATACCATTTTCACTTCGTTCATATCGATCCCGCTTTTGAAATCTTTTTAATCAGAAATAATATCGATATTTAAACAATATATTATATACGTAGAGGTGCTCTTTTTATGCTCGTTGATGTTCATTGTCATGCAGATGAATATTCAATACATAGGCTCAGAGAGTTCATTTATAAGTTTAAGATGATTATAGTGGGGGTAAGTGTAGATCTGAAATCTAGTCTGAAAATTCTCGAATATAGCAAAGAATTAAACAATTTCATTCCATGCGTAGGGTTACATCCTTGGTATGTAGATAAATTGTCTGAAGATGGGATAGATGAAGTTTTCAGATTGTCTAGGAATATTAAATGTATAGGGGAGGTAGGATTAGATACTAGATTCGTTCCTAAGACTATTGAAAAACAGAGGGATATATTTAGGAAATTTCTAGAGATAGGTTCTGAAGAAGACACTGTTTTTAATCTCCATAGTGTTGATACTTGGCGAGAAGTCCTCGAGCTATTGAGAAGATATGATATCAGTAAAGCTATTTTTCATTGGTATACTGGTCCAATAAACTTGTTGAAAGATATAAATGACGCAGGATATTTTATATCAATCAACCCATCAGTTAAATTTCAGAAAAAACATAAGAAAGTTCTAGAGAAAGCACCTATAGAAATGATTCTTACAGAAAGCGATGGTCCTTATTTATACAAGGGCTATAACTTATCGCCTGAAATGATATCTGAATCCATTGATATAATCGCGGAAATAAAGGGTTTAGAGCGAAAGGAAGCAGTAGAGATAGTTTACAGAAATTTTGAAAAAATATTTGATATTTAGACTTGGAGATCAGCATGAATAAGCGATGTAGTGTATGCGGAGAAGAGGCTATCATTTTTATTAAACGTGCTGGAGTTAGATTCTGTCAAAAACACTTCATAGAGTATTATGAACGCATGATTATCAGAACTCTTAAAAAAGCTGGTTTTAGAGGCGGAAAAGTCTTAATTGCGGTGTCTGGCGGGAAAGACTCAATGGCTCTACTATACGCTCTTAATAGAGTCAAAAGTGAATTACTTATAGATATAGCCGCTTTTCATATAGATTTAGGTATAGGAGATTACTCGAAAAGAAGTAAAGAGATTTTTATTAATGCTGTTAATGATCTAAAATTAGATTATATATTGATTAAAACTGAAGATTATTTGGGCGCAAATATACCAGAAATCATTAAAGTTGTTAGAAAACCTGCTTGCGGCGTGTGCGGATTAGTCAAGCGATGGATAATGAATAAGGTTGCTTATGAAAACTCTTTTGATTTTATTATAGTTGGGGCAGGCATAGCAGGATTAACGCTAGCACAT
>JAHQWF010000018.1 GCA_029856055.1 Candidatus Njordarchaeota archaeon | reverse complement strand
TATACTTTTCAAGGCTTGCACAGAAATGTGAAGAGTCTTAGCTATAGATTTAGTTTTACGTATCATTATCCTATCAATAATAATAATTATAGCAACTATAGCTATTATCTCTATGATGCCTGCCTCTACACCAGTCATTTGACTAATTACATCGATAAACATATCAATATCACCAACACAAAAGATATATCTTTCATGCGACAAAATGTAGTAGATATAGACAAAAACAAATAAAAAATAAACTGAATATAAAGAATTAACTAAAAACAGCAAATAAATACTCTGACTAGCCAGGATTATACAATAAAATATATTAACAATAATGCCCCCGATCCGGGCGCACAGAGCGCTACAAAATGTAGCGCGATGAAAGTGCGTCGGCTCCGGGGGCTACATTTTTTAAAAACTAGTATTTAGGTTCGTGTAGATTAATAATAGTTAAATAACATTGTTTTATTTTTTCTCTAATGGGTGGTTATATGTCTATCCCATTTTTACCAGGAGTTAGGAAAATAGCTATAGTTGGCGTTTCGAGAAACCCCGATAAGTGGGGTTACAAAGTTTTTAAGGTTATTCAAGAAAAAATTTCCTGATATCATTATTTACCCAATTAATCGGAAAGCTGATAGAATTGATGGTGTTGAGGTTTGTTCTTCTCTGGAAGAGCTTCCTGATGTACCAGATTTAGTGGTAACTGTAGTGCTTCCTGAAATAACTTTGAGAGTGGTGGAGAAAGCTATAAAGCTAGGTATAAAGCGGATTTGGATGCAGCCAGGAAGTGAATCTGCCCAAGCCATTAAGAGAGCTGAAGAAGCTGGTATAACATTTTATCATCATACATGTATAGTGGAGTCAAGCAGAGCTGGGAAAATAATTAAAATTGAAATAAACGTAATTAATAAAACAATAGTAAAATTTAAATGTTTGAGCACTGCGAAAACATAATATACTTAATAAATAATTAAAAATCATATAAAGTAGAATGCTATAGATAATATATGAGGAAACATTTAAAATATTCGAATTAATTATCAATTCTGTAATTTTTTGCGAGATAGTCCTAGTTAAAGAAGCCAGTTTAATAGATAGATAAAGCGTTCTAGGTGACCATTTTTGATAACAATTCTCTATGATGGAAACGACTCGGATAAGGTTTTCTCAAAGCTTATCAAGAAACTAGCTAAGAATGAGCTTGCAATTATTCCGATGCCATCATACGACTTTGAGACTAAATATGGCTTACATATTTCCCCAACACTTAATCATTTGGTAGAGATGTTGGGTACCAGAATATCTAGATTATTAAATAGCTATAAAATTCAGTATGCCTTTAGAGGGTTTGATTTCGCAAGAACCAATCTTAATGATTTAGAACTCATATTATCTTTTCTGATGACTATCTGTATAAGTAGAGGTATTCCTTTAACAGAATTGTACGAGAGGTTGACAAAAAGTTTAGATATTAGATACAAGCTAATGCCTCTGTACGATCCACCACCTCACATAATTATAAAATCAGAAGATGGATCCATGATATGTCCGCTGGATCTCACTGATGAATTTGATGTTGATAAGATTAAGGAGATTAGTTATGGTAATCTAGATAAAGCAAAGATAATAATGGAAACTAAAACTGTATTAGAGGAGAGTAAAGTGATCTTGTTTTATCAGATATCGCCAATAACATTATTCTTCCTTAAATCTATAGGTACTTTAAAGAAGACACTAGAGAACTTCCGGGGAACAATTATCTACTTTCTTCCACAGAATTTATCAGTAATAAATAATGCAATACTAAAGAAGCTTGGTTATGATGAGGGGTTGCAAGGATTAGTTAAAATGGCTCATGAACACATTGATGCAATTATTCTGGATGACCAAAATCAACAATTGATTAGCGATTTATCTGAGGTTAAACTTACGCTATATCCTACACACTATGCTTTTAAAACAAAAGATGGGATAAACAAGTTCGTTAATGATTTACTAAAAATTCTAAAATAAGTTAAAGCTTCTTAACATGCAAGAGGCTTTAATGATGCGTGGAATACACATAGTGATGCCAGCAGAAAAAGAACAGATGGTTTTATCGGCTCTAGATCAATTGAACCTAAAATACGAGAAAATGACTTGCCAAGAAACAACACTAATAATGCTGTCAATATCAGATGAGCATGTTGAAACTGTTGTCGATGCGATTAAGAGAATTGGTGTTGGTACCCTTTATGGCTCCTATCAAGTGTACAACTTAGAGTTTGCAGCTGAAACAACAGAACCAGAGGTGAAAATTAAAACCAGGCGAATATCCAGGGAGGAGATTCTAGGTGATATCTGGCCTCAAGCTGAATTTAATAGGAACTATATTCTGGCTACTATACTAGCCTCTGTTCTGGCAACGTTAGGATTGCTTACTGATAATTTGATAATTACGATAGCATCTATGATAATAGCTCCTTTTTTTGGGCCGATAATTGGAACTTCGCTCGGAATAGTTCTAAATATCGAAGAATTGAGAATTGAGAGCTTAAAATCAGAGATAGGTGGTTTACTAGCATCTATATTTACGGGGTTCTTCTTCTCATTGTTGCTCCCATACAGCACAGCTACAACTAGAATCTTAGCTGTATCTAATCCAACATATATTGATATAATGTTCGCTATTACAGCTGGATTAGCTGCGGCTATAAGTGTAATTAGTGCGACTCCACTATCTCTTGTGGGTGTGGCAATAGCTGCTTCTCTTGTACCTCCAGCTGTGAATATAGGTATCGGCTTTACGTTTATGTTGCGTGGTGAACCCTTAGGTCTATTAATGATCCTTGGTTCTGCTCAGCTATTGACAATTAACGTTTTGGCAATAAATACTATGAGCATAATTTTCTTCTGGATAGTAGGTATCAAGCCGGCAGAATCAATAAGGAAAGAATTAATGGCTAAAAAAATAGCCATGAGAAGATTGCTTGGATTAACACTTGTATTTCTTATTGTGGCAGCGCCAATACTAGCTAATACAATTAATTATTATCACGAAAAGAGCTTGGAAAGTCAGATTAGAAATGATATAATTAATTACATAAATACTTTTTATAATGACGTCGAGATTATTAACATTCAAATAGCTCATGACAGGATAAAGAATATTACATATATTTATCTCGACATAGGCGTCAGATATTTTAGTGATCTCTATAAAAGACTTGCTGATGAAATAGCAAACTTGATAGCTCTGAAATACAGGACAAAAGTCAAAGTTTATTTGAAGTTGATATTAATTTCTCAACCTAGTATTTCTAATTTAATAATTTAATTTCTTAATGTTTCCTCAGTGAATAAAGCTGTAATGAATGCTACAAGATTTATTAGTGATAATAATAAATACATTGTCTCATAGTTAGTTAAAGTAACTATCAAACCAACAACTATTGGACCAACTATGGATCCGAAGCCTCTAGATAAATTAAGGAAGGACATGGCCTCTCCTTCCCTCCCAGATGGAGCAATGTCTTTGAGGAAAGGTGTCACACCAGCTATTAATGTAAAGAAGCTAATCCCTATGACTATGAATATTAATGAAAATAGAATGTAGTTTGAAGCATAAATTAGCATTATTGGTACTATAGCCGATAGGATCAGTCCAATGAGATATAAAGGTTTCCTACCTATCCTATCCGATAGATATCCCATGGGATACATCAAAACGATTTGAGTTAAATTATTTAGTGAACTCAATGTACCTAACATGAAATCTGGAATACCTCTTCTAAGCATGTAAATAAATAGTAACGAGAATAAACCCATTATAGTTGTATGTCTCAGTGTTAAAGCTATAATAAGGAGATGTCCACGATTCCTCTTAATAAATCCTCTTCCTGGAAGCTTGAATCTCTCTTTCAATTCACCTCTTATATCTACTAATTTATCACCCTTACATTTCAGAATAGCGATTCCAGTTAAGGATGAAGCGATCATTATTAAGGAAGCAATGAATAACTCAATTGTTCCAAATAGATACAATATCAGTGAGGCTAGGTATCCTGAAAATAAAAATCCTATTGCTCTAGAGAAATTAAATAGTGAAGATTTCTTTCCAGCTTCCTCTTTACTAGTATTCTCAAGAAGTATTGAAAGTGTAATTGGGAGATAGGCGCTCATGAAAACTCCAAATAAGAAACGCAGAGCAAGCATCTGGAAATAATTAATATAGATAGCATGCAACAACGCAATTAATGAAGCTACCATTAAACTAAATGATAATAAGATCTTTCTTTTTCTTGTGGCGTCAGAGATAATTCCCCAGAGTGGTGAGAATGTGAACGAAGCTAACCAATAGATCGTTGAAAATATCGCTATTTGAAAATCACTAACCCCATCAATAAATATAATTTGAAGCGCTAAAGGTATTATCCCAACACCTGTGAATACAAGTACTGTTGAGTAGGCCAGTACTAACTCCCTCTTCATTGCCACCACATCCTTATAATTATCTCAGTGATGGTTTATTCATATAATCATGTTATAATTCTTAAACTTTGAGGCAATATGTAATCAAAATATATCTGTGAAATTAGATGTATCCTGTCTTACTGAACCTTCTATTTCTACAATTAGATCTGTTTAATTAAATAATTAAAAATGCAACATAATTTGTTAAAAGATAGATGAAAAAATATATAGTGATTAAAATAAAGAGATACATAAGCTATTTTGTACATTAGTAAATAAAAATTACATTTTTTAAACTAATTTGCTATAAAGTAGGTGTTAAGATGAGAAGAAAAATAGCTATCTGTGTTTCTATAGCTATTTTGGTAATGTTAATAAATATAGGAAATTTATTACCAAACTTTAATTCAAAAACAAATAATCTACCTATAAAAGAAATTGGGGAGACTCAAGAAACATCAAAACATATTTATGGACTCACTACTTCTGGTTGGACTAGTAG
>JAHQWF010000056.1 GCA_029856055.1 Candidatus Njordarchaeota archaeon | reverse complement strand
AGAAATAATTATGTATGATTCTGAGGAAATTACTTATTTAATCAATGCAAAAAAGTGCATATTCAAATTCTAAAGTGCAAATCTATTTAATTAGTAATACAAAAATTTTATATTGATTTTAGTTGATAATTTAAAAAATTTTAATAAAAAATCTTCTTAAGCCAATTTTTGAAAGTTATCTTATTGATTCTTTTTGTTTTTTAATTAAACATGGTAATAGATCTTGCATTACTTACATTTATATGCGTATTTGATACTATCCAATACCCCCCATACTGAGAATATTCGAAATTCGAATTGTTTTTTACATATATTTGTTTAAAAATAAAGAAATCCTTTAAAAAAATGTACAAAAATATATTAATTTTAAACAACAATTTAAATAAATTATAAAAATATAATTTAAATAAAAAGAGAGGCTTAGCGATGGAAAAAAGGAATAAGGAGATAGTTCATGATGACTTAGAAGAAGAAATAGATGTTGATGAGGCAATTAAAAGTAGGAAGGAGCGACGTATCTACTATAATGCGCGATTTTTAAAGGAAATTGAATTATCATATCTTAATATTACTGATTGGGAGGTTCATGAGAACGCTAATGTAAATAGATCCTATGGAGGTTTTATAGGTTTTATACTGGATAAAGTACTGAAAAATCCAGAAGTAATCGCTACTTATTTACCAGAGAGCGCTGTATGGGAGCATTTTGAGGGCGGTATACACATCCATAAGCTACCGCACTCATTATTTATACCATATTGCGCTGGATGGTCAATTTTAAAAGTATTAAAGATAGGTTTGAAGACGCCTACAGTTAGATCTAATCCAGCCAAGCATTTAGATACTGCGATCTCGCATCTAGTAAATTACTTCTTCCTAGCGGCTCAGGAATGGACGGGTGCGCAAGCTGTCACAGCTTTTGATCTATATATGGCGCCGTTTGTGAAGAAAGATGACTTAGATAAAAAACAGATTAAACAAGCTTTACAGAGGTTAGTTTTTGAGTTAAATTATCCTACGAGAATAGGTTATCAAAGTCCTTTCACAAATGTTACAATAGTACTTGATACTGTTCCAGATTTCTTGGAGGGCGACGCTATAATTGGAGGTAAGAGAGTGGGTAAATTAAATGATTATTACGATAAAGCTTTAATGGTAACTAATGAACTTCTTAAATTATACTTAGAAGGCGATGCTCAAGGAAAGCCTTTCACTTTCCCAATAATAACAATGATGCTCACCAAAAATTTTGATTGGAATGGGAGTAGATGGGGAGAGTTAACTAATTTATTCTTTGATACTCTATCAAGGCGAGGTGCATTTTACTTATTAAATGGCTATGCTACAGATGTTTCAGCATTATACGCGATGTGTTGTAGATTAACCATAGATACTTCGAAGTTAGCTCATAATGATTTATTCAAAGTTACTAGAGAAGAAGGTGAGGAAATTTATGAGCTATTGAGGAAAAGTGACAAGCGATGGGGTATCTGGGCAATGCCCGAAGCTACAGGTAGCATAGGTGTTGTGACATTGAATTTGCCTAGGTTAGCTATAGAAGCTAACGGAGATTTATCGGAGTTCTATGATGGACTCTACCAAAAATTGAATTTAGCTAGATCTGTGCTGTTGAGATGGAGGGAGAGGTATGAGAAAACTTTAATGAATGGTCTTATGCCACTAACTAGAGTTTATTTAGGGCACTTCAATGGGCACTTTAATACATTGGGTGTTTTAGGCTTACCGGAAATGGCCGTTAATCTTATGCAGGATTCAGAAATATGGTATGATGATAATAAGGCGAAAGAGGCAATAAAAGTTATGAAGAAGACTGTTAGCACAATTAGGAAGATTGGAGAAGAGTTCGAGAAAGAGGATGGTTATCTATATAATGTTGAAGAGGTGCCTGGAGAGAGCGCTAGTTTCAGATTAGCTATGAGTGATTATAATCGTTATTATGATCTAATAAAAGCTAAGAAGGTATTCATCCCGTACTATATGGGGAAGCCCTTTTATAGTAATAGTGTAGTGCCTTACTACATAGATATACCGATTGCTCAGAGAGTTAGCTGGGAAGCTGAAGTACAACAAGAATTCACAGGAGGGGTCATGTTACATTTATTTATGCATGAAGCTATGGACCCAAATGCACTTAAGAAATTAGTATATAACCTTGTTACTAAAACAAAGATAGTGTACTTTAGCATAACGCCTTCGATATCGACTTGTAATGATTGTGGATGGAGTGGTGTAGGAATCCACTTTAAATGCCCAAAGTGTGGTAGCAAAAGAGTTGACATTTGGAGCCGTATAGTAGGTTATTATAGACCAGTAAGATCATGGAATGAGGGTAAAAAAGCAGAATTCTACTTCAGAATACATTATGGTGGGTCAGGTAGACTAAAGCCAATAGATCTTAAGAAGAAAGTTTAAACTATCGAATACTTAATTCCCTTATTTCTCCAATATATCTGGGTTTAAAATTCTTACTTCTTCCAATCATAGGGTAAATTAGGTATGGTTTATCCAATCCTGACAGTTTGCGTGCCCTAAAGATCAATCTCTTTGATGGTAATGTGAGATGTCTATGCGCTCTAGGTGGGCTTTCATAACGTTTTCTCTCTAAAAGCCCTTTCCTTGGGTGAAGAATAACTAATTTTTTAAGATGCGGAAAAGTTTTACGGCATGAAGGACAAAAATAAGTATATTTACTTTTTTTCTTCAATCTACTACCGCAAAACGGGCAAATCGGATTTCTTAACTCTACTTCTGGTTGTAAATTTATAGTTATGAATTCTTCAATATTCAAAATCAATTTATTTCCTTGTCTAGAGTGGACAGAACCAATAACTAAGATCTTGTCACCCTCCATTAGATGCTTAGCATAATGTTGTAGTTCCCTCTGCATTTTAAATATCCTTCCTGTAATACTCCACTCCGCATTAACAGCATTTATGAATAATGTATCTTCTTTTTTCGTGACATCAATTGCTACAACTGGTAACATAATAGTCTGATGTGGCCTAGCTTCATTAGGTGAATCAATTTTTACTACATGTCCATGTGTACCTTGATTACTCCTAAATAAGGCCCATAAACTAAAATCCTCATGCCTAAGAATTTTAAATGCCTCCAAGATCTTATCTGGATAATCGCCTCTAATGCCAAATAATACGGGATCAGGCCCAACAGGAGCTATGAGTAATCTTCCATCATCGATATTATCAAAGGTGAAAGAAGCATAAATCTTATCCATTTCATAGACGCTATTAGCATCAATGAATCTAGGACTACTTAATCTCTCTTTCTTCCTATAAACCAAAAGTTCATAAGTAAAATCTGAAAGTACAGCTCCTATCGCTGCGGTCGCGCCGATTATTCCTCTTGAATTAGTCTTTGTGGCATATATCTCAATATTTCCATGCGTAATACCTTTTAATTTCTTATTCAGATAACTGAAAGGAGTCACGTCTCTAATTGAATTTAAGTAAATTTCATACAGATTTTTATCGATATAGAATTCATCAGTAATATAAATAATGAGAGCTGGGGATGTTTTCCCGAAGAACGCATGAGAATAGCTGCTTATTAAATTAACAGTTATCTCGCGGACACTATCAAATTTATCTAAATTAGTACGAAATCTTAACGCTACAGCACCATTACCACGGGTTTTAGCGGGTATATTAGGGTTTAATCGGATTAGTAAAGGGTAATCAACAGGATCGCCGATTTCTAGAAGTCTCTCAAACAATAGAGCGCCTAGATAAGTTGTGCACATTCCATAAGGTGAATCTGTATCATCTATTCCTATGTGAATATAAACGGGATCAGAGCGAAATTTATGCGAAATCCTGGAAAACACTTTAGTGAGTTGCACAGAACTAAAGCTGGTTAATCTTGACTTTGAAGCTAAATATTTTTTAAAATTATTATAATTTCTTAATTCGGGCTGGGATTTAAGGCAATCTAAACAAATTCTAGCGAAACCAATCATTTCTGAGTCTTCTTCGCAAACCAATTTACCACATATAGCGCAATATCCCCTAGCCAGCTTTCTATTACATATCTCACAGATCATGGATGAACAGTAATCACAATACTTTTTGTCAATATCACGTTCTCTACCACAGAGATCACATGTGTGCAAAGCAAACACATTTTATTTAATTTATCTGAAAGTGGCATTACTTGTATTAATGCGAATTCACTAATTTAGCAAATTGATAAATCATATAAAATATTGAATGATTGTTAACTTTGACTTTTCTACTTCATTTTCTTGTAATAAAGGAATATTTGAGTTATTTATGTAATACCTGAGCGAGGCAAAAATTTATATAGATGATTTCACCTCATCATTAATTATCTTGTAAATATAAGTATATATTACCATTATAAAGACATATTAGAAGGTCGCGTTGAAAATGATCACGAGATATAGCATGTTAATAACAGACGATGAGTTAAAGGTACTATATAGAGTCTATGATAACAAAGAAAAAGAGATGCTAGCAAATATTATTTTAGAGTATAGAAATAATAGAATATATACTAGCAGAAGAAAAAGTAAAATAAACACAATAAAGTTAATAATGGAACGCTTAAGGATGAAGAGTGTAGTATACGCTCAGACGCTAGGTTCCAAAAATAAAAACGTGAAGTAAAAATGGGACGTAAACAATCTAGAAGAAAAGGTAGTAAACGCAAAGGCAGACGTAAGGGTAGACGAAAAAGTAGAAGGTGATAATCAATGGCTAAACGTGAAACAATCAGAGGTCCCAACGGCACATTCAAGATAATATATAACAGAAGAACTAAAAGATATACAATTTTTAAAGTGAATCCAAAAGTTAAAGGCTTTGGAGCATACAAGATAGTTGCAAGTGCAAAAACATTAAAAGAAGCAAAATCTATAGCTAAAAGATTAGCAGGTTGATGAAAATGTCAAAAGC
>JAHQWF010000075.1 GCA_029856055.1 Candidatus Njordarchaeota archaeon | reverse complement strand
AAAGAATATAATGAGCATTAAATAAGAAGAGGAGAAAAACGTTCATAATTGTTACTCATAACTATGAACAAGCAAGAAGATTAGGTAGCAGAATTCTAAGGCTTGAAAATGGTCAATTGCTTGATTTCGAGGTGTGAATTATTGAATAACTTTATGATTGATAAACTATTCGGAATTCTCCTACTAGTATTTGCTTTACTTACTTACTTGAAGATGAGAGCTTTCAAAGTAGAGCGAGAATTAGCTTATGCTGTAATAAGGGCAATAATACAGCTAATGACAATAGCTTTCTTCTTGGGCATAATAATAAGCATTGATAACCCAATATACACAATATCTGTTATCGGATTCATGATACTTTTTGCTGCGCATATAGCTAGAACCAAAGTAATTAGAGTACCTGGACTATATGAACCAGCAGTAATAGGTATTTTCGTTGGGTCTGTAATAACAATAACTTACACAGTTATAGCAAATATCTTTCCTTTACAAGCCAGATTTATAATACCTTTCGGAAGCATGGTGATTGCGAATGCAATGAATTCAACAGCATTAGCGCTAAATAGATATGTAGGTGAAATAAAAGCCCATGAAGACATGATTGAATCTAAACTTGCATTAGCTTTGCCAGTAGAGGTAGCATGCAAAACCCATGTAAGGGAAAGCGTTAGAGCGAGTTTAATACCAGCAATTAGTACACTTGAATCGCTTGGATTAGTGTGGATACCAGGAACTATGAGCGGAATGATACTTGGGGGAGCTGATCCAATATGGGCTGCACAATATCAGTTATTTGTATCATTCTCAATACTATTTGGAGATGCCGTATCCAGCATACTTGCGATCTATATGGCCACTAAAGCAATATTTACTAAAACACATACTTTTAGTGAAAAATTCCTTCAAAGCATTAGAAATTCAAATAGATAGTGCAAAATAATAGAAGCACAATAACAAGGTTAACACCATAGACTAATAACTCAAAAAACACATTCTTCAAAAGAAATGATGGCAGCTATTAACTGAAAAATTACGCGCAGGATTCATGTAAAAATAGTAAAGTTTAAAAATATTTCTAGTATGTTGAAGGATACTATCTATATTATATGGAGTTAAAGCCTAAATCAAGGTGATAAATTATGAAGAAGATAGAGTTAAGAGCATTAAACAGAAAAATTAAGACAATAAATTATGGAAACGAAGACAATGTGGAGAAAGTAGTAGATTACGCATCATTCGTGATTACTAATGCATCATACGTATTTTTCAATGGAGAGTGCATAGTAAGAATCAATGGTAGAGAGGCAACTAGTGAAGATGAGCTCAGAAGAATACTGTTGACACTGATAAGTAAGAATGAAAACATTGATGTAGAAATCTTGCCAATGAGAAAGGAGATAACCAGCACCAAGGTACCGAGTGAACTGATCCTTCACGCTGCGAGTATTACTCCCGCCCCAGCAATCAAAGTTTAAACATTTTATTTTTTTCTCTTGTATTCTCTAAAAAATGATAAATTTGGATTCAAATATTAAAGAGGCATAAAAGGGTTGAACAAATTATTTTCTACTTATAAAAATAATATAGAGAACAATTATTTGGACAAGTCTTTATTATTCTTGAAGTTAGATGCTATATTTAGTCAATCTATGGGGCTTTTGATTAGCAGTGTCTTCATCACACCTCTATTACTCATGCATGATGCATCATTATTTCATATTGGTGTTTATTCAGTAATCATATACCTAGCTAGCTTTGCACAGATAATAGCCCTACAATTATTATCAAATAGATACAAACCAAAAACTATATGTTTTTATTTCAGTTTGATAGCCAGAATTATCTTGCTTTATCTAGGCATAATGCTAATTACTAACCCAGAGATCAAGCCCTTGACAATCCTATTTTTCTTCATGATATTTTATGTCTTCTCGAATATCTCTTCAATAGCATTTAATTACTGGATGTACCACTTGATACCTGTTAATATAAGGGGGAGATTTTTTGCATCAAGAATGAAAGTAGCTATAATTGTAGCTAACATATTGGCTTTAGCTTTAACAGCTTATCTAAATGTAGAGTTAGCTAGCGGAAACTATGCCTCCTATAACTATTTGCCGATGATAGCTAGCTTAATTGGATTAACTGGATTAATTTTTCTGTATAAAGTGAGGCAAGCAAAATTTATTCATCCTACAAGATTATCTCTAAACACTATAAAAAAGATATTTAGAATAGATGTAATGAAAAAGCATATTAAATCGATATTTCTTCTATATTTCGCCATTAGCATGGTGGCACCATTCTACACATATTACTTATTAGTAAAAATAGGAATAAGTATATTGAATATTGTGATTCTCAATACTATTTCACAGATTGCATTGATTTTGTTTGTGAATCGGTGGGGTGAATTAGTAGACAAATATGGTATAAAACCAGTGCTAAGATTTAACGCGTACCTATATATTTTAACATTTTTAATATGGCCATTTACAACACTACCAAGCAGATACTTCCTTAGTATCCCCTTGCTCTTGCTCATATTCATTGTTATTGGGATAGCGGGTGGAGGATTAAATCTATCAGCTAATCTAATATCATACAAATTATTACGTGACAAAGATACGGCATATGGCATAACAGCCAATAACATATCGATTTCGCTCGGAAGCTTATTGGGATCTTTAACTGGTACCTTACTGACGATTCCGTTTAAATTTATAGAGTTAAGCTTAGTATTCACTCTAAAGTGGGGAGGTGTGAATCACTTCTTCCTTGTTGATATTTCCGATATAGACTTCCTATTTATTACAGCAGCTATAATCGGGTTCATCGCTTTGGGGAACTTGAGAAGCTACAGAGTAATCGATGAAGAGGATGAAGAAAAGAAGTACGGGGAATTAATCATAGGATTGAAGAGATATCTAAATACCTATAGAGATACAGTAACTCTAGTTTTTGGAAATGGAGTGAAGAGATTAGAGAGGAAAATGAGTGGTCGAAAATTAGTTAGAAAGGGTATATCGAAAAGATAAGTTTTATGGGAATAGAGCTAACATCGCAATTATAGGAGCAAAAGTAGAGGCAATTAGGGACATTACAGTAATCATTGTGTTCAAAGTAGGTCCAGCAGTATCCTTAAATGGATCACCTACCGTATCTCCCACAACCGCAGCCTTATGAGCTTCTGAACCCTTCCCACCGAAATGTCCATCCTCAATATATTTCTTAGCGTTATCCCATGACCCACCAGAGTTCGCCATGAAGAGAGCAAATAAGAACCCTGTAGCTATGCTACCTGCTAAGAATGCTGCCAGAGCCCTGATGCCAAGCAATATACCTACAATAATCGGAGCTACCGTAGCAGTGACTCCTGGAAGAATAAGCTCTTTAAGTGCGCCTTTCTCAGCAATAGCTACACATCTGGCATAGTCAGGTTTCTCTGTTCCTTTAATGATTCCAGGTCTTTCTCTTAACTGGTTTCTTATATCCTCTATCATCACTTCAGTATTCCTACCGACAGCAAGAATAAGCATCGCCGAGATTATAGGAGGCATCGCAGCACCAATTAGTAATCCAGATACAACATTAGGGCTAACAAGATTAAGTATTCTTCCAGGATATACAGCCACCTGATTATTCACATCATTTATCACATCAACTAATAACTGCAAGTTAACTATCTCCGCATATGCAGCGAATAAAGCAATCACGGTTAAAGCTGCTGCTCCGATGGCGAAACCTTTCGTTATAGCTTTAGCAGTATTACCAGCTGCATCTAGTCTATCAAGTAGGCTAATGACATCTTCCTTTAAACCGGCTTGCTCCGCTATTCCCTTAGCATTGTCTGCTATCGGTCCGTAAGCATCGGCCGAAACAATGGTACCAACGATTCCTAGCATACCAATAGCAGATATTGCTATACCGTAGATCGGGTAGAGTCCAAAATAAACTGAGATATACCAAGCTACAAGCATTGCTATTGCTACTCCAATTACTCCCGGCACTATACTCATGATTCCGTAAGAGAATCCCATTAAAATGTTCACTGCTGTTCCAGTGACGGATGCTTCAGCAACTTTTTGTGTTGGCTTCTTTTCTATTGATGTATAATAATCTGTTGTGTAACCCATAACAGCACCTGCGAGAAGACCTGCTACAGTTGCCCAAAATATAGCGGGATTAGCGTTAAACCACTGTACAAAAATGTAGAGAATGATTATATAGGTTATTACAGCTACTAATGTAGTTCTATTCAATGATGAACCTGGGTCTTCATGAGCATGGATCTTTACCCATGATAACCCTATCAGAGTAGCTATTATTCCCCCAGCAGCAATAACTATTGGGAAGTAAATGTATATTTCTGGGAGCCCGAAGTTATGGAACATCTCATATCCAATAACCATAGCTGCGATAATACTAGCCACGTATGAGTCATATAGATCAGAAGCCATACCGGCCACATCACCAACGTTATCTCCCACATTATCTGCAATAACAGCGGGGTTTCTAGGATCATCCTCAGGTAACTCGAGCTCCACTTTCCCTACCAGATCCGCAGCAATATCAGCGGTCTTAGTGTATATGCCTCCCCCAGCCTTCGTGAATAATGCTACTGAGCTTGCTCCTAAGCTGAAACCTAATAATACCTGGAAGTCATCAAAGATCCAATAGAAGAGAGTTATTCCAGCTAAAGCTGATCCAACAACCATTAATCCCATTACTGTTCCACCAAGATAAGCCACCAGGAATGCTTTTCGCATCCCCTCTTTTAACGCAAAGTAAGTTGTTCTTACATTGGCTTTAACAGCTACCTCCATACCTATGACTCCAGCAAGCATAGAAAAAATAGCACCAAACACATACGAAAATGAGACATATACCCCTAATGTAAAGTAAAGCACAATAGCCATTACAGCAACGAAAATCATCAAGTACAGGTCCTGCACCTTAAGAAACGCTCTAGCACCCTCTTGAATAGCGTGTGCAATTTCCCTCATCCTTTCGGTACCAGCATCCGTCTTACTCACAATATAACCAATAGATAAAGCTATAAATATAGCTAATATGCTTGTTATGAATCCCAAAACTATCCATATCATAGATACTAACCCCTTCTATCCTAATTAGGGTAAAAACAGAGATGGATTTTTTAACTAAAATATATCTAAGCTTTTAAAAGTTATGATTTATATTGAGTGAGGGTCCTTACAGATCGAGATAAACTAGTTTTTCATCAAGTTTTATCAGAAATAATTATTACATTGTTTTAGAATTGTATTGTTACATATTTATTCATTTTTCTAATTATTACTCCGCCTTTGTTCTTGTAAAATTGGAGTGCTTTTAGGTCTGGAAATGTTGTTAATAATGGTTTTTTTCCTAATTCCTTTAATCTATTGATTGCTATGTCGAATAATTTTGAACCTATACCTTTGCCTTGATGTTTTGGATCTACAGCTAATAGTTCAATAAATCCTATGTCATCTCTATTCATGTATTCTTTTGGTATCCATGGAACATATTTTTCTTTTAAATTGTAATTTATTCCTATTACACCGATTATCTCTTTGGATTCTTCATCTCTGATTATGAATAGTTCATCTATCTCTTTCTTGAGTCTCCATTTAAGAAATGGCTCGTAGTAGAATCGGAATTTCTTGAATGCATCTGGTTGATCTATTCTTGGTTTTTGGTTATTTCGTAGCCATTCAAGTTTCGGATAGTTTCCCTTAGTGCTAAGATATACTCTGAACATCAATTTTATGAGTTGATTTTTTACGTGTAATGATTCAGGAGAGCTTATTTTTTCAATAATCAAGATAATCACCATGCATTTATGATGCTTTATCGTGAGAATTATAGAAACGTAAATCTAATAAAGTAAATATTTATAAATATCCATGTTGAGGGGTCTTATCATGAGTTACTTAGATAAACTGAAAATAATAGAAGAAATAGTCAAGACACCTCTTTTCTCAGTAGTAGGGTTTACGCTAGATAAAATTATTTATGTCTCAACAATAGAGGGTCGTAGAAGTCTTTGGTTAGTAGATATAGAAAATAAAGAAAGAGTAAAAATTGCTGATGATATTTCTTCGGTTAGTAATATTGTAGAAGGGTCTCCTTATATTATGTATTCAAAAGATGTAACAAAGGGTAAAGAGCAGCACAAAGCGTTTATTTTTAGTATCGATGATTTTGAGAATTTTGAAGTAAATGCTATAACACCACGAAGAATAACAAGTATGTGTTTCGATGGAGAAAATTTTGCTTTATCATCATCAACAGAGAGAACCCTTGACCTATGGTTAGTTAAGCCTGATGCAACCGCAGAGAGGCTGTATGAAGCTAATAAACTATTCTTTGCTGTTGATATAGAAAAAGACAAGATTGTTGGTCAGGGAATATTGAAGGGTAATCCTAGATCGCAAGAATTATTCATTTTTGATATAAATACTAGTGAATTTGATGTATACACGCCTAAGGAAGGATCAACTAATAAAAATCCTAAGATACATGATGGATTAGTCTTGTTTGCTACAACCGCATTTGGAAAAGAGAAGTTAGTTTTAATGAATATGAGAAATTGGGAGTTGCAAGAGCCTAAAATGAGTTATGATGACTACAAAGGGGTCGAATTTAGTGAATATATAAATTTCGATTGGGATCTTAGTGGAAAAATATGGTTTATAGCTGTAAGAAATGGCAGGACAAAGATATTTTATGATGGTAAGCTAATTGATTTGCCTGAAGGATTCGTAAATAATTTCGTACCGGCTGGAGATAAACATTTCGTCACTTGGTCATCATTGACATCCCCTCACAAGATACTTGTAATTGATAGTAAATCGGGCGAAGTCAAGACATTTCTAGGTGAAGAACTACCCGCCGAAACAAAGAATCGATTAGGAAAATCAAAATTCATTACATATAAGTCATTTGACGAATTAGAAATACCTACATTCGTGATAGAAAGCGAAAAAATCAGTAAACCTGGACCAACCATTATCTATGTTCATGGCGGTCCTTGGGCAAGTGTAAATGATTCATGGAACAGGATGATAGCAGTCCTAGTAGCATCTGGCTATCATGTAGTTGCACCGAATTTTAGAGGGTCAACAGGCTATGGAGACGAATTCAGGAAACTAGATATTGGTGATCCTGGTGGAGGTGACTTAATGGATGTTGTCTACGCCGCGAAGTGGGCTAAGGAAAACAACTTAGCTTCCAAGATAGCTATTATGGGTTACAGCTATGGAGGCTACATGACGTATTTAGCAACTGTACTAGAACCAGATATATGGGACGCGGGCGTTGCTGGAGCTGGTATAACTGATTGGGAGGAGCTTTATGATCTTAGTGATGCCCTGTTCAAGCAGTTTATAAATCTTCTTTTTGCTGGTAGAAAAGAATTACTGGTTGAGAGAAGCGCTAAAAGCTATACCGAGAATCTTAAAGTACCTTTATGCATAATTCATCCACAGAATGACTCTAGAACGCCTCTAAAACCGGTCTTAAAATATGTTTTAAATCTCCTAGAACTAGGTAAAACCTTCGAGTTACATGTTATACCAAATATGGGGCATCTAGTGGTTAAGGTGGAAGACGCGGTTAGAATTCTATTCCCAGCAACAATATTTTTAAATAAAATACTGAAGTGAAAGAATATTTAATTAGGAAGCTAAATCGATGCTATCCATTAAAAATTCTCAGGAGAGGTACTTCATATAACCAAAATTTAGCAATAAAAATAGATAAATTTTTTCTGGAGACGTATTTAGTCAATTGTCTTTAGAAAGATATGAAGTTATAAGTAGTTTAGATGAGAGGTCTTTGATCAATAAAATCACAGATTTTCATGATGGTCTTAAATTTAGTCAAGAAGATATAAAAATATATTACGGCGAACTCATTAAAAAGAACATAAATATAATAGCTCCCACGCATGGCAGTGTTATAACAAATAGGGCAAACAACATAGTTACGGCGGTAATAAATTGTAAATTTAAAGGAAAGAAAGAGAGCATATGGAGAAGAATTTTTAGGTAGATCACATCGTTATATAGTTGATCTAAATTATAATCAAGTTAGAAGTAACTGAGAGATTCAATAATTGATATACTATATTAATCTAATCACAGATTCATGTGGGCAAGAAAATGGCATTTCAAGTCGATAAGGCTATGTAAAGAGATCTTTCATATAAACCTATTTTTAATCTCTAACTTCCTCAATTTCTACGTGGTAACCTTTACCTTTGATTTTTCTAATTAATTCCTGTAATTTCTTTTCCTCAGGAACCTCTACTACAATCTCGAGTGAAGCTTCATACGGTGGCGCTCTGAAGTCATATCTCTCAGTAATTATGTCTATTATATTCATCCTAGCTTCAGCTAATAATGTAATTATCTTGCTTAGTGAACCTGGTCTATCTGGGATTATTGTTCTGATTTTGACTATCCGCTTCATTCTTATAGATTCTCTTGATATTATCTTACTTAATAATGTGAAATCGATATTTCCTCCACTTATTACAGCAACTACTTTCTTGCCAGTAACATTTAATTCCCCAGATAGTAACGCTCCTACAGTAATAGCACCAGCACCTTCAGCAAGTATTTTTCCACGCTCAAGTAAAAGGAAAATAGCTCTAGATATGTCGTTATCGTCAACTAAAATAACATCGTCAACCAGCTCGTTAATTATCTCGCTTGTTATCTTACCTGGTTTCTTGACCGCTATTCCATCAGCTATCGTTGACCACGCTTTGCGCTCTAAAAACATCCCTTTTTTTAATTCGTATGCTGCTGGAAATGCTTTTGACTGTACACCTATTATCTTAGTATTAGAATTCTTCTTTTTGATAGCAATTGATATCCCCGAAATCAATCCACCACCACCGATAGGTACAATGATGACATCGGGATCAGGGAGCATCCTTAAGATTTCTAACCCGATGGTACCTTGGCCAGCAATTATATATTCATCATCGAAAGCATGAATGAATGTTCTGCCCTCCGCCTCAGCAATTTCTAGAGCTTTCTTCAAAGCGTCATCGAATATAGTGCCATGTAAAATGACATCTGCACTATAGGATCTAGTGGCTAAAATTTTCGCGATAGGAGCAAAAATAGGCATAACTATTTTAGCATTTGAACCAGCCATCCTTGCTGCATACGCTACTCCCTGCGCATGGTTTCCGGCTGATGCAGCAATTACTCCTTTCTCCCTATTTTCCTCGGGTAAATTAATGATCTTATAGAATGCTCCTCTTGCCTTAAAAGAACCCGTTTTCTGCAAGTTTTCTAGCTTTAAATACACATTTGCCTTCGTTAATTCACTAAAAGTTCTAGTTTTATCTAGTGGAGTCCTGTGAATCACGCCTTCTAGCTCTTTATCAGCCGATAAAATATGTTTATAAATCCTATCAATTAAAGATGTCAACCATATCACCAAAATACTGATAATAAGATGAAAAAAATTTGGTTTAACAAATTAACTAAGATATTGTATGAGAATAAGTAATAAGTTTTTATCGAATCGCAAAAGCTTAAAACTTTATGATTCTCGTTTCATTACTGGGGAGAGTCATGCAATATGACTTAGGATCATTGATCAATAAATTAATAGAAGGCTTTTACCACAGCGATTTATTTATAACTGGAAAAAATTTAAGGAGAGGGAGATTTAGGGAGGAAAGAGATCTCGAAATATATGTAAAAAGTGATGAAAAGGAATTTCTGCCTCTTAGAATGAAGATATTTATGGGAAGGAAGCCATATTATAGGCAGTGGATTGAGTTATATGATATAAGTCCTTACTTAAATATATCTAAGAGAAAAGCATTTTTTGGATCTGAACTGGAATTTAAACTTAATAGACTGATTCATGATTCACTAGAACCTGCAGGTAAACTATTATGTAGAATATATTAATGATAAAGAAACAAAAACGCAATTAATAAAAGGGGTCCCAGTAGTTTTGACTAGGATGGGTTTCTTATTATTGAAAGCAGGCTTCGTTTGGTTTAAAGATTGGTACTTTCCTGAAGGGTTCTATGAGGGATCCCCGAAGATAGAGGCTGAGAAAGCTTTGAACGATGAACATTGATTAAAATCATTGAGAACAATTAAAGAAGAAGTTGAAAAATGGGTAGAGAAGAGAGGTAAGAAGAATTTGATTGAAAAGCTGGATTATATAGAATCATTGCAATGAACAGAACCTCAAGTACCTTATGATAAAATCGTTACTAAAAATTTTAAATTAGATAACTCATTTCCTTGGGTTAGAGGCTAGTAACAATAAAATTGCTAGAATCTGTAGTATAACAGCGTAAATTATTGCTTGACTATATAAATTAAGGTCAATGAACATACCGTACATAAAGCCACTTACTACAAAGCCTAATCCATAGAAAACATAGAATAATCCGTAGGCTGTTCCCCGCCTGTCTATAGATGTTATATCAGAGACCGCGGCTCTATAGATTGATTCTTGCATACCCAGAATAATACCGGCGAAAATAGCAGCAATAATAACGTTAAAGTAAGTTCCTTGCAAGGCAAATAAGCTAGGTAAAACTGATAATGCGAATGGAACTATCAATAGATATCTACCTATTTTATCGTAGATATAACCTGATACTGGAGCAAAAAAGGCATCTATACCTTGGACCATAAGATAAACTAATGAAACCATCCAAATAGCCATAACGAATCCAGCTATATACTGTATTAATTGAGCTGTGATTAAACCGGCTGTATTAAGGAATACGGCTAAGCTATAGAGATAGAATTCTCTCGGCAACTTATTATCAGTATGGCTTCTCTCACTTCCCTTGCTTATTTTAGCTAAAGCTATATCCGTATACGGTTTTACCTTAATGAAAACTATTAACAATATTATTATAAGGAATATATAAGGGATGAATAGAGATGAGAACGCATAGAAATAGTTATTATTAGTGGTATATAGGATAACAGCTAGCAACGCTGGGCCTGAAACAGCTCCTAACTGATCCAGTAATTCATGAAAACCAAATGCTTTGCCGGTACCAAGGCTTTGAGTTGTAACCGATATCAAGGTATCTCTAGCTGGAGATCTAAAAGCTTTAGCCATTCTTTCTATAATCACCAAGATTACAGCTATTTCCCAATGACCAACTAAAGCCAGAAGAGGGATTGAAACCAATAATCCATAGCCTAAGAAAACGAAAAACCAGTATATTCTTTTAACATCAGCAACATATCCACTAATTATGCGAAGAGCATATCCTATAAAGTCTCCAAAACCCGTAGCTAAACCTACTATAGTCGCTGTAGCTCCTAAAGTGCACAAATATGTTGGGATTATCCCTTTAGCTCCCTCATATATTATATCTCCAAATAGACTAATTAATCCAAATGCTATTATAACTATGTAAGCTACTCTCTTAGCTTCTTTAGTGTCCTCGGGGTTTTCTTCCATCTAGAAAACCTCACAGCAATCATTTAGAAATTTTCTTGTTTTAATTAATTGCTATAATCAATATTTCTTCTACGTAAATATTTCAGCATTTAATCTGTTTAAATTAAGTTTAATTTGATAGATAAATCTTGATATATCTCTCTAATATCTACGATACTCGTATATAGTCAATTTTATAACCGCTATATTCCTAATGATAAGGAAAAACTAAGGTAGTTGACGATTTTTAAATTGCTTGGAGGCACTAAGACATGTCCATACGTCTCTCCACTAAATTGCTTAAAGGGAAATCAAAAATAGTTGCTTTATCATTAATTCTCATTATGTTATCGACTAGCTTAGTTGTAAGCATTCTTCTAACAGCAGATTACTTGACATACGCCAGCGCAAAAGAAAAGTACATGTCTCTCCCAGTAGACTATTACGCAACAGTAACATTTGCTAATAAACCATACTCATATCTTTACGAGGGAATAATGAGTGACCTAAGTAGCCTGAAGGATATCGTTGCAGTACATTATATGTATGACTCATATATGTATAAAGTGGACATAGAGGATAAAACTAAGAACCAAACATTTAGAATTGAAGAGATGGGATCTATATTTCTTGGTTTTGATTTCAGTGACTCTTTCTGGAGAAATCAAGTTATTCTAGAGAATAATAGTAAATACCCCACAAGTCCAAATGAGATACTGCTAGATATTACGCTGGCAGAGTGGACTAATATTAGTATAGGAGATAAGATACGGATAAGAAGATATGATGCTACGGGAGCCTATGAGGAAAATATCACGGTAGTAGGTTATTTCAAAGCGGGAGAATTCCTCAATTATCACTTAAAAAACGTAGAAGGCATTATTTATTGTGGTGTTTTTGTAACAAATATCATTACAGCTATGGATATAATGTCTTCACTATACACAACACCTGTGTTCCAGTTTAGATATCATGTATGGGTTAATAGAGATAATGTAATTAACGCTTGGGATGAAGTAACAACTATGAAGAATATAAATGCCATAGAAGTAGATATATCAAAGATTCTTTATGGCACGCAAGGAATCTTCAGGGTTGATGTAGAGAGTCCATTAAGGGAAACGATGAGGGAATATTTTGCATCAGCCAAAGAATACGGGTCTCAGCTGATTTTTATAGTAGTTTTAGTATTGGTTTTCGTTGCTTTAGCCACTTTAATTGGTGGCGAATTATCTGTAGAGACACGTAGAAGAGAATTCGGACTATTAAAAATAAGGGGAAGTAAGTCATCTATCCTATCAAGAATTATATCTATCGAGTGGTTCATGATCGGTATACTTGGAGGTTTTCTTGGTTTCATTCTAAGTCCGTTAATAGGATATGTCATTACATTCGTGGTCTCTCCATCATTCGCACTTGAATATAATTTTATACAAGTAATCATTCCTGTAATCCAACATTATTTTGTCACATCTATTGCAATAGGCTTAGCATTAACAATATTATCTGTAATACTGCCTAGTAGGCGAGTTGCTCAAATCAAGCCGTTAGAAGCCATTAGAGAATATTTGGAGAGCGAAGAAATTTCTGTAAAAGCGATAAATAGAAAAACAAATATAGCTCTAGTATTAATAGGATCATACTTCTTAGGAGACTTTATTCTCGGATTACCTATAATAAACACAGTTCTCGATATTGCTCACACTAGTGGCGCTTCCGTTATGATCAATCTTGCGGAAATACTTTACTTCATAGAAATAACAATCATGCCATTGTTGGCCCCATTTATAATTGCTATGGGATTAGTAAATGTCATTGTTTCCTTTTCTGACCAATTAGCTAGTGTATTCAAAGTTATTGTAAGTCCTTTGACGGGGAAAGGAGCTTTAGTTGCAGCTAGAAACTTCGCGAGGAAACCGTTAAGAACATCCCTAATAATATTTATGTTAACCTTCACTATAATAGCTAATTTAACGCTTGGATCAGGTATAGCAACTGTTAAAAATCACATCACTGTAGATACTAAAATGAAAGTCGGTGCTGATATAAAAGTGGAGATATTTTCGCTAAGGCCTTTCGATTTCACTAATAGAAGAATAATTAATCCAATAAACAATTATCCTGGAGTCAAGACAGTGGTTAGAGGATTCATCGAGACTTTCAGTGGACCTTATCTATTAGGCAAAATTAACCTAGTTGCTTTGGATCCAGAGTATTTGAAAACGAATTATTATAAGAACGAGTACTTATCGGGAGTATCGGTAAACGATGCATATAACCTGTTGTTAAATAATTATACACTGATAAATATTGCTGCTGCTAAGAGGTATAATCTATCTATTGGCGATATAGTTTCTATTAGAGATCCGCTTCACCCATCCTTAATAGTTGTGAATTATTGTATTGGTGGGTACTATAAGTTTTTACCAGGAGTATTCGACGACATGCTAGCTCCCCAAACCACCTCAGGAATCTATGCGATAGTGAACCTTGAAACAGTATGGCAATTACTTGAAGAGAGATATGTGGTCGTCGTTCCCGATAAGACATTTCTCTTTATAGATCTTGATAATGGAGTGCCAGCTGAGGAGGTAGCTGCTCAAATAAGGAGTTTGCTGGGCGAATATCAGATTGACGGGAAAGTCTACGTGCTAAATCAAGAGATTGACAGGATGCTTCACAAAGAATTCAGTGGAGCTCTATTATCACTATATGAGACTGGCCTCCTATTCTCATCTACATTGATCGCTTTGGTAATATTTGTATCCATAACAATTAGTATAATAGAGAGGAGACGTGAATTGGCCTTGCTTAGAGTCAGAGGCTTTATGAGAAATATGGTTTCAAAAATGCTTGTGGGAGAAGCGATATTAATCATGATTGTTTCTTTAATAATAAGTATACCATTATCAGTCCTAATGATAATATCTTGGGTAAGTGGTACAACAATGATACTACCTTATCTACAGAGGTACCTACAAGTTACAGGTGGTGTTATATATCCACCAGAGTGGGCATTATATGTTTTGCCAATAGATATAGTATCGTATTTACTGGCAATCTTGATAATTTTCGTCCTGTCTTTTGTAATACCCTACAAAATGATATCTAAGAAACCCCTTCCCGAAGAAGTTAGAATATATCATTAGGAGGTGGAATAAAATGAGTCTTTATATCCAATGCAAAGATGTAGTAAAAATTTATAGAGCTGGTGGAGTTAAAACAATCGCTCTAAGGGGACTAAACCTAAATATAAAAGAGGGAGAAATGAGAGCTGTAGTTGGTCCATCTGGAAGCGGTAAAACAACATTACTAAATATTATAGGAGGAATGGATAAACCAGATGCCGGAGTTGTAATAGTCGATAATGAGGACATAACAAAATACGGAGAAAAAGAGCTTCACGAATATAGATTAAGGAAGGTTGGATTCGTATTCCAGTTCTTTAATCTAATACCGACACTAACAGCTATAGAGAACGTTGAGCTACCGATGATACTATTAGGTAAATCTAGAGAAGAGAGGAGAAAGAGAGCGATAGAACTACTTAAAAGAATGGGGTTGGGAGATAAGATAGATAGAAAACCAGGACAATTATCAGGAGGAGAACAGCAGAGAGTAGCTATTGCTGTAGCCCTAGCTAATGATCCTCCACTAATCCTTGCTGACGAGCCCACTGGTGAGCTAGACACAGCAACAAGTAGGCAGATAGCATTGCTTTTCCGAGAACTCCATAGAGAGATGAATAAAACAATGATTATAGTTACTCACGACCTTTCAATAGCTATGTACGCAGAGAAAATCAGTAGAATGGAGGATGGCCAAATAATAATGGATATGACACCAGCTGAAATGGAGACATATGTATTATCCCCTTCAAAGACCGAAGAAATCGTGGCGAGACTTGAAGCAAGAAAGAGAGATTTATTAAAAGAAATAGAAAAACTAGAAAGCGATTATAAGCAAGGTTTGATCGAAACTGAAGTATTTGTGAGCAAGTATATAGAGTTGAAAGGTATAATCGATAGGATTGATGAAGAGCTCAAGAAATATACTCTCACATGAGAGATATCGTATTGAATTAATTTTAATCTATTTTATTTCTTGTGATTTCAGTATATTTCTTAGTGATGTATCTATTTTTTCTTCGAGCTAAAATAAAGAAATAAATATTGAGGATAAACAACTCTAAATCAAGTCTATTTATAGCTTATTATTAATTTTGCTTGGTCTGTCAAATAATTTTTAATCATCTTCTTTTTATGCCTAGTTAGGCTTTTTAGTGGGGCCCGCCTTTATAAATATCGGCATTACCAGCATATCCCGCCTAGAATCACCCAGAGGCGGGCCCCAATGAAATATATACCATACTTTGCCTTAAAACTTTTAGCCTTTATACTCCACGCCATATACAGCCTGATATTCCCTAAGTGGGGCAAGCACGGGCACAGGAAAATAACTATACCGCAGAAACTGACTGTTATAACTTTGAAGGAGGCTTTCGGTTGGACTTATAGGGATATAGGCTTACTCATCTTGGAC
>JAHQWF010000107.1 GCA_029856055.1 Candidatus Njordarchaeota archaeon | reverse complement strand
GGTTAATTTTTCAGGCGAAATAATGATTCCTCTATCCGGCTGTAAGATTAGTCGCAAACTTTGAACAGGAGTAGCTATACTTACAGTTCCTGCCCTCATAGCTTCAAGAACAGTTAGTGGAGGATCAATAACACCCTCGGTTAAAGATGGAAAAAGTAAAACGTCACATTTAGTTAAAATCTCAAATTTTTTCTCTTCTGGTAAGTTAACTAATTCTACTTCAACAATATCTTTTAACCCTTCTTTATATACAGCTTTATATAACATAGCTAAAAAACTTGCATAATTAACGTGAGACCACTTTGATATATAGATATTCAATCGAAGTTTGTAACCATCATTTATAATCTTTCTAAGAGCCCGTAGTATTTGGAGAAAAGGAAATCTTTCATATGCACCATGTCCTATATATACAATTTTTAAAAATTTATCTGAAGATTTATTATATTTCTGAGGTATGTTTGAAATTGAAGGCATAGGAGCTGGAACGAAGTAAGTCTTTTTAAGCGGGCTTAAATATCTCAAATATTTGAGATATCCTATAAGGGATGTAGTTATTATATTAACACGGCTTAATATAGATAGTGGAAGTAAAAGAATATCTTTTAACATCCCTGTTTTCATATCTGCAATATCATATTTCATAAATCCAAACTTGTAAAGGTAAATTCTTTTTATATTTTTAACCTTAATAAATCTGATCAGTCTTAGTAGATCTGCTAATGAAGCATTAAGCACATGTACATCAATATTAGATTCTTGAAAAACTACTGTTTTATACGATAAATCACAAAAATCTCGACAATAGAAGATTTCAGAATTAATATCCTTTTGAGATAAGAGACTTATTTCCCCTCTCCTACAGTCAATGGTCGATAGTATTCTAGTTCTATCATAGATATCGCTTAATAACTTAATAAAATTCCTAGCTAATACTACCTCACCTACATTCCAAGGAGCATGTAACCCTCTTGTTATTATCAGAGCCCCTCTACTCATGCGTACACCTCTAAAATAGTTGACATATAGATGTATGATCTTATTTGTGGTTACTTTAACTTGGTGTGTAGCTATGAATCCAACATTTAAAAATACAGAAAGTAGAAAATGTTCTACATCTTCCAGCTGTCATGTAATAAATTCCAAAGCTCCTTAAAGGTAATGAATTTAGCTCCATGATGAAGCATAAATCTTATATGTTCTTCAAGAATTTTGAGAAATTTAATCGAATCGATAACATATTTTATATTAAAATTTTTGGCGGCATTTAATAGTGTCCTAGGTTTCAAAGCAATAAACGGATCAGGATGAAGAGCTAATATGTATATATTTGATGTCATAAATTTATAATTCCATAAATTCAAGTTTATTGGATTTCCTGTATTGGTAACCCCTAAAGATAATGGATCAACCTCGTTGAGGTCTTCTAATCTTTCTAAAGATTTATAGCCTAGTGCATCAGGGCATGTTAATCCAAACAATATATTATGAGATCTTAAAATTTCCTTTATAACTGTATTATATTCTCCGCAAGGATAAGCAAAACTAGTTACTTTATAAGTCACTCCTACTTCATAAAGCTTTTCTTCGATATCTTTTATATTACCTATGATTTCCTCTAGCATCTCTTTGTTCTTAAGTAATACTAAGGGTTTATGTGATCTTGAATGACCACCAACTTCCCAACCATGCTTTATGATATTTTTGACTAAAAGCCAATCTTTTTTCTTCCAGAAATGAGGGGAGTCGGTATGCGTTAAGAATAAAGATGCCTTTATATCTAATCTAGTAAAAAATTTCACTATTTCGTGCAAATTGCTACCATTTACGTCGTCTATTCTTATAATAGAAAATCGCATTTTATCTTTCTTTCACTTCTCTGAATTTTCTAAGATCTTTGTTCTAGAAAAATATGGGATCTTAAAAGGATATACTACCATTGACATAATCCTATTACCTAGCTGGATTCCTAATCATAATAATGTAATCAGATAAATCTTTTAGTTGCAACGCTTCTTGTATCACAACAATAGTATACTCACCTATATTATGCCTGAAAGTATAACGCTTTTTCCACATATTCTCTTCTTTTTTACTATTGAGAGTATTGCGGTTTAAGGCCATGGCCAGTCAGCTCTCTTTCCTCTTAATTCTCCAGGACCATTCGTCAAGAATTCTTTGACTTTCTTCCTAAACTTTGGGTTTATAACATAGCCTATCACTCTAGCTGGGTTGCCAGCTACTATCGCGTAATCAGGAACATCTTTTGTTACTACGCTTCCGGCAGCTATTAATGCATATTTTCCTATCGTTATCCCTGGAAGAATTACTGCTCTCGCTCCTATACTTGCGCCTTTCTTCACTTTTGTTCTTAATAATCGCCATTGGCCTCTAGCTCTTGGATATTTGTCATTCGTAAATATTACCCCTGGCCCTATAAATACATCATCTTCTATTTCTATCCCTTCAGGAATAAATGTAAAGGCTCTTATTTTGATATTATTGCCTATTTTCACACCTTCTTCTATATATACGAAGGCATCTATTTTGCAGTTTTTGCCTATCTTACATTTGTATAGGTTTACTTGATCGTATACTCTAGTACCTTCACCTATTTCTATGTCTTTTATTATTGCATACTTTGGTTTCTTTTCTCTTTTCTCTTTTCTCATCTGATTTTACCTTAAAATGGACACAGAGATGTTGTTTTCTAAGCTCTTTCTCATGGCTTCTAACACGACTACTGTTAATGCTCCTATTAGTGCACTATTAGATGGCGAGCGTTCTCCTCTTATTACATCTATAAAATGTTTTATCATGTCCCTAATAGTATTATTAGGATTCTCTTCTATTCTACTTTCATTATTATATTCGTCTATATATACGATTTTCTGGTCTAATGCATTCACTTTGATAGCACCTTTCTCTCCTACTATTTTTATTGTACGTGTCTTTTTTCCGTATTCTAACCAGCTTAGTTTTATGTGAGCGAGTAATCCTCTATTTAATTCTAAAAGAGCATGAGCCATCTCTTCTAGGCCTTTTTCTTTTCTTAAATAGCTCCTTGCTTTGACATATACTTCTTTTGGCCATTCCTCTGTTAGGAAGTTAAGTATATCTACTGGATGTGGTGCTAAGTCGAATACTATATCACAGTTGGAAGGTGGGGGCATTTTCGCTGTCCATCTTAAATCAAAATAATATAGCTCTCCTAATATTTCTTCATTAAGCAAATTTTTAACTTTATGAAGTGCATTGTTAAATCGAAATATATGACCTACTAAAAGTACTGAGCCATTAACTTCTGCTAATCTAGCTAGTTGGAAAGCTTCAGAGCTATTGAGAGCCATGGGTTTTTCTAATAATACGTTTTTTCCATGCTTAAGAGCATCTTTTGCTAAGAAGAAGTGTGTTTCATTGGGTGTTGCTATGTGGACGGCCTCTATACTAGAATTCTCTAATACCTTTTTGTAATCGGTATATAGTTTGTTTTTTGGTATACCTAGCTCTTTGGAAACCCGCTCTAATCTATCGTTTGATATGTCTACCACGGCCATTAACTCTATATTATACTCCTCCGTAAGCGCGAGATATTCTCGAATTAGCTTATATCCCCAGTATCCAGCGCCTATTACTGCTACACCAATTTTTGAAGCCATTTTTCTCCTTTCTTGACCCATTCTCTCTCTTCATATATCTTTTTTTCAAAGAACTCATGTATCTTTTCAGTGATATATTTTACTTGATCATCTTTTAATTCAGGAAACATTGGAAGGCTGAGGACTGTTTTTGCCCATAGTTCAGTCTTAGGTAATAAGCCTTCTTTGAAGCCATATAGTTTCTTTATTACGGGTTGTAAGTGAAGTGGTATGGGGTAGTGTACTAACGCTTGTATAGATTGATCTTCGAGCCAAGCACCTAGCGCATTTCTTACTTTTTCATTCTTTAGTCGTATTACATAGAGATGATAAACGGGCTCTTTTGTTTGACTTGGTTTTGGAGGGGTTATTACCTCATCTAGATCGCTTAGTAATTTATCGTATAATGCCGCTATTGCTCTTCGTCTTTTATTCCACTGATCAAGGTATTTTAATTGAACTAATCCGAAAGCGGCATTAACTGTATTCAATCTAAACACATAACCTAGCATGTCATAAGAGTACTTTCCTTTTCGCCCACAGTCTCTCACTTTCCTAGCAATAGTAGCTATTTTCTCATCGTTTGTTACAAGCATTCCTCCGTCTCCGCCTACTGTAATGTTCTTTATCGAATAAAAGCTAAAAATCCCGATATGACCTATACTTCCTACTTTTCTTCCTCCATATCTTGCACCGTGGGCTTGAGCGGCATCTTCTATTACGTATATGTCCTTTTCCTCAGCAAGTTCCATTATAGGATCCAATTCTGCAGGATATCCATATAGATGCACAGGGACTACAGCTTTGACATTTTGCCTTTTATATATTAGTTCTGCCATGTGATTTGGGTCAATAGTATAATTATTAAGCGTTATTTCTGCAAAAATAGGGTTAGCGCCAAGTAACATAGCCGAGCTTACAGTTGAAACGAAAGTGGCTGAGGGGACAATTATAGAGTTATCCTTCATAATGCGTATAGCATTAAAAGCTAGAATTAATGCAGATGTGCCCGAGTTCGTGGAGACAGCATGTTTCACACCTATATACTTTGCAAAAGACTCTTCAAATTTGAAGACGCTCTCCCCTAATACTAATTTCTCATTTTGAAGTGAGTTAATTGCTGCTTCTATCATTTCAGGATTAATAACGGGTTTTGATAATGGAATCATTAGGTTTTCACGCTTTATCTTCATAAACTCTAATTAAGCTTTCGATTAATGTGTTTAGAGAGAAACGTTGGTAGATTCTATTTCTGCTTTTTAATCCAATGTCATGAAGATTCTTGTAAAATAGCATTTCGAGAATTTTTTTGGCCAAACTATCAGGGTTCGGCTTAGATA
>JAHQWF010000132.1 GCA_029856055.1 Candidatus Njordarchaeota archaeon | reverse complement strand
CTATATCTGGGATAGAGTACAAACTTTTACCAAAATTCATGAATGGATCAATATCACTTACTAAAGTAGAGGGCCGTCTAGAAATAACAGCTTCATGAAAATTCTTCGTTATGATCTGGTATACCCATTCTTCAAAAATAATTCCACAGAAATAATTGAAAATCATTTTATTTTTATTCGATGAAAAGTAAGTTGCTAGGAATCTTGAAACGGCTTCATTTCTATCTAATGAACATAGGTCTTTTATGAGCTTATTCCACGGATAATCTATAAAATCGGCCAGAAAATCTATCTTCTCTGGGATCCATACAATATTGTCATTACGTATCTCGCCTCTGTATACTTTGATCAAAAGATCTGCACTAGCCTCAATCTTAACTAAATCCAAAAAATTAAGCTTTATTTTATTAATTATGTAAACAAAGTATCTGAATTCTCCTAAGGAAAATCTCTTTGCTATTTTCGCACCGCTAAACTTACTGATTTCTATCAGTCTGTTTTGACTTTTTACGAAAATTTTTTGATAGCCCCTAGTAGAGTAAAAAGTCTTGATCGAAATTATTGATAATCACCGCAATAAAAATCTTGTATTGATTGATTTCTTCAATTCTCATTGAAAAGTTTAATAGTACGGCATTTCTTTATAATATTTTTGAAACAATTACATGCGCATTAGAATAAGGTGAAGAACTATTTTAACCAAGGTGATTACTTCTAGTTTTCTAGTGAGCTTTTAAACTGGATGAAATATATCTTCGTTGGATTATTCATGACTTTATTTTATTTTTCGGGTTAATGTTTTAATGGCTGGATTCGTAGGATCTTAAACATATGTAGTATAGCGGAAGCGATGTAATTATTAGTAATGAATAAACCAGATAAGGAGCGAGTGGATTAATTCTAAAGACATAGATAGATAGTGGTAAGCTAGTAATAGAATAGTAAATTACTAATCTCTTTGCACCAAGCGGTAACTCTGACCAGCCTTTTATAACCATTTGGTGTACCTAAAATCGGTTAAATATTAAAAATTTCTTAGGCATTTTCTTAGAGAGATTGATCATCCAAAATATAATGTTTATCAAATTCGGGTGAATTTATTGAGTGATGTAAGAAATGAGAGATATACCTTATATGAGATAGTAAAGTATCAAGCTGATTTTGATGAAAGACATGGCTGGTTATGGAAAATAAATAATGAGGAGGACTTCATAAACGCGCTGCAATACTTAAGTATAGCTTTATCTGGCGAAGTAGGAGAATTCTGTAACCTAGTAAAGAAGTTAGTAAGGGAATTTAGATCAAGTGGTAAAATTAAGCCAGATATGATAAACAAGCTTAAAGAAGAATTAGTTGACGTATTTATTTACGTTATAAAAGGAGCATCTCAATTATTTAACATGGATATCGGTGAAGAATACTTCAAGAAAATGAGTATAAACGAAGTTAAGTTTCGACGTTACGAAAAGAATGATTAATTTTATTGGTTAATTACACAAAAATATTAATAATTCATATTAAAAATAACAATATCGAAACAATAATGAATAAAAGAGATGAGTATAAGTGAGTATTGGAGTTGATTTTGTTGAAGGAGTAGTTGATGACATAAATGTTGATCTTGGTGGGCTTAATAGAGTTGGAGAAGTCACTTTAAGATATGTTACAATTAGATTGAAGGTATCTGAAGATAGATTCATAGAAGTAAGGTTCAAAGGATGTACTGGACCAATAACAATAATTAAAGGCCATAAAATTAAGGCTTATGGTGACTGGATTAGAGACGACTTGTTTAGAGCACGCAGAATAGAAGATCTTACAACTGGTGAATGGTGGGAAGCAAAAACAATGATACCTATATATCTTGTATTGATAGGTGTCGCGGGTTTTCTTGTTTTGTGGATTATATCGCTGGTTTTTACGTTTTTCTCGGTTAGAGGTCCAGAATTCTTCATTCTGGCTTTAACGATACCGTTTATCGTACTTTTAATAGTTCTCATCTACCCACTATACAGAATGAAGAAATCTTATAAAATAATTAATTATAATTAATTAAGCGAAATAACTGTTAGAACTGAAACCATACTTATTCTTTCTATTTATGAAACATATTTATTTTATTTTAATTCCTCTAAAGTAATTTCTACATGATTGATAGGTGATAATGTAGTGTATGTTAAAAAACATGGTAGGGATTGGGCTTTTCCAGATTATGAGCCTAATTATCCTAGATCTCCAGATTTCAAGGTTAAGCTTGTGAAAGTTGATTTAAGGGTTCATGTATACCAGAAGTTAATCGAGGGTCTAGCTACATTAAGTATCGAGAGTGTTAAGGATGGGCTTAGAGTAATTGAGATAGATGCTGTTGATATGTATATAAAGTCTGTTAGAAGTTCTGGTAGGGAATTAAGTTTTTATTATGATGGAAAAGTAATCCAGATTGAACTAGATCAGAATTTAGCTAAGGGGGAATCAATTGACATTGAAATAGCTTATTCAGCTAAGCCCAAGAAGGGACTATATTTTATTCTACCAGAAGACTATAAAAATGTAGTACCACAAGTCTGGTCACAGGGAGAGACTGAGGACAATAGGTATTGGATTCCTATGTATGATTATCCAAATATTAAGTGTGCATCAGAATTAATTATTCATGTCCCTAAGGAGTTTACTGTATTATCTAATGGCAAATTAATCAATGTGGGCGAGGAGGGAGAATGGAAGACTTGGCACTGGGTAATGGACAAGCCTCATTCACCGTACCTTATAGCTTTAGCAATTGGTTTATTTGATGTAATTGAAGAAGAGGTAGATGGGATACCTCTGAGATACTATGTCCCTAAGGGCAGGAAGAATGATATAATGCGGAGTTTCTCTAGAACACCAGATATAATCAGATTTTTCAGCGAGTACACAGGTGTTCCCTATCCTTGGGATAAATATGATCAAGTATGCGTGAGTGAATTCATATTTGGCGGTATGGAGAATACAACATTAACAATATTAACTGACTTAACACTTCATGACGAGAAAGCACACATGGATTTCGAGAGCGAACCATTAGTAGCTCATGAGGCAGCACATCAGTGGGTAGGTAATTTAGTCACAACTAAGGATTGGGGCAATATCTGGTTGAATGAATCTTTCGCTACTTACTTCCAAGCTCTCTACACTAGGCATTGGAAAGGGGAGGCAGAGTTCATATATGACTTAATAAATTTCCTAGATAGCTACTTGAGAGAGTATGGAACTAGATACGCTAGACCCATTGTCACTAGAGTATATAAGTACGCTACAGAGGTATTTGATTCCCATGCGTATCCTAAAGGTGCTTTAGTTCTACATACATTAAAGAACATTATTGGAGAGGATACTTTTAGAGCTGTAATTAAGAGATTCCTAGAGAAGTTTAAGTTTGATGTCGCTGACACAGAGGATTTCAGAAAAGTAGTTGAGGAAGTTACTGGAAAAGATTTTGAGTGGTTCTTTGACCAATACATATATAATGCTGGTCATCCAGTACTTAAAATAAATCATATATGGGATCCTGAAGACAAGACGCTAAGCATTTCTATTAAGCAAGCTCAACCAGATGATTCATGGGATGTATATAAGTTACCTCTTGAATTACTAGTAGTAACAGATAGTGGTAAAGAGATAAGAAAGATACTATGGATTAAGCAGAAGCAAGAAACATTTCTTATTCCTCTAGATGAAAAGCCTAAGAGAGTTTGTATTGATCCAGAATTCAAGGTATTCGCAGTTCTAGATATCGAACAGGGTCAGGAGCAATGGATAGATCAACTATTAAGTTGTAAGCACACGTACTGTCGGTTACTAGCAGCTAGGCAACTATCAAAATTCAAGAGCTCAAAAGTAATTGAAGCTCTGAAGAAAGCTGTTATAGAAGATAAATTTTGGGGAGTTAGCGTAGAAGCAGCCAATTCCTTAGGAAAGATAGGTTTAAGCGAATCAAAACAAGCTTTAATTGATGCAGAAAAGCAAATCAAGCATCCTAAGGTGAGGCGAGCGATCGCTAGCGCACTAGGTAATTTCAAGGACAAGGAAGTTGCAGAGTTACTAAAAAGGATTCTAGAGAATAATGAGGAGAGTTATTATGTAAGAGCTTCCGCTGCAGAAAGTCTCGGCAAAACAAAACAAGAATTCGTTTTCGAAACTCTTAAGAAAGCTTTGGATATTCCCTCACACAACTACGTAATAACAAATGGTGCATTAAGAGGCATGGCTGAGCTTGGATTAGATGAATGCTTTGAAGTAATAAAGTCATATATAAGTAGAGATAAGCCAACATTAGTTAGAGCCACAGCAGTAATGTCACTTGCTAAATTCCCAGAGAAGAAAGAGACTTTCTACTTGATAAATGAGGCTTCTAGAGACGAGAACTATAGAATAAGAGTGGCTGCAGTCAGAGCAGCTCTAGAATTAATGTCACCAAAACTATTACCGATGCTAGATAGACTTGCTAAAGAAGACTTAGATGAGAGGATAATAAGATTATCTAGAGAGATTGCGCAAAAGATAAGGAAGAACTTGGAGAAAGATGTTGAGTATCAGAAGCTTAGGGAGGAGATTGAGAAAATAAAGGAAGAAAACAGAAAGTTAATTGAAAGAATTACGAAGCTAGAATATAAAGGATAGATCAATACAATATAATCTACTTTTATTTTTTCCTTCAAATTGCTTCTTTTTTCAAAAGGAATTTACGGGGTTTTGGTTTTCTTATCTTACTAAAACAATGTTATTTTCTCATTATTTTTATGAAAAATTTTTATTATTCTTAACCAATAAATAAAAATTGATTTCTTTTTAAGGTGCTGATTTTGAAGGTTGATGTTAAAACTGCTGTTTTAGCAATAATTATTATAGCTATTATTGTAGGCGGAACAGCTTACTGGTACTTTTATATTGGTCCCGGAAAACCAAGGGTTGTTGTTATGGGGACATCTGCGGACTTTCCGCCTTTCGAATTCGTTGATGAGCAGGGAAACATTGTTGGTTTTGATGTAGATATAGCTAAGTATATAGCTCATAAGTACGGATGGAAGTTAGAAATCAAAGATATCGCGTTTGAAGGATTGATACCAGCTTTGCAAGCAGGAGAAATAGATATGATAGTTGCAGCTATGACGATAACTCCAGAGAGAGAGGAAGTTGTCGACTTCTCTATACCCTATTATAATGCTAGTCAGGGTGTACTAATAAAAGCTGGGAACCCTGATATCACGACGGTAGAAGATTTATATAACAAGAAAATTGGAGTTCAGGCTGGGACAACTGGTGAAGCTTGGGCGGAGGAAAATTTAGCTAATTATAGTGAGATCATTGCTTATCAGAGAGTTTATGATGCAGTGACCGCGTTGGTAGCGGGATACATAGATGCTTTGATTCTTGATGATCCTGTAGCTACATATTATGGTAATGCATCAGCTGATGTGGAAAAAGCTAGCTTAGTCATAGATACTGGAGAGAGATACGGTATAGCTGTTAGAGAAGGGGATACAGAGTTACTTAACAAGATTAATGCTGCTCTGGATGAGTTAATACACAGCGACACGTATTATGAGCTTATTGAAGCTTGGTTCGGTGGAAGTTAAATTCTTTATCTATTTATAAATCATTTTTTACTTTTTTTCTTTTTTAGGGTGTTTTGGCATGCCTATTGATGCTGTATCTAATTTTTTTAATTGGATTGTTTTCGTTGTTAATTTTATGTGGGGCAGAATACCATTTATGCTAGATGGTGCAAAATTAACAGTTTATATTGCAGTTATGGCTTTTATACTAGGTAACTTAATAGGAATTGTTATGGGCATCTTGCGTGTATCTGGTGTAAGTATTTTAGAAGCAATATCAACTCTATACATAGAGACAATTAGAGGAACACCGCTAGTAGTGCAAATATTAATAGTGTATTTTGGGATACCTATAGCTACTGGAATAAGATTTGACCCAGTGATGGCTGGTATCTTAACAATGGGGCTTAATAGCGGGGCTTATCAAGCGGAGATAGTTAGATCCGGTATTAAAGGAATTCCTAGAGGTCAATTAGAAGCTGCTGAATCCCTAGGATTTACTTATTGGCAGTCAATGAGATATGTAATTATTCCACAAGCTTTAAGAATAGTTATTCCGGCGTTCGTTAATGAGTTAGCAACATTACTGAAAGATACCTCTATATTAATAATTATTGGAGTTCATGAATTAACTAGAAGGGGACAGTATATTGCTGCATGGTCTTATAGATATTTCGAAGTTTATATAACGATAGCATTCATTTACTTAATTATGGTGTTAATTGTTTCACGTATCGCTAGATTAATAGAGAAGAAAGTTAGAATACCGGGATTAGGTGTAGCGGGTGGGAGATTATGACGGATAATATACTGGTGATAGAGGATTTACATAAAAGCTATGGAGATCTAAAAGTACTTAAAGGTGTGTCACTCAAAGTCACTAAGGGGGAAACAGTTGTGATAATGGGGCCAAGCGGATCAGGGAAGAGCACATTATTAAGATGTATAGTTCGATTAGTTGAACCAAATAGCGGGAAGATATGGATTGATGGTGTCGAGGTAACTGATCCAAAAACAGATTTAAAAGAGATTAGGAAACATGTGGGGTTCGTCTTCCAGCAATTTAACCTTTTTCCACACATGAAGGTAATAGATAATATAACTTTGGCGCTAACAAAGGTTCATGGATTAGATAAAGAGAAGGCTGAAGAAAGAGCATTGAAAGTTCTAAAAAAAGTTGGACTTGAAGAGAAGGCTTATGCTTATCCTGGACAGTTATCGGGAGGTCAGCAACAAAGAGTAGCTATAGCAAGAGCTCTTGCGATTGAGCCTAAATTAATCTTATTTGATGAACCTACATCCGCGCTGGATCCTGAATTGATCGGTGAAGTATTAATAACGATGGAAGAGATAGCTAAGGAGGGTAAAACAATGGTTGTAGTTACTCATGAGGTTGATTTCGCAAGAGAGGTAGCTGATAGAGTTATTTTTATCGACCACGGTAAAATTCTTGAAGAAGCTGACCCAGAAAAATTTTTCACTAATCCAGAGCATCCTAGGTTAAAATCGTTTCTCAAGAGATTGTTGGAAAGGGTATGAGAAATTTTTTCAATAATGTTATTGATGAGTCAAAATGACTTACTCTATTATAAAACTAGATAGAGAATCCGAAACATTAGGTATTGCTGTTGCATCTGGATCAATTGCTGTAGCCGCTAGGGTTCCTTGGATTAAGAAAGGAGTTGGCGCTATTGCAACTCAAGCATACACTAATACGATGTATGGTGTTGAAGGATTAAAATTACTTGAGAGTGGTCTAAGTCCAGAAGAAACCTTAAAGAAATTACTTGCTAGGGATGATGAGCCAGAAAGAAGACAAGTAGCTATCCTGGATATAATGAATAGGAAAGCTGTACATACTGGTAAGCTTTGTCCTCATTGGCATGGTGAATTAATAGGAGAAGATTACATTATTATTGGGAATCTTATAACTGGAGAAGAAGTTCTTTTTTCGGCTGAGAGAGCTTTATTAAGTGCGATGGGAGGGATTATAGAGAAATTAATTAATGCTTTAGTAGCAGGAGAGAGAGCGGGTGGAGATAGACGTGGGAATAGGTCTGCAGGAATAGTTATTCGAGGAGAGATAGATCTATATGAGACAGTAGATAATGATACTAATCCAGCTGAGAAGCTTTATAATAAAATAAGAAAGAAACTTGAATGGTGATAAAAATGACTGAATTCTTAAATAGGTCGCTAAAACATATCATTGAAGAACAACCAATAGCTTTAAAAGAGACATGGAACTGGGTTAAGAAGAAACTAGAAAGAGTTATTACTGTTTTCAAAGATATCGATAAAATCTATCTAGCTGGTTGTGGAGACAGCTATTTTGTAGCGATCTATGGATCCTTACTTTTCGAGAAATTTACTAGGATCAGGACAGAGCCCTATGAATCATATGAGTTCCTTAGATACAAGTATAATTTCGAGGAAAATGCTGCTCTTATCGCTATATCTGCATCAGGAAGAACCTCAAAGACTGTCGATGCAGCTAAGAAAGCGAAGGAGAATAATCTTAAAGTAATTGCACTAACAAACTACGAGGATTCACCGTTAGCGAGATTAGCAGATTTAAAGCTCATAACTCAAGTTAAGAACCCCTATGGTCCACCATCAGCTACAAGCACCACAGCCATGTATATTTTAAATATCATATCACGAAATATAGGCGATACTAAGCTCAATAAGAAAGAGTTAGAAAAACTACCTGATATCTCTAATGAATATTTAAAGAAATTCTTAGTAGATGTCAGAAATATACTTGAATACATCTTAAACAAAGATAGAGTCTATCTAGTTGGAGCCGGTCCAAGTTATGTATCTGTTCTCTTTGGAGGAGCTAAATTTAGAGAGGCGGCTTGGATGCACTCAATAGTGTTTGAGGCAGAAGAATTGTCTCATTATGGGATGATATCTATAGATGAAAATGACGTAATTATTCTAGATATACCGAAAGGTGCTAGTGAAGAGAAATTAATGGAGGTATCGAAAGCTTTAAGCAAGATGGGGGCAAAGCAAATAGTAGTAACAAATAGCAACAATATAAGTTGGGTTAATGAGGTAATAGAAATCCCAGATTTAGATGAGTATAATTCATCTATAATCTCAACTATGTTTTATCAAGTATTAGCTGTAAGCAATGCTATAGCTAAGAAACTGCCAGTTACAGGATTCAGATACACAAATATATTAACAGATTTAATTAAATATTATAAATAAAAGCTATCTCCCTTTATTTTTACAACTATTTAGTTTGACTCCTAAACCATTCCAAATAATCTTTGAGTTATAAAACATCTTTTTCACAATATTAAGATCTAGTTCACTAATTTTAATTACAATAATATCTATTGGAATAGGATCCTCCCTTAATTTTGATACTTCTTCTAAAAAATCCATCCTATCTATATCATCCCTAACTATTAATGCAACATCATAATCACTAGATTCTTTAGCCCTTCCAGTAGCTCTACTGCCAAATAAAACTATTGTAACATTATCTCCAAATTTTTTTATTATTTTTTCAATAAAGTTTCTAAAAGAATTATCGTATTTTTTTACATTCTTTCTTAAAATTTTAAAAAAGTTTAAACTTTCTCTTTCAACCATTCCAAAATTTCCTCCGCATAACTTATGCATGAGCTTGCTTTATCCTCAGTGTATTCTGACACACCTAAACCACCGTAACGAGACAATGTGTAATGCGGTGATAATGCTTCGGCTTTAACTTTTAAGTCCTCTGGTAACGTGAGATTCAATATATTTGCAACAATCTTTAATAAATAAGTTAAATCATGTGTGAATGGATAAGAACCAGTTTTATATTCTAAAAGTCCTTTTAAATAAAATTCAACTGATTGATGAGCGTGAAAGCATGCTAACCAATAAATTCCCTTATTTAAAGCTGCTTTAGCCTCCTCTAAGAATATTCTTGATCGCTCAATGTAATCAATATAACTACTCAATATTAATCACCTGTTATTTAGAATAATATTATATTGCTTATAATAATAATTACTATTAAACAAATGTAAGTTATCAGACCTTTCAAGCCTCCTCATTTACTTATCGGTCCCGGTCAGTTCATCATCTAACCTAATAATAGATCTATAAGTTTATTTATTTAATTATATCAGGTCTAATAATCCAAAGAATTCTCCATTTTCCCTTGTCATCTCTTTCTAAACACACCATATTGGAGTATTGGAAAACTACTAATTCTTTTTCAGTATCTTCGGCTACTAAAAGGGAAGTTAGCTTGCTAAGATGCGGCAAATGACCAACGATAACTATGTTTTCATTTATTATGCTTAATTTTTCAGCCCAAATCGATGGATCCGCATTCGGTTCTAGACCTTCCTTTTCAATAACGCCGTCTCTTGGCTTAATATACTTAGATAGTATCTCCGCTGTTTGTTTGGCTCTAAGTTTAGTACTGTGAATTATTTTATCTATTCTCAAACCAATATTATCTACAAAGAACTTAGCAATCTTTTCAGTTTCCTCTCTACCTTCTTCAGTTATGTTTCTCTGCGGATCTTCTTCTTTTCTCTTTGCTTTAGCGTGCTGCATTAAAATAACATAAACCATAATATTTCGCCTCCCTAAATAGTCACATTGTCAATAAAATTATATTTCCTATATTTCCTAAGAAAGTTTACTCTTCTAAAAATATTAGGGGGAATAATCATGGTCGATAAAAAGCTTCTATCTATGTTGATTAGAAATTCACTGTACCTAGTGATTTATTATGTCGTTGCATTGATATTGTATGATGTCATAGCTGAAGCCACCCTTGCTAGGGCTCATCCAGTATTCTATTCGCCACTTGACTACATTATATTTTTCAACCCTATATTCGTTATATTCTACGTCTTCATTTTTACCCATTTGTCCTCTACACTATAGGTTACTTCGCTTATATTAAACCAGAGAAGTTCAACCAATTCTTCGGGGCAGTATTGATCACATATATCGTGTCCTATATAACTTATCTAATATATTCAGTAAAAATGGATAGACCAGATTTGAGCGGCGCCCAAGTCTTTTTATCCAAGGTTATGTATAACTATTATCAAGATGATCTACCTGTAAATTGTTTCCCAAGTTTACACGCTGCTAACTCTACATTATCAGCTTATTTCCTCAGCAAAGATAGCGGAAAATCAGTAATTTTCTGGCTGATAGCCATAGGCATAATCTTATCAACTCTATTTGCTAGACAGCATGTTATAGCGGATGAAATATCTGGATTTCTAGTAGCTATATTCGCCGCAAAAGCAAGTGAAAAAATAATACCTATAGAAGAAGAGCCGGGAAACTATTAAGTAATAAGAATAGCTATAGCAGTGATACTAGCAACGATATTTGCGATAAACACAATAATGACATACATACCATAAAAATAATATAAGCGGATTCAATAACTCTTCATTTTCTTATAGTAAAACTCCCTCCAACTCCGAACAATATCGTCAGGGACAACATTAATTTTACCCAAGGATTTCGCCATCACATACATCTTAGCGTGAATCTCAACAATCTCGGAAACAAATTCAGCCTCATCAAGATCCTTACCAACGGCAACTAAACCATGGTTAGCCATCAACGCAGCTTTTCTATCGCCGAGAGCCTCAACTACAGCAGCTCCGAGATCAGCTGTTCCAGCTTGTTTAAATTTAGCTAATTTAACGGGACCTCCAACATAAATCACGAATTATTCAGTTAGTACAGGCAATGATTCCCGAGCTATAGCTAGAGCGGAAGAATAAATAGGATGTGTATGTACAACAGCATTAACATTCCTCCTGTTCTTATATATCTCGATGTGCATAAATCTTTCTATAGAGGGCTTAAACTTACCAGACAAAACATTCCCATTAAAGTCTATCTCCACAATATCGCTAGGCCTATGAGAATTACATCGTTTCCTACCTCAGCACTTAAATTTCCTGATGAACCATGAGTTAAACCTTTCTGAACAAGTAACCTACCTAACTCAACTAATCTTTTCCTCGTATGAAAATAAGAAATCGAACTCAAATTCAACACCTATTTACTAATTACAGTAGCTGAAAAAAGTGAATAGGAATATATAAGAATCTTAGCGATGGATAAGATTAAGGAAATTTGAAATCCCGTTATTAAAAAAACTATCTAGAATTCCCATAAAGTTGTCTGTCTTTGAACGGGGACTAAATCTTTGTCCTCGATGCCCAGAAGCTTAGCTAACTGACTGGCGTTTCTGGGAGCAAATGCTCTAAAGTGGTTATTGAAGTAAATGTAGATTTCCTTAACTTGGGGCTCTATTTCTTTTATCTGTTTAGCCCACTTCTTAAGCTCATCTTCCTTATAATTGTAGTAATACCAAATCTTTTTTCCATGTCCATGAAACCTAATATAAGTAAAATCGGTAGTTATTTTCACTAAGGGGGGTAGATGAGGTTCATCAACAATAGTGTAAGCAACATTATACTTCTCGAGAAGTTCGAAAGTATCATTTTCTAACCAGCTATGATGCCTAAACTCAATAGCGTACTTGTAATTTGGTGGAAGTTCGTTGAAGAAGTTTTCTAGTTTAAGTAGATTTTTACCAAAGCTGGCCGGAAGCTGTATAAGGAAAACAGCCACTAAATTCTTATCTATTAATGCTTTAATAGCTGAGAAGAACTTATCTAGAACTGGTTTAACATTATATAACTTTCTGTCATGCGTGATCTCTCTATATAATTTAAAGGAGAACTTAAAGTAGCTTGGAGCATTCTTCACCCAATGTAATACAGTATTTCTTTTTGGAATCTGGTAAAAACTAGAATTTATTTCAATTGTATTAAAGCGCTCTGAGTAGAATTTAAAGAACAAGGATTTATCTAAACCAGGTGGATAAAAATTACCTACCCAATCATCGTAACTATAACCACTACAGCCTAACCAATATTTCGAAGGCAATGGAATCACTTACTACTGAATTAACTAGAAATAAAAAGCGGAACAATTAATTAATATGACGACTTATTAATAAAAATTAGTACATAGACTGTTGGCTATTTCATACGCTAAATAAAAATATTTACTTCAGTACTATGCATTAAGTGATAATAAATAATTCTAAATAATTAGCTATTAAAATAGGTAAGCATAAATAATTAATTTTTTAAAGCGCGTAATGATATTATATTGTCCCTATGATAATTGAGTGATTTTTATGAGAAGAATTACGGGAATTTTACTAGTCTTAGTCCTAATAATACCGATGAGCACAAATATTAAAGTAATATCAATTAAACGGAGATCATTTGATAAATCCGTAGAAGCAATTAATAATAGAGATCATATTTATGCATCAGATCTAGATGTCATCATAAAGAATTTAGATAAAGATAGAGACAAGATATATGACTTGTTAGAAGAAACTGTACCTGAAGATAATGGTTTTATTGATGTTGTAGTTCTATTGAGAGATTTTTCTGCTACTTCAATTAAATATTTCGAGAGCTTAGGGGGAGAAATAAAGAAGATTTACAGGAACGCCATAGAGGGTTATTCTGGGAGATTACCTAAAAAGATGTTAAGTGAGTTAGCTAAAGATCCAAACATCATCTTTATTCAACCTAACATGAAGTATAAAGCAACGATGTTTAATTCTCTTCGACTTATGGGATTAAAACCGTATGTCTGGGAAAACTATGGTTATAACGGATCTAGTGACATGAGCATCGCTATCATGGATTCGGGCCTTGATCCATCTCACATATCCCTTTCTCCCTATTATGGCGACGCAAATTTCTCTGGTAAAATCGTCGGTTGGTACGATGCGGTTAATGGCTTATCTCATCCATACGATGATAATGGGCATGGGACATCAATAGCTAGCGTTGTTGGAGGAAATCTTGTTAGATACAACGAAACAACTATTCAGTTTGCTCAGTTTGCGATTGTTATTGATGGATTGGATGCGGGATATCACGAGTTCTTTACTATAGAAGTTTTTCCAGTTTTTAGAACAGGTGATGTGAGTGTTATCGTCAAGTGGAAAGATGTTAGTATACAACCATATTCATCTAAAACACATAGCGCGGAAGTAGTACGATTAATAGTTTATACGCCAGAGGGGAATACAATAATTACTGAGGATTTAAGAAATCCCTATGTTTTATCTTTTAAGGCTAATGTTACAGGTATATATAAACTCGAGATAGATCTTGGATTGCAGAGCGGGGGTCCTTACAAGGAGAAAACGGATGGACCAGGTATAGCTTACTGGGCTTTCCTGAAAGATAACTTATCTGGTTCCCTAACTTATGGCGCTTTCTCGGGTGTGGCACCAGAAGTAAAGTTAGTTGGTGTAAAGGTACTGGATGAGGAGGGCTATGGTAACACTGAGGATATTCTAGATGGAATTGAGTGGGTGATTAGTAATAAGGAAAAGTATCATATTGTAGCAGCTACAATAACCTTTGGCTCAATATATGTTGACGCGGCTACGGAAGGAGCTGTTAAAAATTTAATTAATAATGGCATTGTGGTTACTGTAGCTGCGGGAAATGAGGGACCTGGTGAAAACACTATAAATTCACCAGCTAGACTAGAACAAGTTATTGCGGTTGGCGCCTCGACTGATGCATGGTTGAGACTTAATATTACAAATTGGTCTTCTAGAGGACCCTACAGCAAATATCCTGACGGATCTCCAGCCGAAACAAATGTTACTAAACCAGATATTGTTGCTCCTGGAGGAGATTTTGATGAACCAGCTATTATATGCGCGGACGACGATAGAGATGATAATCTAGATTTATACATCTGGGATTACTCAACGGGCGCTGAGGAGGTTACGAGGTTAACTGGGATAAACGATATCTACGGAGATGATTTAATTATAGTTAGAGGTACATCGGTGTCGGCTGCACAAGTTGGGGGAGCTGTCGCAATCGTTGTTCAAGCGATCACACATGATGACTGGAGTAACTGGAACTATACCATCGATGATGTATTAAAGGTTAAGCATCTTTTGTTAATGACTGCTTGGGAGATTTACAGGGGTCCCGAGGTAGGTATGAAGGCTAATAGAGGTCAAAAAGATTATGTTGAGGGTTATGGGCTTGTGCAAGTTGATGCAGCTATTGAGGCCTTAGAGAATGTAATCGATGTAGGCAATAGTTATAGAGTTAATTTAACATCTAGAGCTTTCGGTAAACATGTTTGGGCTGGAAAAGTTTATTTTAAGAAAGGTAAGAATTATATATTTAGAGTAGAGGTACCAGATTTCGCCGATTTCGATTTATATATTTGGTCAGGAAAACCAGATAAATACGGCGAACCAGTTTTATTAACTAAGAGTATTCATGGTATGGGTATGGATGAATATGTTGTATTTACGCCTCCCGAAAATGGTTTTTACTATGTGACGGTAAAAGAGATCTTTGGTTCTGGTGAATTTAAGTTCAATGTAGCAGAAGTTTATAATGAGGCTTTAAGAAGCATTCATATTACTCCAAATAAAGGCAGTATAGTTGATTCACCTAAGCAGAAATTAAGGGTAACTGTAGAGGTCGAGAATACATATGTTGAAGAAACAATGATTACTCTGGGCAACAAAAATATATCTATGGTTCAGGTATGGGTAAGTGAGGATGGTAGAAAAAGTACATGGGAGGCAAATATCACGTTTCAATTATTTTCAGCAAATGCAAAAATAATAATAGATACGCCACTAAAAATATTTACTATTGAATACTCATTGATTGTTATACCTTATTACCAATACATAATAGGTGCATCAATCATAATTGCTGCTGGATTAGCATCATATAAGGGTTATAAAATCTATTTAAAGAAGAAGGAAGAAAGATTAATGATGGTTGAGGAGGAAGCGAAAAAGATATCTGAAGAGATAATTGAAGAAGTATTGGAGGAAGAAGAATAATATATTTGCTCTAACGGTGATCCAATTGTCACCTCCAGTATCAGTGAAGAGAATTGAGATTATGGACGAGAGCGGCATCCCTATTTACATATTTGATTTGGAGAAATGGGATGTTATGGAAGAGGACATGTATTCTGAGGAAAAAACATTAAAGTCTTCACTAATAGTGGCCGCGCTCCAGGGGCTAAGGGAGACTGGAGAAGGAATAAAATTTATTGAGACAAAAACAGAGAAATATATAGTCTTAACAAAGGATGATCTAGTTTTTAATTTTATTTTACCTAGTGAAGCTAACCTTAAAAATGAGAAATTGCTTATATTTATTCATTCAGTCGCTGAGGGTGTTGTAAGAATAAATCGAAAACTAGGTCTAGAACCAGAGATGGTTGATATAAAAAAATATGTGAATGAATTCAGACCTATATTTGAGAAATACTTGAAGAAACTAATACAAAAAATATTTTAATAAAATGATGAAATTTTTTTAAAGAATTATAAAATCAAAAGTATAAAATTATTATTTCATAAAGGTATACGACAAGTGTTACTAGAATACATAATAGCATTTGTTCCTGGAATAAGTA
>JAHQWF010000103.1 GCA_029856055.1 Candidatus Njordarchaeota archaeon | reverse complement strand
GTCAAATGATGATCTATAAATATGATCTTTGTTTTCGTTTCTTTTATTATTCTCTTTATATTTTCAAGAGCTCTCCTAAAATTTATTAGATTTATTGTATATGGGATCATGTATGTGGCTGGACCATCTATAAACAAGACATCTGGATTCTTTTTTATAATATATTCCGCGTAATCTTCTATAATTGGCCCATTCACATCAGAGGTATATAATAATTTCACAGACCCTTTCTTAATCACTATAGGTATAATCCAACCTAATCTCGAGTATTCCATACCATGAAACCATGGCTTTCCGAATCTAATAACTGTGTTTCCGTACGTAAATGTCCTTCCATCTATAAAATTAACTTCACATTTATTATAATCGCCACTAGGTATAATTTTCCATGATTTCCATTTTTCTACCAGTCTACTGAACCATCTCCTCCCTTTTTCTAATAGCTCTTTTCTCCTTGATGTATACTCTCCGAAATCTTTGCTCATAGCTATTTTCAATTCCTTTAATGGATCTTCAACTAAAATGTCTTCTCTCCGTTCAGATAACACAAGCTTGTTACCAGAAAGACTTTGGAATAACTCACTAAAGAACCAAATAGCTCTTTCCCTCTGCGATTCATTAATAAATTCATTAGGATTTTTAGCTAGGATTGTTTTCCCTCTATACACATCAAGATCTTTATGATAGAAATGATCGTAATGATAATGCGAAATTATAATGATCTGAGAAATACTAATAAATCTTCTAATCAAATTATGGGCTTTCTCAACTAAATTAAATTTTTCTGCATCACTTATCGGGAAAGAAGAGTGCATTATAGATACTCCTGGATCTATTAATATTCTTGTATCGCCAGTATCTACGAAAACAGAAAACGATTTAGCGCCAAGGGAATCAGACCATATTGGTATTATTCTCATGCCATTAAGTTCTAGATAATTTAATTTAAAAACCATAATAAGCGCCACTAACTATCTAGAATTTATCTAGGTGAGTCTCACTCTATCATAGTCACCTTTTCTATTTTTAATTCTCTTTTTAGATGCTTTATAGTTGTTTCAACGATCAAATCGACTATAGATACATGAATGTCATCTAATGAAGATATCAATCGCTTTAGAAATCCTAACACAAAAACACGATAGTCTATATCATTAATAAAACCTACTCCAATGAAGTACCGCCCAAAAAAACCTACATATCTACTTACTGTAAAAAATTTGGTTCCTTGAACTCTCTTTAATAAACCCGCAACAGCAGCCATGCCGTTGACTAAATTACTATCATTAAATTTCTTATATATTCTTACTTCACCATCGTCAAAAACAATGACAAGTATTGGACCTCCGTAATCGAATATGTAAAGCGTTTCTAGCCCTTTCAATTTAACACACTCATAGTGTGATTATAGCAAATAGATATGTAATCACCAATAAAAGTTCTATAAATGAATCAATTAAAATGTTAAAAAGTCAAAATCCACAAATATAAAGCCTTTACCTATTATTAATCGCTCTATACTCTGTGACGATATCTCAATTACTGATACAAAAACAAAAATACTTATTATTAACCTAGATAAAGCCTCGTATTTACCATGCCCATATGGATGATCCTTATCCGCGGGTACCATAGCCTTTCTCAATCCTATAAATGCTATTGAATCATTCATTATATCTATAAAAGTATCTGTTAAATAAGCTAAAACAACTAGAGAAAGCGTCATCAGAAATAAGTAAATCTTTAGAGACAAGATAAATAAATTTGATAATAAGATCAGTAACACAACTTTCTTTGCTTTAGAAATCTCACTAAGTCTCATTATGATTAACCCTACTCATAAATGCACTAAATGCATCCTGCAACTAGATTTTCTAGTTAGTAAAAGAATTTATTAATTATTTGATCAGTGGGGAGTTGCATCTTCATTAATTCTCCGATCGACCGCCATTCATCATGTAATTAAATATAAGATTTGACTATACCTCTAAAATCATTTAATAAATACCCACCTTCCTCTTTCAATATAAATGATTCTTGAGCCTGTCTTTGCTACGATGTCACCTATTCTCTCTAAGTGCTTAATTATATATAGTAGTTTCACAGCATCTTCTACTTCTTCTTTATTATTCTTCAGGAACTCTATCAATATTCTTTTTGACTCCTTAAATAACGCATCTATATCATCATCTAATGAGGTTAAAGTTTTGTCAATATCAACTATTTTTCCAGTTCTTAGGCTATCTTCATTCAAATCTATCATATAGGTTATCCTCTTAATCATCCACAATATGTTATTTTTTACATTTTTCAACATTGGATCTTTGATCTCGGAGGGATGTAATTCACTTATTTCAAGAGAGAGATCATTTATCCTCTCAAAAAACGAAGATATCTCCATCATGGCTATTACGAATCGAGCGTCTTTCGCAACTGGTTGTTGTCTAACGAGTACAGTCATACAATCCTCCATGACGCTTAGATTTATTAAGTCGCTTTTCTTTTCTAGTTCACGGATCCTATCTAGAGCATCTGGTGCCTCTCCGAGCAGATACATTATTGATAAACTTACGTTTTCCTTGGTTATATAGAATAAGTTGAAGACCTTTTGTTTAATGTCCTCTAATGACTGTTGCAGACTAATTCTCATTTATCCAAACCTCCCCTCAAGATATTGTTCTGTTAATTTATGTTTAGGAGTCTTAAAAAGTATATCTGTTCTATCATACTCAATAAGCTCCCCGTAGTATAAGAATGCAGTATAATCGCTTATTCTAGCTGCTTGTTGAATATTATGCGTAACTAGAACAATAGTGTATTCTTTCTTCAGTTCCAAAAGAAGATCCTCGATCTTTAGAGCTGAAACAGGGTCTAGCGCTGATGTAGGCTCATCCAGTAAGATTACTTCAGGGTTAACGGCTAGTGCCCTCGCTATACATAATCTCTGCTGTTGACCACCCGATAAATTTACTCCTTTCTCATTTAATTTATCTTTAACATCTTCCCATAGACCAACTTTCTTCAGCGAAGACTCTACTACTTTATCAAGATAGTCCTTGTCATTGATTCCTCTTAGTTTTAATCCAATTACAACATTATCATATATGCTTAAGTGAGGGAACGGATTCGGTTTTTGAAAGACCATGCCTATCCTGGATCTTACATCAACAGGATCGATATTGGGATCATAAATATTTTTACCATCTAAATAAACTGCTCCTTCCACCTTAGCACCATCAATAATCTCTATCATCCTGTTTAAAGCTCTAAGAAATGTACTTTTACCGCATCCACTCGGCCCTATAATGGCAGTTATAGATTTCTCATAGATACCAATATTAATGTTCTTTAAGGCTTGATTAGATCCGTACCATACCGATAGATTTTCTGTACGTATTTTATGTTTCATTTTTTATCACTTTAGATACCTCTAAATTAGATGTCGAATATACTACAAAAAAAGTTTTTGTGTCCAGCGCTATGGCTGTTCAACACTTAAATTAATGGTTATTTCTGCTATATCAGCGCTATACTCGGCTATCCTCTTTAAGCTATCTAAAACTAATTTAGTTACCATCACTGTATAAGTATCCTCATGCATTATAATTTTAGATGTGAGATCTTCCTCCACTTGAATCAGTTCTTCAGATGCGTCAATAACTTCATGAGCTTTCTCTGTATCCAATCTAAGCAACGAGTATATAGATTCCTTAAAAACATTTAATACTCTCTCAGAAAATGAGTAAATTTCATCACTTATCTCTTTAGATAACTTCTTATTAAGCTTCATTCCTACCTGAGCTATTCTAGCTGCATGATCAGCTATTCTCTCAACACTCTTAATTATAATTCTGTACCCAAGGCAATCCCTTGGAGTCTTAAGACCAATCTTATATAAGCCAGTTATATTCTTGATAACATACTTAAGCTGTCTCACAGAGAAAAGATAAAATCTATCTACCTCATCATCCCTCTTAACCACTTCCTTAGCTAACTGCTTATCTAATTCAAGGAATGATCTCACAGCATCCTCTATCATGAAACTAGTGATGATACTCATTCTCTCCAGAGCCTTCATCAAAGGTAACTCATCATATCTAACTAAACACTGAACCAATAGGTGCTGCGCTGATTCCTCTAACAATTCTACACCTATTAATTTTTCTCTAATAACTTTCTTTATTGATTCCTTCTTAATTCCCATTCCCTTATCAAAGTAAATAGCTATTATATCGTAACCTAATAGATACCTAGATATGAACTCTCTAATGATCTTAGAAAAATTCTCATCCTTTTTAGCTTGAAGTTCAGCACGTGTAATAGTAGCTATACCCTCCTCCTTATATGGCTTTAAAATCAGGCTACCGTCCTTAAGGCTATTTATCACTACTGGGCTACCAGGTTTCAATCCAACGCTCTTAACCCATTTTTTAGGCAAGGAAATTATAAATGTAGAGCCGCCAGTTACTTGAACTCTCCTAATTTCACTCAAATTTATCTACCTAAAATATATTTATATCTTTAATTTTTTATTTCACTGTATATAGATATACCCAAAATTTTGTATATATCTATAGAACATTCCGTAAATAAATCTTATTTAAATCTAATTAATATATCCTTTAAACATATAAAATTAAAATTTTTTAAATTATTTATTAATAAAAGTAAAAAATATGAGTGATTAAGTTGGATAAAGCTGCATTAGGGGAAGAAATCATAAGAAGATTGCGAAAAGAAATAGAGATCGAGAGAGAATTATTCGTTGTAGATTATGTAGATAATAAATTTGCTTTATTGGTAGCAATTATCCTAAGTCAAAATACAAATGATAAAAACTCGATAAAAGCATTAGAATCGTTATATGAAGCTACGAAACTTAACCCAGAAATTATTTCTAGAATGGATGACAGAACATTAATGAATCTAATTAAAGTAGCGGGTCTCTACGAACAAAAAGCTAAAAGCATAAAAAATCTAGCAAAAATCATTCAAGAAG
>JAHQWF010000014.1 GCA_029856055.1 Candidatus Njordarchaeota archaeon | reverse complement strand
CTTCGGAATTATATATTAAAGTATTTGGTTTGAGAATATTTTAATTCTTTTTTGAAAATATATAATTATAGTTATATACCATGTTTTTTCAGGAATTCTTCCACTTCGCTCTTTGTTGGTATTTCTTGTGCTCCTAATCTCTGTACTTTTTAGTGCTGCTACTGCGTTTCCATATTTTGCTGCTTCCACCAGATCCTTTGTCTCGCTGTATCTAATTATTAGTCCGGCTGCAAAAGCATCTCCTGCTCCCGTTGTGTCTATTGCTTTTACTCTATATGGTTTTATGTGTGTTACTTCTTTTCCCTGGATTACGTATGCTCCTTTGCTACCGAGTTTAATGATCGTATCGCAATTTATTTTTCTTTTGATGAATTCTAGTGCGTCTTCTATGCTTGTTGTGTTTGTTAGGCTCAGTGCCTCTTTCTCGTTTACGAGGAGGATATCTATGTGTCTGAGTATTTTTGATAGTTTGCTGTATCCTTCTTTTATCACTGTTCTTCCTGGGTCATATGATATTGTTATGTTGTGTTTTTTCGCTATTTTAGCGATTTCTTCGGCAAGTTCTTTTCCCAGGCTTGCTATGTGAAAGAAATCTACGTTTTCGCACATATTTTCGTTTATTTCCTCCATTCTCAGTTTCTCTGTTGATCCTTTTCGTCCATAAAATATAACTTCGCCGTGCTGATTGATTAATACGATTGAGAAACCTGTTTCTCCAAGCAAATCAATTTTTACTCCGCTTATATCAACCTTCTTCATCAATAATTCTTCTACAGCTAGTCGCCCAAAGTTATCCATCCCTATTTTCCCAACTACCCTCGCTTTTCCACCTAGTCTAACGACTCCTACCGCAACGTTTGCAGCGGAGCCTCCTAGCCCTCTGCTCATTCCTATTATTTTGCTTTCTCTGTCTGGTGTTGCGAATTCATCAACTAGTATTCTTATATCCATGAGAATATGTCCTGCTGTTAGAACAAATACCACTTATCATCACTTCAGGAATTTTATTGCTTCATTAACACTATAGTTCTCAAAAACAATTGCTTTTATTGCTCGCGATATTTTCTCTGGTTCCTCGCTCTGGAAAACGTTTCGCCCAACAACCAATCCTGCAGCTCCTGCATCCATCACACTTCTCACAGTTTCTAGGAATTCCTCCGGTGTTTTTGTTTTTGGTCCTCCACTCATTAATACTGGAACGGGAGAAGCTCGAACAACTTCTCTGAACGTCTCTGTTGATCCAGTGTAATGTGTTTTTATTAGATCTGCTCCTAACTCCGCTCCAGCCCTTGCTGCATATCTCACGATCTCAACATCATGCCTATTCTCAATTGTTGGTCCTCTAGGGTAGGCCAGCATCATTATTGGGAACCCATACATCTCGCATGCTTGAGTCAGATCAAGAAAATTCCTTATCATTATATCCTCGTATGGTGATCCCCAATAAACTGTTGCTGCAATGGCGTCAGCGTTCAAGGCAATAGCGTCCTCCACTGTACCCACCGGTGATTGCAGAAGCTGCTCCTCCTTTGGCCTCAAACTAGTTTTGCTCGTTACCTTCAATATGAGTGGTATTTTTCCTCCCCATATATCCCAAGTTGCTCTCGCTATTCCTCTTGTAGTCATCAGTGCGCTGAAATTATTTTCTACAGCAATCTTCACAACTTCTCTTGGATTAACTCTCTCCCCAGGTAAATCCTTTGGGCCATGCTCAAAACCGTGATCAAACGCGAGTATTACTGCTTTTCCATTAGTTAGGATCTTATTTAACCTGATTTTTTACCGATATTAGCGAGAACGTTGAATGACATAGTTAAACACCTTTACCTAATTCTAATTCCCAAAAAAGTCCTTTAGTGCTTAAATATTTTTATACGCTTTAACGACTCTATCAAGAATGATTATTGAATGAATATTCCTGAAATATTGTTAATAATGATGTTTATGGGTTTGGAAAAAGAGAAGAAGTGATAAATTAATTCTCAGCTTCTTACGTGACTATTGCTCTACAGTTTGGTAATATTTCCCTTTCTTCTTCCTTTCCTTGTTTTCTTCATGAACTGTTTTTGCTTTTAGTATGAAGTAGCCTATGGCGATTATGTTTATTGTCTGGAGCACTACTCTTAATTCTTCGAGTAGCGTCATGCTACTTAGTAATGAAGCTGTAGTAATTATCATTATTACGAATGACGGCATCAGTGATATAATTGCTAGGATAGCTAGGAACTTAGATATCTTAAAGTGATTTGCTCCGACAATGAATGTGATTATAAGGAAGAGTAAACCGACGTAAGCCACTAGTAGCTCTAGTTGGTAGATGTATGGTTGAATGCTCTCTGGGATGCTTAGCTTTGATACGAGTAGATCTATTAGTTCTGGATTAGCCGTTACTCCGATATATAGGTTTAGTATGGATAGAATGAATGTATATATCATCCACCTATAATTCGTTAGCGTTGAGAAGAAGGATAATACTACACCTAAGCCAACTAATCCTAATTCAACACCGAAGATCTTTGCGGCATCATAGAACTGCCCATTCCTAATGAGATCAGCTATTATTGGTCCTAGCAAGTATATCTTAATCAGCAATGTACTCAACGATATTCCAGCACCAATGCCAACAAGCCAACTACCAATCCTCCTCCTACCAAACCCAATAAAGAACGCTCCAACGATAACTGTTAAACCTCCAGCAATAGCTAGAGCAATAAATATGTTCGCCAACAAATTAGCTAACTCCTCGCTCAATCTGACATATATTTTACCCATATCTATTATTAGTAGGTATGTCTGCGCAGACCCTACAGCGCCAGTTATAAAGAGAATTAATCCTCCTAGAATACCTAGAGTCATTTCAATCTTGTATTGAATCTTGCCCATTAAAACTCACCAGACAATCAATTTCAGTAAAATAGATTAGTTATCGCACTCATAAATGAAAACATTTCAAATATCAAATACAATTTGTCAATAAAAAATTGTTGTAAAAAAACTTTATTCATTCAAGATATATGATTTAAACTTCTTAAAATAAGTTACTATGTTAAAAGTAATAGTTAGCAATGATGTTAATATAACGTAAATTAAAATATCTTTATTTATAAATCGATAAATTTATAGAATGTTTTTTTAGGGTGCCTTTATGTCGAAGTATACTACGATTACAGTTAGGAAGGAGTTGGTTAAAATTCTGAAAGATTTGCGGAAAGAGCTGAAAACGAGGAGCTTGGAAGAGACAATAATGGAGCTTATTAAGTATTATAGGATCATTAAAGCTAAGCAATTTTCTGAAGAAGTGAAGAAAGCGAGGGAAGAGGGGTTATGGATAGGCACTATGAATACAGTAATAAGGAATATGATAATGCGCAATAATTATTATGGATTAATACTATGGAATTCAACAGCAAGCGAACTATATAATAATTTTATGGATAATGTAGAGGGAATATACTTATGGAACTCAAGCAAAAACAACATATACAATAACTTGATCAAGAATAATGATGATGGGATCAGAGTTGAAGCCTCTAACAATAATAATATACATTATAACGCAGTTCTAAACAACTATATAACTGGCATAGCCTTAGTCAATTCAAGAAATAATAGTGTTCATGACAATAATATCAATAAGGAATAATTTATGTGGAGGAATCCTTATTCTTTCCTCAAGTTTTAACAATATCTCTATAGTAATAGAATAATAGATAATGGATTTTATCATGAATAATTGGAGTACAAGTAGCAGGGTAACTTATCTTTACAATGGAAAAATTCATTTGAGTCAGCTGGGTAATTATTGGGGTGATTATATCGGTGAGGATCTTAATGGGGACGGAGTCGGTGACGCAAGTTTTATTTTTGATACAGACCCCTTAGTTCAATCGATCTCGAGCTATAATATATTTGATTCTGATAAAGATGGTTTAAGCGATCTAGATGAGGATGCTTATAGCACGGATCTTAGGAACAATGATACTGATGGCGATGGCATGCCTGATGGTTGGGAAACAAGCCACTTTCTTAATCCAATTGATCCCAGTGACGCACTAATTGATAGCGATTCAGATGGCTTAACGAACTTGGAGGAGTTTGTCTATGGCACAAATCCCTAAACCGCGATAGTGATAATGATGGATTAAGCGATGGATTAGAGGTTAAGCATTATCACACTAATCCACTTGACCCAGATAGCGATGGCGACGGCATTAAAGATGGCGTAGATTCATTCCCAACTATTAATAATTATTTAATTTATGTTACCCTAACAGTGCTGATAGTTATTGCTTTTAGCGCAGTTATTTACTTTAAGAAGATTAAGTTACACACCTACTAATTCTTCAAAAGATTAAACATAATTATTGCTGGCGGAATAAACTCTATACTTTCTTTTTCAACTTCCTAGAAATAAGTAGGTAAATAACGCAGGTAGCGAAAAAATTAGTTAAACATTTTAGCTTTGCTTGGGGTTTGTCTTAGGTTCATAGGTTTGGATTAGGATACCAGTTACTATGATTGTTAAACCGATTATGGAGCTGATAAATATTTTCTCGCCTAGGAATAGCCATATGTATATTAATGAGAGAAATGGTGTTAGGTATAGTGTTGTTGATACGATATGCGTATCGACTTTTTCTAGTGCTTTGAACCACCAGATATATGTAACTCCATTTACAAGGAGACCATTATATATTAGCCATATCCATGTCTCTATCGAGGGAACTTTGAGTGATGAGAAAGCTAGTAGCGTTATTGTCACTAGGAATTGTGCGGTAAGGAAATATATGAAAGCGCTTATGGTTTTGTCGTAGTTATATTTCTTGCCTAGGATCGAGAACAAGGCGAAAACAAATGCTCCTAGAATTGCGATTATATCACCTATAATATTTGTGAGGACTAGGGAGAATATTTTGCCTCGAGTCACTATGATTATTATTCCTAAGAAACTTATTAGGATAGCAATTATTTTCTTTATAGTCAATTCCTCTTTCAGTATTAAGAATGATAGTGCTAAAACTAGTATTGGCCATGTATAAGCTAGTATGAATCCTTCTTGCGCCGTTGTTAATTCGAATGCTGTATAAAGCAATACATAATAAAGATAGGTGCCTAGAAATCCTAGGAAAGCCATATTTAAGTAATCCCTTAGTGAATAGCTTCCCATATTTTTATGCTTTCTCTGGACTATGAGTATTAGCCATAGGACAATGAGAGAGAAAAGTGTGCTGTAGAAAAGCATTTGTATGCTGTCTAATTCACTTAATATCTTTTTGGAAGCTACTGGTATTGAGGCCCATAAAGCGATACAAAGTGATAAATAGAAGAATCCCGATACACTCTTCGCCATACAAAAATCAAACTTGTAAAATGAATTTAAATATTTGTTTCAGCCGATTAAATTTTATGTTGTGAAATGCTACTCTATTTACAAGAGCCATAATCTTTGCCTAATAGGTTGGTAGTATTAGTATCGCTATACCCGAGCATTGTTTTGATAGATTTATCACTTTCCTGCAGGCATTCTCAAACATTTGTCTAGCGAATTCTTCTGGAACAGCCCCAGTTAAAGCTTCCCATTGAGCTACTAAGTATCTAATCATGTTGTCTATGGCTGCATTTACTTGTGGGACTAGCAATTTTATTAGTTCCCATGCTATTACTATTGCTATTCCTAATCCTGGAATAGCAACAGAAATTAGTATTTCAACTGCTGTTTCCCATATGATGTATAAAGCTTTAAATGCGTAGTACGTCTGCATGTGAGGGTCATCTGTCTGCGTTATTTTGTAGATATATGCTGAAACCTGTACTGCTGCTGTTACTATTGCGAAAGCTATCGAGACCTTATTTAAAGCTTTAAATGTTGTTTTGGTTAGCGGCATTATTTTGGTTATTACTTCAGGTTCAATGAATGTTCCCTCTATAAATACTGCCAATTGTATATAGAATGGGAAGACTTCGCCATCATAAGTATATTGCAGAGTCGCAAGCATCCAATTTATCGCTTGCCTAACCACTATGCTATTTCTATCTGAGGCTTCTGATATCGCTTTTGTTACGGTTTCCTTAAATTTTTTTATCACAGGATTGTATCTTTCTTTTTGCAGTTCTTCGGGAAGTATTCTATCTATTAAGGATTGGTATTCTGTTACGCCATTTATTTTCTCTTCCAGAACCCTTAGTAACATATGTGAGTTATCTACTATTGTAGCATACTTATCAATCGTTACCTTTTTTGACACGTATTTCTCGTCTCTATACTCAAGAATCTGAATCGATTCAGTGACGTGATGAGTGTGTCGAGAGGGATCTAAGTATACAGCATAGTTATGTAATTTGTCCAGCGAGCTCAAGTTTCTGTGACCATAGATCAGTGTCTTATGACCCTGCTGAATAATCGTGGCTAATCCTGTTATCTTGAATAAGTCTAGTGGTATTGGCGATAATCCCGTTCTTATGCCCCAGTGATAGTACCATACTGGCTGTATAAATAGTATGTATCTTGAGTCTTTGTATTGTTTTGGGAATCTTAGTGTTACGCTATATGTTTTTCCGATAACGTTCATTGCAAAGCTATAATTAGTATAAATGGGGAAATTATCAATACTTTCTATTAACCCGTTAGATATCGTTACATCTTCTACTCGATAGAGTCTATAAATAAACATCAGTTGCGTGAAACCAAGATCACTGAAAGATGTCCTATCCTGATTTAATCTAAGCTGAAAAACTATTGATTGGTTTGAAACTGTTGTTAATGTGATTGGAATCAGCATGTATGGATATCCACCAACGTACACATGTTTTGTATTAGTGAAAGTGATGTTATAGTAATATCTCTGGAAAGTATACTTTACCAAGTAATTAGGAGCAGTGTTAGATAATCCTTTGATACTGCCTACATCAGTAATATTTATCAGATCTATTATCTCGGGACTGTAAATACCCCAATCCCATGATCTAATAGCTTCATCATTGATTACGCTGCTCTTTACGTTATCTGCTTCTATTTTCTCCCAGCCTGAAATACCCGTCTTCCAGACCTCCCCTTTTAAACCAAAAACGCTAACTATTGATGATTCACGTATCAATCCTGGCAAGTAAACGTTTGTTATTGAGTATGTGTAACCTGGTATTAGGGGTTGTAGATCGTATCCATCTGGGACCTGATCATTGTCGCAATCCATGTTGTGTGGATCTGTTGCATAGAGGAATAATTCCTCGTAATCACTTAAACCATCGTTATCTGTATCAGAAGTTATCGCACTTGTCTTATATATGTATTTCTCATCGTAATCACTTAGATGATCGTAATCAGAATCATTGTTATATGGATTCGTCCCAACCCAGAACTCTGGGTTCCATGGATAGTACTGGTAAATGCACTTTATTTCTTCCCCATCTAATAAACCATCGTTATCAGAGTCATTATCCAGAATATTTATTACACCATCTTTATCTGTGTCCGGCTTATCTAGCGGATCCAAAGTAAAGAAAGTCATCACTAAGTTCTCATAGTAATCGCTAAGGGAATCATGATCAGAATCACTATCTGATGCATTAGAACCTATTAATGTCTCGTACTTATCGCTTAAACCATCACCATCCGTATCAGCTTTGTAGGGATCTGTGCCAAGCTCTCTTTCCTCAGCATCACTCAATCCATCACCATCCTTATCTACTGTAGCAGGATCAATTATAGTTACTCTTGCTGAAGTATTTGATGAGTACCCATCCTCATCAACAACCATGAATAATGATACATAATGCCCTCCCTTCGTGAATACATGAGAGATGTTTTCTGGCGCAGTGCCAACCCAGTCCCAGACTCCATCGCCTTCAAAGTCCCAGTAATAATGCTTTATGTTGTTGTCTGGGTCGCTACCCCACCCATAGAAATATATAGTTGCCATTCCCGATTTATTTAAAACTGCGTAAGTGGAGCTTACTGCAGCGTATGCTGTCGGTGGACCCTTAATAGTTATGTTTAGTTGATGCTTGTTATTGTAGTAGGTTACTTCTTTTGCCTTAACTATCTCGTAATATTTCTGATAATAGCCATAGATCTCGATAAGTAATTCATGTTTACCTGCACTAAGCTTGCATGAAGATTTGATCTCTTTTGTGTCATTTGGATTTAATTCGCCTACAGAGAAATCCATTTCACTAATAGTTTTGTTTCCCTCGTCACTAATCTCAATTATAGAAAACTTTATTATTAAGCCTATTCCATCATAAGCTGTTCTTGGGGCCTTAACCATACCTAAATTCATTATCTTTGCGTTGATAGTCACTGTTACAAAGTTCATTGCGCAACAAACATAAGCTATAGCTGGCGTAGAAGTAACATTAATTATTGATATATCTGGGAGCTGCGCTATAAGCGGATCCGAGTGCCTCTCAAGTATCTCTTCTGAATCACTTAAGCCATCTAAATCAGTATCTGGTAACCATGGATCTGTCTCACCCGGTCCATCTCCATTGTTCCACGGCCCAATATATATTAAACCGTCACAATCTCTGTCCTCGAACTCACCTAAGTCCTTTATGCTGTTATTATTGAAATCTATCCATCCATCTGGTAAACCATCGTCATCTGAATCCCAATCTAGTGGATCGCTCCTAAGAATTCTTTTATTGTCTAGTGATCTTTCTGGCCAATTCTCGGTATCATTACCTCCTAGGGGATAAAATAATCCTAGTTCAAATCCATCTAGTAAACCATCATCATCAGTATCATTATCGAGCGGATCTGTCTCATATATATCGCTTAAACCATCGTAGTTCCAGTCTTCATTAGAATCTATGATGCCATCATCATCTGTATCCTTATCCAACATATCTGTTTCTCCCAGCTCTGGTTCCCACTCAAAGTTACCGTTTCTATCTTCAAGCCAATCAAATAAGCCATCGCCATCAGAATCACTACTAAGCGGGTTTGGATCTATATCATCCGTATACGGGTATCCAGCACTTCCATTCACCAATCCATCATTATCAGTATCTATATCGAATGGATTGAATCCAAGGGACCACTCAAATCCATCTGTTAAGTATCCTGTGGAGTTTTCTATTGCGCCATCATTAATTCTGTACTGGTCACCATCTGTATCTGGATCTAGAGGATCAAGAGCCCTAGGTACTGGATCATAGTCATAAATGTAGAATCCCATCCTCGTTCTATTGTACCATATGTCTATTAACACTAATTTATCTATAATAACTGGTTCAGCGGGAGTACCTAATGTAATATTTATTGATATTTTCGCTGATTTGCTTAAATTGAAGAAGCAATCATATCTATTATCATCAAAATACAGGGTTGTCCAACGTCCCCTAGGGTAATCTCCCCACACATCAACTGTACCATTGATAGTTATAGTTGATTCATCAAAGTAACTTATTGATATAGATACGTTCAGTTTAGCTCTGACCATTGGGTTACCTAGATTCATTTTAGCAGCTCTAATAAACAATGCGTAGGGACCAGGATGATAATAGTAATTCTCATCACTGATAAAACACATTCTTAAATCAGCGAGAGGAACTATAGCTTTACCATTACTCATATTAGCGAAATCAATTACTTGTGACTGATCATAAGCGAAATCCTCAGCCTCCCACCAATAAGCATCTATGGATTCCTCGTAACCATCAATTAAACCATCTCCATCAGTATCATTTAGAAATGGATTAGTTCTCTTGAAATTTATTGTATCTGCTTTGGTCAGGAATAGCATATCGACAAAAACTACATCCCCGCTTGGAGCTGACAAGTCAATAAATAAGTTTGAGTTATTGCTTACGGGAAAAGTTTCTGTTGATATCCATCCGTATATGCTGACAGGCTTAAGTGAAACAATTAAACATGGTAAAGAGTGATTTTCTGAAACTAATGTATAGTCTCCCTCCTTCACAACCATGCTTATGTGAGGGTTAGATGATAGCGCGAAAACACATTTCACTCTAATAAATAACTTATATAGTCCCTCGGAGAGATTATTAAAAACAATCGTGCTTATTATCTTTCCATCTGGTAATGCTTGAACAGCCGTACCGTTAAATGCTTCCTCATCAGCTTCTAATTGGTCTTTACTGATAATGTAATTTTCGGCTTCAGCCCAATAAGCATCAAAGAAAGCTTCCTGACCATCAATAATAAAGTCTCCATCGGTATCTGGATTAGTTACATTTAATCCCCTATAATATTCTAAACCATCAATAATTAGATCGCTATCAGTATCGTTAAGGAGAGGGTTTGAACCTATCTCAACCTCCACGCCATCTATTAATAAATCGTTGTCGGAGTCAGGGTCAAGAGCATTTATTAAGCCATCTCTATCCGTGTCTTCGAACCAATTTGGTTCGCTACCATCTAATAAACCATCACCATCACTATCTGGATTAAATGGGTCAGTTTCATTTATATCTCTGAAACCATTGAGGTTAATATCCTCTATACCATCAATCAACCCATCCCCATCAGTATCAAAATTAGTTACATTTGTTTCTCCTTCATCAACTATCCCGTTCTTATTTCTATCTTCCATGTTATCGGGTATCATATCATTGTCTGAATCTTGGTCGAGAGCATTAATAGCTCCGTCACCGTCAACATCGAAATTCCATAGTAATTCTGTCCCATCAATTATTCCGTCATCATCAGTATCGTTATCAAATGGATCAGTTCCATAAGCAGTTTCAACAATATTAGCTATACCATCACCATCAGCATCTACTAGAGCATAGCTTGGTTCTGGTGGAGAAACTGTAAAATCACTTTCTCTCTGACTTACTTGACGAAACCAAAAGAAATAAACTCCAGCTAACACAGAAACTATTATAACTGTCATCGCTATGAAAGCCTTAAACTTAATTTCCTTACCTCTAGCTCGCCCCACCGAACTACACCAAACATACATGAGTAAAAGAATAAAGGCTTTTAACCAAGTCAGTATCGAGTGTTATAAGTACTTTAGCCTCATTTTAATTTAGATAATGCTTAGACTAGAATATCCCTGACTTGGTTAAAAGTCTTCGGATAATTATATGTATTATTATCTATTTATACTTTTACTTGTGTTCTTTGAACTATTTTTAAGTATGCACCTATTTTTTATAATTTATTTAACATTCTCATTTCATATCAATTCTAAATTAGAATACATTTTTATCTTATATAAGCTTATGAAAAGTTTAATGATTTATTAAACTTTAATAAAAGTTAAATTAATTATTTAACTATTAAATTAGGGAAAAACATGCTAATATACTTAAAACCAATATAGAAAGGATTCTTATTTAGATAAAAAATAAAAGAAAATGAAATATTTGTGTGATTACTTCTTTCTTAGAATTATGATTATTCCTATAGCTATTATGATGATAGCGGATATCCCAGCAATGTATAGAAGTATGTTAGAGGGCTGTGGAGCCTTAGATTTTACTACCGTATAGCTATATGTTTCACTTTCAGCCCAGTTAGCGAAGTTATCACATGCATAAATTTTAAGTCTAATTTCTGTATTTGGCGACTGATTTAGTATAGTTGCTATATATAATTCAGTACTTTCATTATAGGTCATAGTTACATTAAACCATGAGCTCCCATTAGAGTAACTCAATATGGCTATTTTTATACCTGATGGATCAGTAATGTTAGCATAAACAGTTACATTGTCTTTCTCTGTTGGCTCTCTAGGCTCCCAATACACATCAATTATCCTTGGAGGCTCTAGGTCTAAGATTAAATAGCTCTGTTCTGCGGTTGTGTAGTTGTTTCCATAGATATCTTCTGCATAAATCTTGACTTTCAGTAGGGTTCCGCTCTTTTGAGGCGGGATAGTGCAGTAGTATAGGTGGGATATATCATCGTACTGCATTTCAGTACTTACATATCTGGAATCATTAGAGTAGATTAACTTTACTTTTGCAAGGGAACTCCAATCTGATACAAGACAATATACCTTGATTATTTTGTCATTAAGTAGGGTCATCGGTGTTCCATCTGTAGTTAGATATAAAATGTTAATATCTGGTGCGATGGAGTCATTTTTATTCCAATTACCCCACATATCAGTTACATATAGAGTTAATATGGCTCCTCTTAACCATTCAGCATTAAGCTCACTAGTTTTAAATGATCCGTGGAAAAACTTAGATTTCTCCTCTGGACCAGGTAGAACTCCAGTTAGAGGACCAGGATACCCTAACCAGGGGAATTCTAGTTCTGAATAAGGTGGATCGAGCTGTCTTAGGTTGGGTCCTAGAAAATGGTAGAGTCCAAAGTTTGGTAGATTATCTTTGTCACCTCCTCCTAGATAACTTTCGTCCATAACTGTGAAATTGAATTCTATTCTGTAATGTGTTTCGTTAACCCAGACTTTTCTGAAGTTCTCTATCCATATCCGTGGTCCCTCTAAATCTGTTATGGTTGGTATTTCTACCGGGTTTTCTAATGGATAGTAATCATAGTAACCGAGACAAACCTCATAATATTCAGTGCTTTTATTCCAGTCATCCCAGTAATTTCCAATCTTAGGATAATTTCCATAGATCCAAGAGATATTTAAGCAGAATATATCCGAGCCGAATAATCCATCGCCGCCACCTGGACCTACAATCGCTTGTTCATCATTTTCTATAAAGTTATTCTCATAGATTTCTCCTTGTGTGAGGTTTAAGTATATTCCAATATGGTTAAGAGATATTTCGTTTTTCTGAATCCTCATGAAGTAATTAATGTATCCCCAGCCAAAATCCATGTATATTCCATAAGTATTATTCCTAATGATGTTTCCGATAATCCTTGTATCTGCACCTAGATTTTCTAGATGGTTCCAGTGCAGTACTCCTTGCTCTGTGCATTTATAAATTAGGATGCCAGCAAATGAGTGGTTATAGATTTTATTATTTAATATTGTGTTAACGGGGCATTCTTCTAAGTATATCCCATTGTGAGCCGAATGTATTGTGCAGTTATATATTTTTGTCATACTGTCTTCCCAACAGAATATATTGTTTCCATTCGAGAACCCTATTTCGCTATTCTTAATGGTTACAAAGTTGCAGCCTACTGTGGCTATATTTGTATAAGTGTTTCGCATGATTTTACAGTCAGATACAACTATTTTTGCTGCTCCTCTGCTTGGAACTTTTCCATCTAGCCACATATTACCTAGGGATCTTAATCTTGCTCCTGCATCATAGATATCTGGAGATTCGATGCAAAGTCCAATGTTATTGTAGATAACAGTATTATTGAAGAAGTCTACGTATGATGAATTAACAATGGCTGCTCCTATAGGGTTATTGTAGATCAAATTGTTTCCTATAATTGAGTGGTCAGAATTATAAAGAAGTACTCCAAAGTGATAATTATCATGTATCACGCTGTCTAATATTACTACATTCTTAGTCTCTATACAGAGGCCTCCTCTATTAAGTAATCCGGGAGTTCCTGCTTCGGATATATCAGAATTTTTGATAAATATCTTTGAGCCTGATCTAGCTAAGATATAGTATTCCCCTGTCTCCCTCCCTATTTTTGAATTTATTACATAAAGTGAGGCACCGGGCAGGATCTCTATTCCGATAGGTTTAATACTTCCTCGAATAATAAGGTTTGAATCTTGGATAATTAGAGTAGTATTAACTATGAGGTTTCTGTCAAGATATATTGTTTCGCCTTTAAATATTGTTGGTTCATTAATTATTTGGGCTTCTTTATATTCAAAATGTGGTCTTACCTCAATACAGGTTAAGATTGATACTTTAGGAATTCTTATTGATACCTTATCTCCAATTACTGTATATGTTAGCTCCATGCCCTCTGGATAATCCTCACTGTAAAGCCATATCGATAAATCTTTTCCCTGGAGTTGTGGAGGCAAAGTAAAGTTAAACCAAACATTGTATGCTCTGATGGCTTTATCTTTATCGAAATCATATTCATAATTAATAATATGGAATATTAGCGCTGTCTCTTCCTCATCAAAGAACCTATATACGTGGGCTCTTGGAGAGAGATCCGTCTCTATTTCTGTGGCAATATAATCGTCTATCTCATTTTTAAAAGTGTTAAGTAGAAGTAGCGTTGTTGAGTCATGCCTAGTATTCTGAGCTCTATAATACAAGTAATCGCTTGGTAAGATATCCTTTATCGAGACTATAAGGCCAGAACCTAGCTGGTATACTGGATAATTAAAATAGTCCGAAAATGATCTGCTGACTGATTCACCGTATTCATTATACTTAGCAATATCCTCACCTACTCCAATGATTATTCCTCCATTTTGAACATATTGCTCGAGCAAGGAAACCTGCTCATCCGTCAAGCATTTTGTCTCGGGCAAGACAATTACATCGTACTTTGATAACTGTGTCAAAGATATGGATGTGTTCGTCCAAATGTTGTCCCCGAACAAGATTACGTCAAAAGGTATGTGAGAATCTGCTAGTAAGTAAAATGTTCCCTCGAAGCCATCATAATTTCCTTCTTCTATCACAGATGTCATGTTCAATTTTTTGAGATTCATAGCTGTTGCTGTGGATAGTACTAATGCGACGTTGGTGAAGGAATCATGATAGTCAAATAATCTTGGATTTTCTTGCACAAGTCTTACGAATTGAGAGAAATGAGTTCTATTTATGCTTTCCCCTTTCCCATATTCCGCGTAGGGTGTTACTGAAATTCTACCCCCAAAAACGATTACTTCTGAGAGCGCTAAGTACTGTTCTTCGGGATCACTTGTTTTGTTCCATCCATTACTATACCATTCAGTAAATCCTGTTGACTCCAAAGAGCTCCAAGGATATATCCAAAGGTTAAAGGTTTTGTTTAAACATCGAAGAGACCATAAATCTTTGCTAGCTGTTCGATGAGGATAATCTTGCTTACCACTAATCCAGCAATACTCCCAGTTAACCCCATCGACGTATAAAAGGATTGGAAGACTAAGTAGTATTATCCCTCCTCTTGTGGATACGTAAAATTCTCTCCCAGTCTCTCTTTCCCATTCTTGAACATTTTCCATTAATAGTTTATAGAGCTCTATCAGCATTAGGGCATTAAATTTCTTGAATTCTTCCCATAGAGCAATTGCATACTGATTGTCTTTAGGACCTTCAGGACCTGGATGAGCTATTACCGTGCCATCAATAGCGATTGCATTGTGATGATAACCGAGATCTCTTAGGTATTGGGTAAAGTTGAATGTGTTTATATCAGTTATATTAAATTTCTTTAGTAATTCGCTAGCATTGTATTTTGAGGCTAGATATTGGTTGAATTTCTGCATTGTTTCTGGATCAAAACTTCCATACATACTTAAACCGTTACCACCATCAAATTCAATACCGTCGAATCCTGCATCGTAGATATATTTAAGGAACTTAACAAAGAATTCTCTCCAGGCTTCTCTTCCCTCATAACCTATTGTGTAAGGTAAATCGTAATAATAAGTGCCATTAAGATCCATTGCCGAGATTTCTTCTGGTGTTAAATTCCAGTGCTCCATGAAGTTTTTTCGCTCAGATAAACTGCTGAACGGCATATACAATATTACTTTTACGCCCAGTCCGTGTAGTTCATCTAGTTTAGCTTTAGCTATCTCGAATTCTCCCCTATAATCTAATCTAAAGAAGTCTCCCAAAACTGATGTTCTAAATGGATATTCAGTAAATACTCCTGATCCACCAAACTCTAATTTGTGGTATTTAACGCTATAAGATTCTCTAGTTTGATAATTTATTGGCGTTTCATATTCTCTTATTGCATTTATAATTTTGATTTTTGTTACTTCAATGCCTGATAAATTCTCTATAGTATTATTAGTTTTTATGTGATGCGGGTAAATTGATATAATTAACATTACTGCTAAAAAGGTTGCGAGTATTTTGGACGGCGAACGCATATTGTTCGCCTTTTTATTTCTATATTAGATAGAATATAAATGACGAAGATATTTCATCATAGTATGGCTTTAATTTTGTTTTAAATTTTAGTTTGATTACATATCCTTCTCTAAATGTGTAATGTTTGGTGGCTTATTTAAGCCTTATCAAGGATGCACGTAGCCCCATGTCCGAAATAAGATGGCCAAGCGCCCTAGCATGTCTTGAATCAGGGAGGTTTAGAGACACTACAGACATGCCTAAACCATCTCTTGAACTTCTCAAGAATCTCAGAGATAGACCGCCTCCTCCTAGATAGCGTAGCGTAAATCAAGGCTAGAAGGTAGACTATGAAGAAT
>JAHQWF010000106.1 GCA_029856055.1 Candidatus Njordarchaeota archaeon | reverse complement strand
TTTATTTCTATATTAAAAGAAATTGAGCCCGATTTGATAGTAATCTTACCGCATGAACAACCCGACTTAGATTCTTATGCATCTTGCTGGGGATTAAAGGAATTATTATCAAATCTAGGATTCAATTCACGCATATTTCTGCCGCATTTGCCGAGTGAATTAAAACATGTTATCGAGCACTTAAAATTTCCTATATTTAGTGAAGATAAGGAAGAAATATTGAACAAAATAAGATCTAATCTTGGGAAATTATGCGTTGTTTTAGTTGATTTTTCAGACCCATTACGATTAGAAACAGATGAGGCTCGGGAAATAATTAATGTATCAAAATATATTATCGCAATAGATCACCATACTTCAATTAGAGCGGAGGGCATTGATTACATTCTAATTAAACCCTATAACTCTACATCAGAAATTGTTACCGAATTTATTTTAGCAATGAAAATGAAGCACATCCTTGAAAATAATATTGAATTATCATCAGCTTTGATTGGCGGCATTCTCATCGATACAGCATTTCTAAATAGAGCAACTAGTAAAACATTCTATATTTTATCTATCCTCGCTGACGTGGGAAATTACATTAAAATTCTAAACGCTCTAAAGGCGATTCCTAAAAGTATTGATGAAAAAATCGCGAAAATAAAGGGCATCCAACGAAGTAAAATCGTTAGAATAAATGATAAAATAATTACAATAACTTTTGTAGGATCATATGAGTCCTCCGTAGCATCTTCGCTAATAAGCTTAGGAGCAGACATAGCACTTGTTATTTCAAAAAAAAGAAAACTTACTAGGATTGTAGGCAGATCTAAAACTCCACACATAGATCTAGGACACATTTTTAAGGTTATTTCTGATAAATATGGCTTAATCGGAGGCGGACATCCAACAGCTGCTGTTATGACTGTAAAGTTAGAAAAAGAAAGAAAATTAGATTCAATCCTTGACGAAATTCAGGAACAAATAATTGATAAGCTAAAGCCTACATAAGCCATATTTGCCTCAAGTTATCACTTGCCATATGATTCAAAGAACTCCTTAATTCTCATGAGACCTTCTTCTAAAAGTTCAGTAGATTCTATAACAGGAGCAAATGATAACCGTAACCAACCTTCAAAACCATTAAAGTCCACCCCTGGAGCCAAAGCTACTTGATAACTGTTTATAAGATTCTTCCAGACCCTTTTGGAATCTTTATCATACGCAGAGACATCGAGGAAAACATAAAATCCCCCTTTCGGTTCTAGAACATTGATTTTTGGAATATCTTTTAGCAATGAAACGGTTCTGTTCGCTACAGAACCATATTTGATCGCTCCCTCCCTATAGAACTGAGAGAGCTTTCTTAAAGCTGTTTTATCATTAAAGAACCTCTGAAACACCAATTGGATTAAACTTACGGGCGCTAATGTTCTAGCTTGTTCAATAGTGTCTAAACTTCTCTTTATTTCGCTAGGTATAATTAGGTATGAGGCCCTCCATCCTGGTATTCTCAGCTCTTTGCTCATAGTGCAACTCCAAATATCAAATTCACCAGGCGTCTTAGATAAATACATGGGAATTTTATTTTCATCGAAGATAAAAGCTCTATAGGCTAAATCGAAGAGAACATAAATAGAATTATCCTCAGCTATATCCAATATGGCTTTTATTTGCTCGTCGCTCCAAACTTGCCCATCGGGATTACCAGGTGTAGTAACAATAATAAGCTTTGTTTTGTTACTCATTTTATTTTGGAGATCATCAAAATTCGGATCAAATATCGCGTCCTCATTTATTATTCTCCAGTACTTTACTATAGCTTTTAGTTTCAATTCTAAATCGAGCTGTCGTTTATAATTTAAGTAACCTGGAGATGTTAAAATAACTTCATCTCCTGGATTAACTAATGCAAGAAACACTGCTCCAATTTGCTCGGAACTTCCAAGTCCAAACACAACGTTTTCCTGAGTAATATTCCTATTCCATATCTCTTTTTCATAATTTATTACAGCTTCTATAGTGTCCGGGTATCCCACTGTAGGAGAATACCTCGCCCCCTTTCTCCACAATTCGGTATCATTAATTACTTCTAATAATTTCTCCTTTAATATCTCAGGTGGCGGGTCTTGAGGCCAACCCCCAGCTAGATAGATTAGTTTTCTTGGCCATTTCTCAGGATGCTTCTCAAACTCAGCAACAAGAGTCATTATTTCTCTTATTGCTGATGGATGCTCGATCATCCATCTAGCCAGATCACTAATTTTTACCACGCTTAATCACCCAATATCTTCTTAATAAACCAATCTACATCAAAGGATATGAGATCACTATATCTTTGACCTATTCCTATATAAAGAATTGGTGCATTTGTAATATATGTGATAGTAAGCGCAGCCCCCCCTTTTACATCCGCATCTACCTTAGTTAATATATTTCCATCAACTCCTACATATTTATCAAATTCACGTGCTTGAACTACTAGATCATTACCAGCTAATGCATCAGCTACAAGAATTTTTAAATCTGGCTTAGCCACCCGAGCAATTTTTTTCATTTCTTCCATCAAATCAATATTCGTGCCTAATCGACCTGCGGTATCTATTAGAACCATGTCACGCTTTCTCGCTTTAGCATGCATAATTGCATCATAAGCAACCGATGCCGGGTCACTTCTGTAAGGCCTTTTAACTATGGGTATACCTAAATTCTTCGCATGCTTTTCTAATTGTTCTATTGCACCTGCTCTAAAAGTATCGCTTGCAACTAAAACAGGGTACAGATTATTTTTCTTGGATAACCAAGCTATCTTAGCTATAGTTGTTGTCTTTCCAGATCCATTCGGCCCAAGAAATAATATAACGAGAGGTCTCCATTCACCATTATTTTTTATTGCCTTCATATTATTATTTCTTCTGATTTTAGCTAATTTCATAAGATCTATCTTCTTGTCTGTGACTAGAATTTGCTTAATCTTAGTTTCTAACACCTCCCTTACTAAATTTGAAATATTGGTAAATCTTTTTACTCTTGACCCCAAAAGTTCTCTCTTGACAGCCATTGTTATACTTCTGGCGACTTCCACAGCAACATCATTGCTAATTAATTGTATTTCTAGCTTCCTTAATATTCCTCTTAGATCTTTCTCAGATAGCTCCCTCTCAGATATTGTTTTCATGAATTCAGCAAATGCGTCTCTCAGCTTATTGAACATAGTAAATGCCCCTTTAATATAATGGATTTTGACTTAATCACTCATAATACAAAGTTACTTTGACTTATAAACCGTTCTCCGCTCCATCCATATTTGTTAATTTTTATGAGCATTAGGTCATTAATTTTTATGAGTTAAGATACATGGTTTTAATAACTTATCACTTCCACTCGAGATATACAGCGGCTAATTTGAACGATGACGTTCATTTAAACAATTGACTTACACTCGGGTGAAGTCGGGTTAAGGTATTTAAGTTTTTACTGATAGTGAAGTGAAGTCAATTTAATCAATTACGTTTATAAATGATTCACTTGTGAGGCAGATGTACTGCCTCTCTTCTCAATCTGCGTGCTTTTTAAGGCTTTTTCATAGGTGTGAGGGCGAGAACTATTCCTCTGATGCCTTAAAATTACTCAATACGGCTTAATATGCCTTAAACTAAAAACTATAACTTACCCATATAGTGAGTTTTCTAAAGCTGATATATTGAAGTTTAAAAACATCAAGTTACATTATGAACTATTATAAATAGGAGGATATATATTGTAATAATGGTGCGATGCTTGCAAAGGAAATCTACGGGGCTTATACTTGGCTTAGACATTTTACCAGGTGACAGACAAAATCCGATGTATGCAGCTGTTATACTTGATGGATCTGGAAATAAAATATTTGAATCTGAAATTAAGCGAAGTGAGATAATAGATTTAATCAAGAAGTTCCGTGTTAAAACTATTGCTATAGATAATGTATTTGAATTATTTCCTTCTACAGACGAAATAACGAATTTCATCCGGAAAACAAGAATTAAACTAATACAAGTAACTGGACCTCTAGGAAAAGAGATAAAGCTGGCTCAGCTAGCTAAGATACACGGTTTTAATAACTTATCAAAAATCTCCCCAGAAAAAACTGCCGAAATATGTGCTAGACTAGCCTTACAAGGTGTAGGGGCTGAAATGAAAATATTCGAGGATATTACAGAGATCACTATTACTAGAACAAGATCATTAGGAGAAGGTGGTCAACATCAATCTAAATACGCTAGAGTCATTGCTTCAGTGATTCAGAGAGCAACTAGAGAGATAGCTGATATACTTGACAAAAATAACTTAAAATACGATCTATACTATAGGGAGGGAGATTTTGGGTTTAAAAGCGCAAAATTTATAGTCTATGCTCCATTTGAATCTGTTAAGAAAGTAGTAAGCAGATATCATGGTGACTTGTTCAGAATTGATCTTAAACCAATTGAAACCGAGAGGCTTATCTCTCTACCAGCATCTAAAAGTATATTCTCAAAGAAATTACTTATATGTGGGATAGATCCTGGGGAAACAACTGGATTAGCTATTCTAGATCTTTCTGGGAAAATATTGTATGTAGAGAGCAAAAAGAACTTTGGTTTAACTTCGTTAGTGGAGAAAATATACGAAGTAGGAAGACCAGTAATTATTGCTACTGATGTTCCTAAAGTCCCACAATTCGTGGAGAAATTATGCAGCAAGACAGGTGCCCTCTGTTATACTCCGAAGCACACCATTAGTATATCCGAAAAAAACGAAATAATTAGGCAATTAAATTTGGATGTCTCTAATTCACACGAAAGAGATGCTTTAATAGCCGCTATTTTGGCATATAGAAAATATAAAAACATGTTCCAGAAAATCGATAATATATTGTCATATCTACCAATCGAGCTTAATGAAGAAGAGATAAAAAGAGACGTGCTCTTAGGAAAAAACATCAGAGACGTTATTAGAAAACATTTAGAGAAGAGATTGGCTGAGCTAATGGGATCACAGACTACAAATATTGAGAAAGATGCAAAAAAACAAATGATAGCTGATTAT
>JAHQWF010000036.1 GCA_029856055.1 Candidatus Njordarchaeota archaeon | reverse complement strand
ATGTAATTTAGTATCGATTTCAATTTTAGCTTGATGAAGTGTTAGTCCTCGAATACCTATTCTGAGTTCTTTTCCAATGATTTTTGATAAGTAATTCTTTATTCTTAGGGCAGCGTGATGCAGTCTAACTCTGGAACCACTTTCGATCTCTAAGATCAATTTATTATTAATGATCTGGTGAGATTTAATTCTAGCTGCCTCCTCAATTTTTTTACCTCCTCTAATAAGAAAATCATTATTTAGGTCATCGATTGCTTTATTTATTATTGATTTCTTATCTTTAGGTATTGCATCACTAAGTAGATACTCTACGTATCCATGAAATTTTATCATTTCAAATCACTTCAAAAGCATGGTCTTTACTATGTGTGGTATAAATATAAAGAAAATAAGATTTTCTATGTTGATTAATATTGACTTAGATCTCAGAAATTACGATGCTTTAGCTATAGCGCTAGATGAACATGAATTCAGAGAGAAAATTAAGAAAAATAAAAAACTAAGGGAAATTTATGCCTCGTTTCTGGTCATGAATAAGTATGTTGTGTTGCTGCCACCCTCGAATAATTATTCGCCACAAAATATGGAGTTAGATTTGGAAAAGAGATTAATTAGGTACTTTGCTAATAGGCTAAAAGCAGAATGCTCTAACATACTTTTTATATATGATTTTAGAAAAAATGATTGTTAATCCAGTACTTAGGGGATAAAAACATGTTTCTTTATGAACATGAAGGAAAAGAAATCTTCAAGAGATATGGAGTCCCGATTCCACCAAACGGAGTAGCTTTTTCTGTAGATGAAGCACTAAAAATTGCTAAAGAGATCGGTTATCCCGTGGTTGTAAAACCGCAGATTCTAGGGGGTAGGAGAGGGAAAGCTGGTGCTATAAGATTCGCGGAGAACGATGAGGAGCTAATAGAAAATGCTAAGACATTATTATCTATGGATATTAGAGGGGAGAGAGTCGAAAGGATATTGATAGAGAAAAAAGTAAATATAGAGCACGAGTATTATATTGCTTACCTCATGGATTTCTTCGAGCGAAAACCTATAGTGATGTTCTCCACAGAAGGCGGTATTGAGATTGAAGAAGTTGCGAGAACAAAACCGGAGGCCTTAGTAAAGCGATACATTGATCCAGAACTAGGTATGAAAAGTTTCCTAGCGCTAGAGATTCTTAATGATCTTGGGATAAAAGGGCGAGAAGCAAGAAAATTTGTTCCAATATTTATGAATTTATGGAGGGCATTTAGTGAAAGTGACTTGTTGCTGGCAGAGATAAATCCTTTAGTTAAAACAATAGAGGGGGAAGTTATCGCTGTGGATGCAAGGGTAATGGTCGACGATAATGCTGAGGTCCGGCAAGAATGGATAAAGGAATTCAAGGAAAAGAGAGGTGGACGAGAAAGCATAGAATACAGGGCTAAGGAGAAGGGAATATCATTAGTAGTCTTAGAGGGCGATGTTGGAGTTATTGGCAATGGCGCCGGCTTAACTATGGCTACAGTGGATCTTGTTAAAGAGTTCGGGGGTGAACCTGCAGATTTTCTAGATATAGGTGGTGGTGCTGGACCAGAGAAAGTTTTTGAAGCTATTAAATCATTAACACAGTTACCTGGAATAAAAGTAATACTAATGAATATATTTGGAGGTATAACTAGATGTGATCTAGTTGCTAAAGGAATAATAGAAGCATTAGGAAAACTTAATTTGCAGATACCATTAGTGGTAAGGTTGACAGGTACAAATGAGGAAGAGGGTAGGGCAATTCTAGAAAAAGCAGGAATCAAAGCCTACACGGACATGATTGCAGCTGTCAAGAAAGCTGTTGAATTATCGAAGGAGGGGAGGTAGTGTGGCTGTTTTAGTTAATAAAGATACGAAAGTTGTTGTGCAGGGAATAACAGGTAGGGAGGGATCTTTCCATACAAAATTAATGCTAGAATATGGAACTAAGATAGTGGCTGGCGTGACTCCAGGTAAAGGTGGAAACGATGTGCATGGAGTACCTGTCTATGATTCTATTAAAGATGCATTAAAAGAGCATGATATTGACGCTAGCATAATTTTCGTACCTGCGAAGTTCGCATATGATGCTGTTATGGAAGCTATCTATAATGAGCTAAACCCGATTGTTGTGATAACAGAGGGAATACCTATATGGGTAACCATGAAACTAGTGAACGAAGCAAAGAAGAGAAATATTTATATAATAGGACCAAATTGTCCTGGCATCATAGTTCCAGGAGAAATTAAGTTAGGAATAATGCCTGGGCACACCTTTAAACCTGGAGACGTAGCTGTGATATCACGTAGTGGGACACTCACATATGAGATATCCAAACTTCTAACGGATAATAATTTAGGTCAAAGTGTTGTCATAGGTATTGGCGGAGATTCAATAAAAGGTATAACAATTCCAGAAGCGTTAAGGTTACTTGAAAACGATCCGTACACAAAACGAATTGTAATAATTGGCGAAATAGGCGGCATTGAGGAGGAGAAAGCAGCTGAGCTAATCAAAAAAGGCGAGATAACTAAACCAGTAGTAGCTTATATAGCGGGTAAGCATGCAACATTAAGAACTGGTGTGTCTTTTGGTCACGCTGGTGCAATAATACTTGGCGAAATGGGAAGACCAGAAAGCAAAATTAGGGCCTTTAATGAGGCTAGAGTTCTAGTCGCAAGATTACCGATAGAAGTTATCGATTACTTAAAAACAATCTAAAAGTATCAATTGCTTATACTTTCATAGTTGATTGAAAGTTAATCTAATTAGTCATAAGAAATTGACTATCCACCCATCTTTAAGTCAAGGAGTTTTATTATTTCTCTATATCTATTCCTTACAGTTACTTCTGTCACACCTGCAATATTAGCTACGGCTTTTTGAGTTCTTTTCTCGCCACTTAATCTCGTAGCTATATATAGTGCAGCTGCTGCAATCCCCGCAGGGTCTCTTCCAACGGAAACGCCCTTTTGTTTAGCTTTACGAATTATCTCAATGGCTTTTGATATAGTTTCTCCGCTCAATCCTAATTCTCTTCCAAAACTTATTACGAATTTCTCTGAATCTGGGACAGGTACTGCTATTTTTAACTCATCCCTAACCATTCTATAGGCCTTAGAAATTTCTTTCTTCTTTACTCCACTAACTTTAGCAACCTTATCTAATGGTCGTGGTATCCCAGTTAATCTACTAGCTAAATATACTAAAGCTGCTACTATTGCGGCTACTCTCTCTCTTCTTATTGCTCTTCTACTGCTAAGCCTTCTAAAATATTCCAAGACAGTATCCCGTGTATTTCTAGGTAGATGTAATCTAGAGGCAATTTCATTCAGTATTGACATAGCGAGAACAGTATTTCTTGTTTTAGCGTCCTTAGGAACTAATCTACCTTGTCTTTCACCAGAGATATATGTTTCTATGGGTTTCACGATTGTGACTGGCGATGCCGCTATGTATCTTCTTTGTAGCGAATCTTCTGGCTTGAACTCTCTTCTTTCTGGTCTAAAATCCAGTACTTCTTCTTTGATCACACTACCGCATCGCATGCAAACATAAGTATCTCCTATCAACTCGATCTCGTTGGATCCGCAATAAGGACATGTTAGTTCATCTGAAGATGGCTCTTCTTTGATGTTATCTGACTCATTATCAAGCATGGTTATCACCATCAAATAGAAAAAGTTAAATTTATTCTAGTTAGGTAGTATTTATAAGCGACACTTAGAGTATTTAAATTTTTCTATTATAAGGTTATAAAATTTTCGCTAAAAAGCATTTTAAATTTAATCCTAGCCAATTTTAAAGATAGATTGATGATGTAATTAAAGGTGCATACTTAGTGATGTCTTGGATCGGGCAAGTAAAAGGTATACCTGTAGTGTGGGGCAGACCCGATAGTATTGCTATACTTGATGATAAAGAGGCCTTAGAGATTTTTTCTAGATATTGGAGAGTAGTTAGGAACGAGGTTCCTGCAAAATTTCTTATTCTGAAGACAATAGAAGTAGAATATAATAATGAAGATGAATTAGATGAATTATGGAAGATACACGACAAAGCTATGAACGATTTTAGAAGAGTGGTGGCTTCTAATGGTTATGATGATGGCTGGGAAAAAGTATTGAAAGATGCCGTATCTAATAATCTATTAACTTTAAAGAAACATATTGCTGAAAAAATATTATACTCGTGCCATTTTTGTGAATGGAAATGTAATGTTAATAGATATATTACAAATAATGGAGTCTGTAAATTAGGGAAAAATGCATATATTGCCTCAATGTTTATTCATGTGGGTGAAGAACCCGAGTTAGTTCCTAGTTATACTATTTTCTTCAGTCATTGCAATTTTAAATGTGTTTTTTGTCAGAATTGGGATATATCCCAGGTACATAGTGGGCGGGTAATTGAGCCTATCTATGTGGCAAATGCAATTTTCGATGAATGGTTAAATCGTAACATAAGAAATGTAAACTGGGTAGGTGGAGAGCCTACACCAAATATCCATTTCATTTTAAACGTATTACAGAAATTAGAAGCTAATGTGCCTCAGATCTGGAATTCTAATCTCTATAATTCGATCGAATCTCTGAATCTGCTTGAAGGTGTTATAGATCTATGGTTACCTGACTTCAAATACGGAAACAATAATTGTGCGCTAAGATTATCTAAGATACCTAAGTATTTTGATGTAGTTACCAGGAATCTAAAAATTATAGATGGTTTTGGAGATGAGATTCTAATAAGGCATCTTGTTCTGCCAAATCACACACATTGTTGTTCCGAAAAAGTTGTAAAATGGATAGCTGAGAATTTGGATAAAAAAAGAGTTAGAGTAAACATTATGGCGCAATATAGACCAGAATATCAAGCGAAGAAATATAATGATATTAAAAGAAGCATAAGACTAGATGAATGGAAATATGTAATTAATTATGCCAGAGATCTAGGATTAAATTTAACTACATAAGCATTAGAGGTTAGGTTAAATTGAATAACAATGATGCAAGGTTCGTTGAAGGAGATTTCGTATCTCTGATACCATTATTCAGATCGAAGAAAAATAACAAATTTGTGATAAGATTAAGGA
>JAHQWF010000136.1 GCA_029856055.1 Candidatus Njordarchaeota archaeon | reverse complement strand
ATTAGGGTTTATATAAAGTTTAAAGAATCATAGGTAGTCTTCAGTTAGCGTTTTCTTTTTATGAGCCTTGGCCTTCTTAATAGCTTCTTTCACGATTTCTTCAACTTTCTTACTTAATGCTTCATAAAAAGTAGAAGATACGCGCATGCCTTCCTTTTTAGCAAGGTCCTGAATTTTACTCTTATAGATATATAACTCTGGCATAATATTCACCATTTTCTATAAAATTCAAAAATATCCTATATATTAGGGGAAACATAAAGTGTAATCATATGTTATCATTAACCCATTTATAATTTTAACGTTATCGAACAAATGAATAACTATAGGTGTCTACGTGAAAGTTTTGGTACTTGGAGCTGGGAATATTGGGACCGCTGTTATTCATGATTTATTGAGTATTAAACCAACAGCTGATGATATTTATGTCATAGACGCCGATAAGAGTAGACTAAGCATAGTTATGAAAAGATACATTAAATATAATATCAAAGTTATAGAAGCTAATGTCCTCGTTAATAGAGATTTAGATAAGGTATTAGGAAATGTAGATGTTGTTTGTTCTGCATTGCCTGGTAGTATAAGCTATCAAGTAGTTAAAAAAATACTGAGCAGTGGAGTCAGTGTAGTAGATACAGCGTATTCACCGGAGGATCCATTTACACTATCAGATATAGCTAAGGAAAATGGTGTGACTTATGTACCAGATTGTGGTTTTTGTCCAGGAATAAGTAATTTATTAGTAGGTTATACCTCTAGTGCTCTAGAAAAAATAATAAACATACAAATAATCGTGGGTGGTTTGCCTCAGGATCCGAGGCCCCCACTATATTATGCAGCGACATGGTCTATTGATGACTTAATTGATGAGTACTTGAGACCAGCTAGAATAATCAAAGAAGGTCGAGTGGAGTTTGTTGATCCCTTATCCCATATAGTGAAAATAAATCTAGATGGATTCGGTCAATTTGAGGCAATTTATACGGATGGTCTTAGAACAATGCTAAAGACAATAAAAGCTTATAACATGTCTGAATTAACCATAAGGCACCCAGGACACTTAAGCAAAATTAAGGTGTTAAGAGACTTAGGTTTCTTTAGCAACAAACGAATAAAGATAAAAAATCAGTTTATTTCACCTAGAAAAATTGCAATAGAGTTATTAAGAGAGCTCATAAAGATCGAGGATCCACGTGATATAGCGATACTAAGAGTGATAGTGGATGGGCTCGTCAAAGAAAGTGTTGTGCGCTTTCAATTCGATTTAATAGATAAATATGATGAATCTACAAAATTAACTGCGATGAGCAGAACAACGGGTTTTCCGTGTGCTATAGTTGCAAGATTAGTAGCTAAGGGAAAGATTCCTATTGGAGTTGTTCCTCCTGAACTAATTGGGAAAGACAAAAAACTTTTCAGGAAGATGATCGAAGAGTTAGAAAAAAGAAATATTAGAATTAGAATTATTGCACCAAACATCGCAAGATTATAGTATACTAGTGTGATCTGCTTTTGATAAAAAATCGAAAATTTCTTTTACATCCTTTCGTACAAATTCATTGCTCTTAGTTATAACTTTATCAACTAACTCAGCTCTAAATAGCTTTTTACAATCCTCTAAAGAGAGGCCGCGTGACATCAAGTAAAACAAAACTTCTTCTGAAATATTAGAGATACTAACACTATGTCTAGCCAATTTTACCTTATTATTATTTATCTCCAGAACGGGAGAACCTATCGCCTTAGATTCGGGTCCAATATTATAAGCATAAGCTTGGATATCCACGATAGCATCTTCGCTCGCTCTGGATATTCTTCCTATAGCTCTCATATTAACGTAGCTTTTATCTTCAGCCAATGCTAATCCATTAAATAAAAGGTTGTTGTCAAGTCCCCTTATTGATGTATCGAAAACGAAATCTATTTTTCTCTCGCTTTTTCCGAGCAAGGCAGCATCAATTTTAAGGCTAGATTTTCTATCTAAAAGAAGACCATTTACCTGTTGCCTATGCATTAAAGTTCTAGTTGTTAAAGAACTATTCTCGTTAAGCACGATTCTTAGATTTGAAAAACTAGGAGTCCGTTTATTAGGAACAACTATATAAGTAAGATTTGCACTTGAATTTTTATCTAAAACTAACTCGATAACTCCGTTGTAGGCTGAATTCTCGCTTAAAGCTATCTCAAATATCTCTAAATTAACATTTAAGCCATTATGCACAAAAATTCTAACGTGATATCCCTCATGAATATTTTCTCCCAAGACGCTTTCAAGAGTCAATCGAAATGGTTTATTGTTGGTGAATTCTTTATCTGTTGGTAAGGCAGTGAACTTATTAATGATGAGTTAACCTCATTTAATTTTATCATTAGCCAACACCTCCAAGCTTAGAGAACTCTAATTGGATCACTGTGTTAAGGATATTAGCTATTTCAAAAGGTAATTCCTTTATTAGGTCATGCATAAAGCCTAAAACAACTAGACTCTTGCTTTCTTCTTCAGATAAACCACGGCTCTGTAGATAAAAAAGCGCTTCTTCATTTATCCTACCAGCAGTAGCTTCATGGGTCAATTCGGTAGTTGGTTCTAGTACTTGGTCATGGGGTATTGTTGAGCTCCTGGATTTTTCATCAAGAATTAAGCTATCACATTGAACATGACTAGTCGCATTTAAAGCTCCTTTAGCTATATAAATTAGTCCCCTGTATATTGCAAGACCACCATTACCACTTATGCTTTTAGAAATTACTTCACTTTTTGTATTCGGCGCTAAGTGATATACTTTGGCACCATTATCCTTGATATAAGGTCCATTAGCTATTGATACCGATAAAATTGAGGCTTTAGCATTATTGCCCCTAAGAACTGCAGATGGATAGACATAACTGACTCTCGAGCCAATACCGCCCTCTAACCATTCTACGTAACCATTTTCCTCAACAATTGATCTCTTATTATTAAATTTGCTGATATTGCAGGTTTTACATAGTGAGCCAAATCCTCTAAATTAAGATCATCTACACCTAAAAGCCAATTAGGGGTTGGTAACTTCTTCCATAACTCAAATGCCCTTAACCTTAATCTGAGCATCCAATTAGGCTCCTTTTTTATGCTTGATATTTCTCTTATTAACGCTTCAGTTAGTTCTCCACCAAGAATTATCTCCTTAGGTGAAGGTAATTCTGATAACCCGTTCCATCTCGCAACACTTGATAGGACATTTCTTATGTCAGTTTCACCCATTATCATCATCCTTCAAGGCTTCATAGCCTTTTTCCTCTATTAGATAAGATAATTCAGCTTCTCCACGAGCAGCTATCTTCCCATTTCTCATAATGATTATTTCTTTTGGATGAAGATACTTTAGTAATCTGGCGTAATGAGTAATAATGATGATGCCTGTGCCATTTCTGGCTAGCTCATTGATTTTTCTGGCGGTTATCTTAATTCCATCAACATCTAAACCAGAATCTGGTTCATCAAGTATCAGGAATTTAGGTTTAAGCATTAATGCTTGAAGTAATTCAGCTCTTTTCTTTTCCCCGCCACTAAAACCTAAGTTAATCTCTCTATGTAGGTGTTCATTGGTAAGGCCTACCTCACGTAGATTCCTCATTAGTTGAGAAATAATCTCTGGGTCACTCTTTAGTAAGTTCTTTTCTCCTTTTCTCTTATTTAATGCCGAAAAGATGAGTGTCGATAATCTAACACCCCTTACCTCAACTGGATTCTGGAAAGCTAAAAGTAGTCCTCTTAAACTTCGTTCATACGGAGGTAAATGAGTTATATCATTATTACCAAGCAGTATTCTCCCAGAAACTACCCGGTACTTTGGATATCCCATTATAGAAAATGCCAATGATATCTTACCTGAACCATTTGGTCCCATTATTGAAAGTATCTCCCCCTATGCAACCCAAATGAGACATCACGGAAAATTAACTTATTTTCAACCGCTACTGATAGATTTTCTACCCTTAGTACGCTCATTCCTCCTCAATTCCCATCCTCTTAAGCCACTCTCCTACTACGTCATACCCATATAAAGCCTTTAGTTGCTCTCTCCCCTCTCTTGTAACCATTTTTGGAGACCAAGGTGGATCAAGCACAAGCTCTGTTTTAACTTCTTTAGCTTCTGGAACAGCCTCCTTAACAGCATGTATTATCTGTGCATCTATGAATGATGCTATTGGACAACCAGGGGCTGTTAAGGTGTACTTTATCGTTATGCGTAAATCTGATGTCACTATTATATCGTATATTAGGCCTAAATCATACACATTTACTGGTATTTCTGGGTCAAATACTTTCTTAAGGGCAGTTTTTACTCTTTCTCTGATCGCTTCTACACCATTTACATCGTTCAAAAAACACACCATCTATTAATTTTTCAATCCCATAAACTTACAAAATGTAAATTTAATAGTAACTACATGTAAATTTTACTGAGTTAAAAACAGATTAGAAAATTATGGTCTCCTTTATATTATCAGGGATGCTGTAGCAACCACTACAAATCTTAGACCTATAAAATGTGCATTCAGAACATATTTCCTCTATGATTTCCTCAGGATTCGGATTGAGTTGCAAAGGTAGAAAAGTAGGGAATATTATCTCCCCATAAGAAACCATTAAGTCCTCTATATTCCAATTCTTAAAGTTTCTTTCTATTGTGCATCTTAGCTCATCGAAGCTATCACCAATAAATATAGCAAAAACATTATAATTCCCAGTACCAAATCCCATTAATAATAATCTCGAACAATTGGAGCATCTCTCTATTAACTTAGGTATTTCCTTTGTGTCTTTCATCTTAATAAAAACAAAAGCCGCCTTAAGTTTAAGTTTAGACAGATTTAAATTAGCCTGGATCTTTAATATCTCATTGTCAATTAATTTCTTAATCCTTTCATGAACACTTGGATGGGTCATATTAAGTTTTTCAGCAAGTTCTGTGAGTTTTTTCCTTCCATCTTGACGCAATCCCTCAATTATCTTTAAGTCAATATCATCTATTTTTCGTCTACGCATTTAGATAGACCCCAATTTTACATATTCACTTTTTCTTATAAAATGTAAGCATTAAGTACTTAAATTATACTAATTAGTTTAGTTTTTAATTCGAATGAAACACACCAAAATGTAAATATCAGATCTTTTTATAGAGGAGAAAACCAATCTTTTTATCTCGTTTCAATGAGTATGGGGGTTATGCGAATGAAGAGGATAGTTGTGGCCTTAGGAGGCAATGCGTTACTGAGGAAAGGTCAGAAAGGTACTTATTTCGAGCAATTAAATAATGCTAAAAGAACAGCTAAATTCTTAGCAGACATAATAGAGAATGGCTATGAAGTAGTTATTACACATGGCAATGGGCCTCAAGTAGGCGCAATTATGCTCCAGAATGAAATCGCTAAGAATGTAGTCCCCCCGATACCACTAGATGTCGCTAATGCTGAGACTCAAGCATTAATAGGATACATGATTCAGCAAAGTCTTCAAAACGAATTAATCAAAAGAAAGATAGATAAGGAGGTTGTTACATTAATAACACAGGTGGTAGTTGATAAGGACGATACAGCTTTTCACAATCCAACCAAATTTATCGGTCCTTACTATAAAGAAGAGGAAGCTAGAGCTTTAATGAGAGAGAAGGGGTGGGTAATGAAGCCTGATCCGAGGGGTGGATGGAGACGAGTTGTTCCATCACCAGATCCAAAAGATATCGTTGAGAAAGATATAATATGTGATCTTGTTGACCAAGGATTCATCATCATAACAGCAGGTGGAGGCGGAATACCAGTGATAAGAGAGAACGATACTTATAGGGGTGTAGAAGCAGTTATTGATAAAGATCTAGCCTCAGCCCTAGTTGGAAAAATCGTTAATGCGGATACATTACTAATATTAACTGATGTTGAATATGCGATGTTAAATTTCGGGACACCTGATCAAAAACCTATAAAGAAAATAAAAGTTAAGGAGCTAGAGAAATATTATGAAGAGGGGCATTTCTCACCAGGAAGTATGGGACCAAAAGTATTAGCTTGTATCAGATTTATTAAATGGGGTGGAGAGAGGGGAATAATAGCCCATTTAGAGAAGTCAAAACAAGCGCTCAAAGGCGAAACTGGAACAATCGTCGTTCCTTAAAGTTAATCAAACTAACTTCTCTTCTTTTCCAAATACTTTAGCAACCGGACTGTACAATTATAAAGCAAATCCATTACATTCTCCGAATAGAAAAAATATGTGTTAGAGAATTCAGTTAGTAAGTCTCGTGACACATCTACCGCACTTTGATTCTCAGACAAAATCCCAATACATTCAAGTTTCTTTAAGTGCTCGCCAAAAATATTGAAGAATGTTTCGATATCACCATATTTCCTTACAAAATACTTATCATACATCAATATAGCAATCTTGCATTTATTTAATAAGTTTGTTAAGAGATCCTTGGGTAATTCAGTTACATTAAGTGCATAAACCAAGAATTCAACATCTTTGATTACATCTCCCTCCAAATTAATCTGCCATAATTCTGCACCCACTTCATGCGTCCCAAGCGATTTACCTATGCTACCAAAAATAGCCCCTGGTGTAGCTGGGGGCGCGAAAAAGAACGTTATTATTGCTTTCAAACTTGTGATTTCGGGTTTTAATATTGTTATCTTATTAGATTTCATTATTCTTTTTATTTCACTCAAAGCGTAATTAAGCGCTGGATTATCTCTATACTCGCTTCTTAATTTCTCTAAACCATGGAGAATAATATTTATTGCTCCAGATCTAGCTAGAACAATAAGTTCCGATACTGCCTCAGTTCTCGATAAGACATCTAGAAAAGCTTCCTTCATAATCTTCCTGAAAGAAGCGTTTAAAGATAAATTCATGAGAACACGGAATCCCTCGTCAATGTTACTTACTCTATTCACTTTTAATTTCCGACGAGTTATATTAGCAAGTAAGCTACCAGGATCATAGAGATAGAATGAAAGAATGCTTGCTGGTAGTAAATATTCAATACTTGTTTTGTAAAGTGTTAAGAATTCTAGTAACTTTTTGTGGAACGATAAGATCATCAAAGTACACCAATAAAGATAGCATCGAGTATATCCAGGAATAATATTTTATTATATGTTATAAATTGAGTCAAAAATATTTATAATATTTATTTATTAATTTCGCACTACTAATTTGCTGAATGTTATAAAGAAAAATTATTAATCACTATTTGGATTTTTATATTTTGTCATTAGTTTTTTAATGCAATTTCTATTTAAAGTACTGGTGTTATTTATGCCTACATTAAGAATTCTTAGAATTGGATATAACCTTGCCTTTAGGGCTAGAACTAGAGCAATCATATTCATTATACTATTCATACTTGCTACAGTAACAACATTTCTTCAATCCTCACGAATTTATTCATTTCAGACGAATGATCTATTGCGATTAAAATCAGTTATACTGGAGCCATCATCACCAATAACCGCTGATGAATTAGATTCGATGGTTAGAGGGCTTTTCGATGATGTTAGGGACAAGCTCAGCGGATTCTACGTAATTTATGGGTTCACAATGCTCGATAACCAATTATTAGTCTTAACGGTAAGGGATTATCGGAATATATATAATCCTAGTGATTATCCATGGGTGGTATCTGAAGTTAAGCCAACATCGCTTCTAGCTGGTAGATACATACAGGGGAACTATGAAGGCATAGTGAATTTAGGTTTTAGGTTGAATTTTAGTGCCTATGGATACCCGGTCTCCGTGAGATTATCATTGGGGGATAGCCTAGTATTTACAGTAGGCTATAGAGAAATAAGGGTTAGCATCGTGGGCATGAGTGCCAGTGATATGAGTGCCTTGGAGAATGCTCTAGGTAAAAGTGTTAGTAATTATCTATTCGTTGATTGGAGAACATTTGAGGATATAGCTACAAACGTACTGCAATTAGAAACGCCCCTTGAGACTTCTCCTGATGTTTTTGTATTGCGTGTAATACTAGTAGCTAAGGGCTCAATTATATCAGCTTTAACGAGCGGAGATTTATTCAGGTATAGAAGTGATATTAAGGAAGCTGTATCTGAAAATGAAGCTGCGTTATCTTCACTTCAATTGGCCCAGATAGAAGAAATAAACTATGGAGAGTTCCAAAGCGCACTTTTCACGTTTATTGTATCGATACTGTTCCAATTAATTGTTGCAGGAATATATTCTGTGCTGATTGTTCGACTTCATAGGAAAGATATAGCTACTTTACGGGCGATCGGTTGGGATACTAAATCAATCAGAATACTGTCCTTTGGATCATTTGTTAGCACTCTACTAATAGGATCATTTATTGGATTGATTCTGGGTAGTCTATATGTATTGATAATAGCTAGGATCCCATTAGAACTAATCCCATTCATAATAGTTATCATATCTAACATGCTGATACCTCTATTTGTAGGATTTAAGTACACTTCATCAGCAACACTATTAATTCCACCCTCAGAAGCTTTTAGAAAAGAATAAGGTGATAAAACATGAGTAACGAGACATTAATAGAGTTAATAAACGTGACAAAGGAATATTCTGGCAAAAAGGGAAGGGTTACAGCTATCAGCGACCTGAACTTAAAAGTATCTAAAAGCGAATTCATAATAATAGGGGGGCCATCAGGGGCCGGAAAAACAACTACACTCAATCTCATAGCGGGATTAGACAGACCAACCCAAGGCGAAATAATCTTATTCAGAAGAAATATAAAAGATCTAAATGAAGAAGAGCTAGCTAAGATACGGCAAGAGAAGATCGGATTCGTATTTCAGTTCTTTAACTTGATAGACAACTTAACAGTTCTAGAAAATGTTATGGTACCTATGATACCTCTCAACATACCAGAGACAGAGATCATAGCCAAGGCAGAGGAATTGCTTAGTGAACTAGGTCTTATAGGTAAAAAGAATAGGTTCCCACGAGAGCTGTCAGGAGGTGAACAGCAAAGAGTAGCTATAGCTAGGGCTCTTATAACAGATCCAGACATAATAATAGCGGATGAACCAATAGCTCAGCTAGATGAGAAAGCTGGTAAAATCGTAATAGATCTATTGTTGGATGCTAGAAAAAGAGGGAAAACTGTGATCCTTGCTACAGCTAGCCAGGCTTTGATCGATGAGTTGAAAAAACACGCAGATAAGATTATTTTACTGGAGAGAGGGAAAGTGGTCAACAAGACAGGGAAAAAGGGAAAGTAACGTTAGTGTTCATTTATAGAAGGCACAAAACATAATCTTTGTTTAAATATTTTTATGAATTATAGCATCTATACCTTCTTCGAGCAGTTCTCTAAAGATAATAATAGATTCTCTTCTGCCATGCTTTCTTGTTTTACTTAATATCTTATGTATAAAAGTTTTTATATCTCTCAGCTCTATTTTTATGCAAATTTCGGGATATAATTCACAAATGTGTTTTGCAAATGAAATGAAAAATTGATTTGTTGCTTCTACGCCTATTAAATCATCTAATGTTTTTACAAATTTCCTTGGGTCTTTTATAAAGGTTAATAATGGGTCCTCACCTAATTCCCTATAAAGCATTATCAGTAGTGAACCATAAAACATAGGACCAAATTTCTCCGCTGCTGATATAAAAGCTTGATCGAAAATGTTTGGGATTTGATCCAACAATCCAAAATAACTATCCACTATGTCTTTAGTCTTTGCAATGATTTCGTCCGTTACATAATCTGGCAAACTATCAATATTTTTCTCTATTTTTGTTAAAAGATAAGCACCTTTAACGTATGACTGATGTGACACTTTATCAACGAGTAATGATAATAGTAGCTTTCTCTCATACATGCCTCTTAAAACAATTAATCCGGCCCTTTCGAAACTTGCATGCGCTATATCACCTAGACCAATCTCATTAGCTAGACCTAAGATAGCTGCTATTAAGGGTTCTATAGGTCTTTCCTTTCCTTTCTTAAACCTTTTGTAAATTGGTATACCGATTTCATGTAGCACAGTGGCAGCATAAATGGTCATTCATATTACCGTTAATAAGTTCGATTTTTTAACTGTTGAAAAAGGATTTGGTACGATCTCTTATAACTAATATCAATAAGATCTCTCTTTTATAATCTGAATTTTTTAAAGGATATTGAATGTATTATATAATATTCACATAAGAAGAGTTTGGTATATAAGAACTATATTTTATGTAAATAAAAGTCTTCTAAGGTTAACTCAACCTTATGTCTCATTATATTCTTTCCTCGGTATTTTAAAACATTTACTTCGAATTTAGTTTCTTCCTCTTTGTATTTTTTATGCATTAATAAAACCATATCTGATAAGAACTCGATTTCTCTAAACATTGGATCTAATCGTTCTTCCGGTGTATCAACAACGATTAATCCAGTAACCTCGTATTTCTCAAGATATTTTTTTAATGTGTTGTGAATTGTTGCTCTTATCTCGATAGGATCTAGTAGGGATAAAAGTGGATTTATTGGATCTATCGCTAATCTCTTAGGCTCGAATTCTATAAATTCCATCATCATAGAATTCATCATCTCTTTTAAAGCCTCTTTATGCACGACAGTAGGGAACTCTAAGAATTTGAAGAGATTTCTCTTTTCTAGTTTCTCAAAATCCATGCTAAACGAACTTAGATATGAATAAAAGAATTTCTTAGAGAGCGACATACTAGCATAGATGCTTTTTTCACTTAAATTAAACGCTCCGAAATAAAGGAATTTCGAGCTTAGTAATGTTTTGCCTGAGCCAGTAGGTCCTTCAACTAATGTTAATGACCCCCTATAGAGACCTCCGCCCAGAGCATTATCAAGTGGCTCAATACCGGTGGGAGAAGTCTTTTCGATACTCATAAACATTCAACCATTTACTTATTTACGCATTACCAGTATTTATTTGGGAGAAATCGATATCTTGATCAGCTGGCATAACTAAGCTATCATCCCTAACAATGATTTTAGGTACACCATTATAGAAATTTATATCCACGTTTTTTAGTAAATAGGTTTTACCTAGTTGTAAGTTTTTCGACTTGTTCCAAACAACGAGAGGTATTATTCCTGTCTCGTCACCAGCTACGTACTCAGTGATATAATGATATTTTCTCGTAACTTTTGAAAATACTTCTTTTGTAGATTTTTTCTCAAGTATCTTAACTAGTACATTGATCCTCTTTAGTTTTTTCCTGAGGTTGACGACTTTAAGAGTCCTTCTGCTTCTTAACACTTCTATTCACCTTTACTTCAAAACCAACATATAATATTAGTGTTGTCCACAATAAGAATCTATGCTATATCTAATATAGAGGTATATGAATTAATAGTTTAGTATATGGTCATAATATCTTGTAATAGGTTTAAATAATGGTAATAAGTTTAATATAAATTTTTAATTCTCTTCATTATTAGATCTCAAGTCAATGATGTATTCAGATGGGATCTAGATGAGCAAGCTGGCATCCTTACTTGTCCTCTTCATAATTATATCACCAATAATTATCACGAATGAAACATTTAATAAAACCATCAAGATCAATGAAAAAAAGGTTAAAAAGGAATATATTATCTCTGAGTCTTCATTAATTAAATCAGTTACCATAAATCAGAAAGGCATAAATCTCGTTAAAGCATATGTAACGCCCGATAATTCCTACAAAGCATTAACAGACTTAATAAGTAGCGCTAATGAATCAATTGATATAATGATATACGAGTTCTGGAGCTATAATATTTTCAACGTTATCAACCAGACGGTTCGTGAGAAAAATGTAAAAGTAAGGATATTGTACGAAGGAAGTGTATATGGATCATCAGGAGATCCTTATAATAGATGGATAATGAACATGTTCTATAATCTCGGTGAGGATGGATACGACGTTAGGATACGATATGATGATACATCTAGATACGTGCATGCAAAGGTTGTAATTGTTGATAATAAATCAGTTTTCGTATCTAGCGAAAATTTTGGTGAAACAGCTTACCCTCCTAACCCAAATTATATCGAAGAAAAACCCTATCACACAGCAAGCAGGGGATTTTGCGTAGTCGCTTGGAACGAAACAATAGCTAAAATATTCGAGAATATCTTTTTAGATGAATTTAATACTGGGCTAGATTATACTTACTCAGAGGGTACTGAACCACCTAGTTATGGCTACATATCTTATTCCGCTCCATTTTCTCAATACGAAGTAGTTGATGAGAACGCTCTGTTAGAGGCAGTTTTTTCGCCTGATAACTCGACCGATAGCATCCTGAACTTAATAAATAATGCTAAGCACTTCATCCTGCTTGAGCTCGCATATATTATTAATGGGACTACGGTTAATGGATTGATCAATGCTTTAAAAGAAGCTAGGCAACGGGGAGTTACTGTCCAGATTATACTTGAGGATGATTTCGGTAGCTATTACAATGAAATAGCTAATAATTTAATTAACCTGGGTTTCTATGTTGTTCCCGCTTTTTCAGAAACAACTGAGCCATTGTTTCTACATAATAAAGGTATAATTGTTGATGATGAATTAGTTCTAGTTGGTAGTATTAACTGGTCTGATGGCTCTTTAACTGATAATCGGGAAGCAGCGTTGCTCATAAGATCTAGTAAGATAGCTAATTTTTATAAGGAGGTATTTGCTTGGGATTGGAATCAAAGTAGTAATGAACCCTTCGATAGCGATGGAGATGGATTAAGTAATGCTTATGAGATGGATCATAACCTAAATAAATTTAGTTCTGATACCGATGGTGATGGCTTAACAGATTATGATGAGGTAATGATATATAAAACAGATCCAAGTGATGCTGCTTCGCCTGGCGTTATGATTACTTATCCAAAGGATAATCAATATATAGCTTCGAAATCAATTAGTGTTGAGTGGGAAGCCCATACAACAATTAATAATTATTACTTGTATCTTAATAATAGCTTTTTAGCAAAGCTCGATGGTAGCTATATTAGTTATGATTTAAGTGGCTTGAAAGATGGATCTTGGTATAATTTCACTTTAATTGCCGAGCTATCTACTGGTGTCAATGTATCATTTTCAGTGCTATTTGCTATTGATTTATCCCCACCAATAATATCTATTGTAGCACCTGAGAATAACTCAGTAGTATTAGCTGGCCCCCTCACAATTAGTTGGAGCGTTATTGATTTCAGTCCATGCTTGTTCAATATATATCTAAATACATCTTTGATGGGGACGATTACAGGAAATAATTTTGTTGTTGATCTGGCTCACGGTTACTGGATTGTTCGTGTCGAAGCTATTGATTCGGCGGGGAATTCTGCTGATACACAAGTTTATGTACATGTTAAAAGCACCCCTTCATTGGAGATAGCTAAACCTAAAGACTACTCATACACTAATCTTTCTTTAATAATGCTTACTTGGAGTGTTAGTGATCGATCTCTAATCACTGGTTTCAGGATTTACTTGAACTATAGTTTAATTGATGAGGTAAACAACGCTACCTTCAGTTATGAATTAAGTTTGCTCGAAGACGGCTTATATAACTTAACCGTTGTAGCTTATAGCAATAAATATGGTGTCTTAGCCAGCGCCACAACAAGGATCATTAGAGATACAGTTGCGCCAGAAATATCGATTGTTTATCCAAGGAACAACTCGGAATTAGAGGCTGGAAACATCATAGTTAAATGGACTTGCACCGATAAATCTCCAGTAAACTTCACACTAAAATTAGATGGAGAAACTAAATATAGTGGGAGCGCTCTCAGAGCGAATATAGAGTTAACTCCCGGTGAACATATCATAACTTTGATAGCCATAGATGCAGCTGGAAACAAATCTACAGTAAATATCAGGGTAAACGTAAGAAGAGAACTATTAAGAATAATCTTATTTACAATTTTAGTAATACTGATAATTGTAACGCTGTTCGTTAAAATAAAGAAGAAATAACTTTGCCTAAGAGTCACTGCTTGATATGCATTACTATGGGTATTCTCTCACTTATTTTTGGATTCTTCTCCTTTTCTTAATGTTTCTTTCAGCTCCTTATAGTTAGCTAAACAAAGCATACTAACTAAAGACAGGCAACGTCCTCTCTAACCTTCTTGATTTTCTGAAAAGTAATTGGAGCTATCATCCGACCGTGGGAAAAGTCTCTATTTTAAAATAAAATTTAAATAAAGTTTATAATATTATGTGAATAATATTATGTAAATATATACTTCCGCAAACACATGCCTACTGTATTGGGCATGGTGATTTTTTGAAAAAAATCTTCTCCATAATATTCCTAATAGTAATAAGTATAGCTTTAATTAGCAGCTTTTCCTTAATTCCAAAAATAGGTAAGATAACAATAAAAGTAACAGATCAAAACGGGAGACCTCTAAAAGGAGCTATAGTCCAGTTAACAGGAGTAACATCTCCAGAAAACAAAATAACATCGATCACAATTCTAAACAAAACGACAGACGCGAAAGGTGAAGTCTCAATCAAATTTCAGGGAATCCTAAAAACAATTGCAAAAGCATGGAAAGAACACTTAAAGGGAAAACCAAAAATAAACATAGGAATTTTCGTATCAGTATTCTATGAGACGGAGAAAGGCCTATACATAAGCGATGGGTGGGTAATAAACTATAATCCACGGGAATTAGAAGGAGGGAAACACTATCAAAAACTAATAAAAATAGATCTGACACAGGAACCTACACTAAGTAGAGAAAAACTGGATAAAGACGTACAGAAACGAAAAATACATACAGAAGACTTTGCACTAGGCCCATACATCTACGCATGGAAGCTCGAAGAATACGAAACATATCCAGAACAGGTGGTTGGAGAAATACCAGTAGCATGGGCGGACGCAAGAACACACTCATTTCTAGAGGGACACTTTATTAGCGTAAACTTTGGTGGATCTGTTACTACTAAGGGTTCACTAGGAATCCATGCAGGCATAAGCTTAGCATCTGGTATTACCAGTGGGAGCGCGCAATATACGTTTAAACTTGGAGAAAGCGTAATTAGTTCTTATGAGATATACTTTGGTGATGGCTGGTACGTTAAACCAGGCAAGTTCACGTGGATATATATTAAGGGACAAGCAGCCTATGAGGCTTGGCAATTATATAAAGTTTCAGTATCAGGATTATTTCCCGATATACCCTTGGATGAATGGAAATTCCAGGTTTATATGCGAGACATAGAAGTAAAATCCGATGGGGAAATCGTAGGTGGTCATCATCTCAGCGATACACCGCCAAGCTCTATAAGTTACCTATACTCCAATGAACGTGGGATGGTGTATGATTACTATGATACTTATTCTAGTGACTCAGTACATAAGATAAACTTTAAAGAACTAAGAGACGCTTATGTAGAAGTAAACGGTATACCACTAGAGTTGGGGCTATCACTCGGCTTGATTTTTGCTTCAACAGCAATGGAGCTCATTCTCCCATTTAATATTTTGGCAGGTCTATCTGCTTCTATTGTGGCAGAAGGTTCTGCTTATGCTACTGGATACATCAAATTCGAATCATCTGGTTATTACACACGTGTTTATGTTAGTATATCTGAGTTTCTTTACGAATATAGGACTTCCACTGCTAATTACTATTACCATTTTCCAGTGGCTGGGTTTAAGTTGGTTCCCAAATTTTCCAGTGGAGGCAGTGGAGGCGGTGGAGGTCCACCTTCACCTTCAGGGTGGTGGATTACACCTGAATAATCGTCATTTATAATTTAGAATATTTTTTGTTTTCATGAATTGTTTTACCGATACTATTTTCAGCTTTGGATTTATTTCACTCTTCAGTTTGATAAACTCTTTATTATTTGCTAATGAATGTATTTCTGAGTCTTCTGTTAGGAATACATCTGCTTTAACGAGTGCTGTACTAGTTAAAATACAGTCAATAAAATCATTTAAAAAAAGTCTCACTTTGATACCTAGTTCTAGTATTTCTTCACTGCTTTCAAAATCAACTATTTTTATTCTCTCATCATCGAGAATAGCTTTTACTCCAAGAATGATATCTTCCGGATCTAGGAGACGATTCGCCACGTATTTAGCTCCCTTTGCCATTAATTCGAAAATAGATATATTAGAAAAATAAACATCGTGCTTTGAAAGAACTTCCTGAAGTACTTTTTTGTTTAATCCATGAATACTGATTTTTATTAGTGGTAGGATGTAGGTTGTATCCATTAAAATCCTCATTCTTCAAGCCTCTTAGATAATGATCTTCTGAATTCAAGAAACTCATTAAGATCTATTACTACTTTCGGTTCCTCTTCTAATAGGTCTTCAATTCTTGGAATAGGTTCTACTATTAGTTTTCCATTTTCAATTCTATATCTAACTTTTTTTCCTGGTTTCAGACCCAATTTTTCTCTTATCTTT
>JAHQWF010000079.1 GCA_029856055.1 Candidatus Njordarchaeota archaeon | reverse complement strand
TTATTGAGCCTAGGGATGCTATTAATTATGTATTTAGGGCTATTAACGAGAGTAGAATGCTGCTTCACATGAATTTTTAGATCAAATTTAGTAAGCAGATACCTGAGCTTAAGGTCAGAATAAGTGAGCTTTATTCAGGAGAGATTGATGAGAAACGTGTCTATAGAGTTTTTGATAGTAGTTTAGAGTTACTTTATCGATCATGGCTAACTCCTATAGTTAAGCTGAAATCATTATCAACGGAGAAAAGAACCGTGCTAGCTAAGCTTGAGGGATTTAATCCCTTTAGCAATAGTGTTAAGGATAGGATTGCTTGGTCAATGATCATGGAGCCTCTCCGAAAAGGCGAGCTCAGCGATTTTCTGTACGAAGCTACATCAACTAATACTGGAATAGCTTTAGCATCTATAGCTAATATCTTGGGTAAGAAGGTTAAGTTATTTATCCTAAAACCATCCAGCGGGTCAGCGATACTTTCCTCAAGGTTCTCGGCGCGGAGGTCGTTAGGGTTCCCGTCAGTCTTACTGTTGAAGCTATTAAGGATGTTGATGCTGAAGCTAAGCGAGTTCACGCTACGCATCTTAATCATTTCGAGAATAACGCTAATTTTAAAGTGCATCTAAAGTATGCTGCGAGAGAGATAGATGAACAATTAATGAGTATTGGTCTGAGACCAACTCATATTATTGGTGGTATCGGTACATCTGGTCATATGAGTGCGATAGCTTTCTATTTCAAGAGCAAGTATGGTGATGACGTAAAGATAATTGGTGTTCAACCTGCTCCTAACGAGGTTATTCCTGGTATAAGGAGGGTGGAGAGCGGTATGAAGTGGATTCACTGGGTAAGGTTCGATGAGATAGTTGATGTTGAGAGGGATGAAGCAATTAATGGTTCGATTAATATAGCTAGAAGAGAGGGTTTGTTGATAGGATTGAGCGCTGGGGCGGGTGTTCACGCATTCACAAAGATAGCTGATGAGGAAGGAGTATATGTTCTAGTTTTCCCAGACACGGGATATAAGTACGCTGAGCAATTCGAATGATTCCTGGTGATGAACAGAAGATAGTCTACTTTTTTCATAAAAAATGGAAAGAAAAAAGAAAGTAAAAAATTTTAATTAGTTAGGTATTTTGCTACCATTCTTCACCTTCTTCTCCGTATTCTTCTTCCTCCTCTTCTTCGTATTCTTCTTCCTCTTCTTCGTGTCTTCTCCTTCTTCTTACGTCCATTTTTCGCACCTTTCGTTTTAATTTATTTAATTAATTATTGTGGGGTTTCCTTTTCTTTTTTCTTCTTTTTCTTCCCGCCTCCCTTTCTCTTTGTGCTCATTACTTACACCTTTTATTTTTGGCCCCTTTTCAGGAGGCCCACATTATTATATGTCTAGGCTTAGCTTAAGATTGTTTGATAGAACTTTTCTCCTGTATTTAGAGCTTGATTTTGTGCTTGATTTAAGAATCATCTCCCGGATTATGCTGATATGTTTAAATTGATTTAAGTTACATGAACCTTGTTTAATGAATTATGTTTAATCAAGTTAATTTCTTGGTGCTGTTTGGAGGGTTTTAGTTATGTCCATTATTAGTTTTAAGAACATTAATCTCAAGTTGCGTAGGGCTTTCGAGTTGTTATCGGTTTTCTATAATGTTCTGGAGAAGCAAAATACTTTAATGATTCAGCAAGAGGTCTTGTTGAGGGAGGTTAAACAGATATATAATCTTCCTGGTAAATCAGAGCCTACCTTGATTAGGTATATTGATTTCTTAGCTGAGCTAGGATTGATCTCTGTTCGACATGAGTTTATTCGGAGGGGTTTTGTTAGGAAGTTTATTGCTCCTACAGTTAGAGGAGTTATCCTATCTTATATCTACGGTATAAAGATCCCCGAATTGGTTTATAGATATGCCGCCCAGGAGTTTCAAATAATTGATTATTTACCAGTACCAGAAGGCATTGTTGATCCACTAGAATTAACCTTTGATAAGATTGCTTTATATATTTTTTTGCTTGAATCCGCCGCTGGTACAAATTATAGCGCGTTTCACGAAGTTACTGGTGATCTGCCATTTTTCTTTAATAAAGATGTTTGTCTCAATATTATATCAAGGTTAACTAGCCCTATCAAGGAGGTTCGATTAAGCGATATAATCAACGTATTTCCAAACAAAACACTTAAGGAATCTCTAAAGGAAGCAAGAACAATACGGGATGTTAAAGTTATATTAGAGAAAGAATTGCTCTGGTTTGTTCTAGCCGCTATAATCTCTAGATGCAGCAGTATTGATGCCTCCGATATCTCTTTATGCTTAGATAATTTAAAAGATGAGTTACCTTACAGAGACATCCAGATATTTATAGGTGTTATGAATAGATTTTGGTCGGATTTGTTAGGTGAAAACAGTTTCATCAAGAAATTCATAGAGTTAATGAAGGGCAGAGATCCAGAGCTGGAACAGCAGTTATGGAATTTGTATAAGTTACTAAGAAAGATGCTTGGGATGGAGACTCAATAAATGTTCATCAATCTTTCTTTAGTTAAGTTAATTTTATCGATGTATTTCTCTCTTCATTATTTTGCCAATTAAAGAAATTAATCTGCATTAACATTGATATTTTAAGCCAATTTAATTAAATGTCCGAATATCTATAGCTGAATTTATGTCTATAATTATTATTTTGGTCAAATCCTTATCATTAATGACGCAAATGTATTCAAACTAAATGAGATCATGGTGTAATGTATGGCTAAAGGTAAAAAGAAGGGTGGAAAGAAAAAGAAGAAAGGTGGAGAATCACCAAAATAAAAATTTCGGTGAGTTAGTATTTAAGCTTAAACTACAAGTTCCTAGAATCATCTCACTCAAACAATAAATGGAACTATAATTAATATCTCATATTTTTTCGATCTGTTTGCGAAGATTATTAAAAAAGTGTTAATTAGCTAAGATATGTATCCAAGCTCTGCCAGTTTACTAAGTATTTTCTCTGCGTTCTCTTCTGGCGTCGAATTCTCAGTGTCGACGATTACCTCAGGGTTCTCTGGTTCCTCGTATGGATCATCCATCCCAGTCATATGCTTTATCTCCCCCCTTAAAGCCTTAGCGTAAAGACCTTTAGGATCTCTTTTCATCACGGTATCCAGAGAGCACTTCACATATACCTCCACGAAATCTCTTATTATTTCTCTCGCTAAAGCTCTGATTCTCCTGTATGGTGAGACGAAAGATGCAAGAACTATAACTCCATTTCTAGCAAGCAATTTGCTTACGTATATCACTCGCTTTAAATGCCTTTCTCTGTCTTCTGGTGTGAATCCTGCCTCGGGACTTAACCATTTTCTGACTTCATCGCCGTCTAATAGTTCTACCTTATAACCCATGTCTCTCAGTTTCTTCTCTAATATTCTTGCTATCGTAGTTTTTCCAGATCCGGGCAATCCAGTTAACCAAACAACAAATCCTCTCTCCACTCTAACTCACTTACCCTACTATGACTTTACCCTCCATATCGGAGGGAACATCGCTATACAATAGTTTTAGGATGGTTGGAGCGACGTCCCTAATCTCTAATCCATTTAACTTAGCGTGAGTTATTGTGCCTTGAGGATCATATAAGATAAATATTCCATCCCAATCATGAACGGCATCATCTGGACCAGTATCATTCTCAGGTAAATATAATTTTCCGTGGCCAATCGTTCCAGCTGATCTCCAATACAAGTCATCAAAATAAACCATTAAGTCTGGTGGATCACCGCGTAATTCGGGGTAGAGGTTTTCTGGCTTATTAGGCATATTTAGCATACCATTTCCATCTGGATCACGCATCTTCCTTATATCATCCATTAACTGCTCTCGCACATTCTCGTAGTCTTCTTTCCTAACGATGCCTCTTGGGTCCCTGCCTTTAACATTAATGAATATCCTAGCGTAGTAACCGCCCCACCCCCAAGCAATGGTCTTGTCCCAGTTTACCTCAGCTTTATCTAGAGGCATAACCTTATCTGGTTGCTTACTGAATTCTAAATAACCCTTCTCCTCCAACCACTCATTAACCACCAGTGCACCTTTCATCCTCTTTGCTCCATGATCACTAACAACCATTATATATGTCTCTTCATCAAGGTTCTCCATTAATTCCCCTATCCTGGAATCAACGTACTCGTAGTACTCCAGGATAGTGTTCTCGAACTCTGTTCCAGGTGTATACAAGTGATGTTCTTTATCAAAGTATTTCCAGAAAGCGTGTTGTACCCTATCGATACCTATGTCAACGAACATGAAGAAATCCCATTTCTTCTCCCTAGCCAAGTAATTAATTACGTCGTAATGTTGCTTAGCCATATGCAGTAAATTCTTTCTAAGGCCTGCTCGATCCTCAACTCTAAATGGTACATCGAAGATATATGGGCCAAACTTCCCCTCTATTTCAGTCTTCAACTCTCTAGGAAAAGTATAATCTTTCTCTGGACCTGGGGTAATAAAACACGATATCCAGTACCCCTTTATTCTCCTAGGTGGGTACCCTGGGGGAACACTTATCACAACAGAACTCATATCTTTCTCAGATAATATATCCCAGACGGCCTTCTCTTTAATATATCTCGAATTCACGATATAGAAATCATTGTAGCTTCCTCTCTTCCTATGCCTGAATCCATAGAAACCTAATGTCCCAGGATTTTTGCTTGTCATCATTACAGCCCAGGCAGGTATCGTTATTGGTGGGTGCGTGCTTCTTAATGGTCCATATGCACCATTACTTACGAGATGGTTCAAGTTAGGTAACTTTTTCCTGAATTTATCAAATACTAGCGCTGGCGGTGCAGCATCTAGTCCAATAACTAAAACTTTTCTACTCAATCTCAACACCTACTCAACGAATGGATTATCCCACTTCAATATTACTTCAGCGACCTCTGGACGCATCATGTATTCGGGAGGGCGCTCACCTTTTTTCAGCATTTCTCTGATTTTAGTACCACTGAAATTAATTCTATATTCCTCAGAATGTGGGCAAACTCTCTCGTTGACTATTCCACCGCACTTCCTGCAGTAGAAGAATTCTCTGAAGAATAATGGCGTTATACCGAGATCTGGAAACTCGCTGAATATCTCTTGAGCTTCATAAGGCCCATAATAACTTCCTAC
>JAHQWF010000064.1 GCA_029856055.1 Candidatus Njordarchaeota archaeon | reverse complement strand
TACTAACTCATTTGTTATTCTGCCTACTCGAACTTTATCGCTGGGGTGGATCCCCATTAATTCAGATATAAGTGATTTTATTCTAGATAACTGTCCTTCACCCAAATCTAACCCCATCCGTGATAACTCCATTATGGAAATAAAAATTAGAGGAAAATCTTAGATTAATATATAAATAATCACAATTCGTAAGTCCTATTGAAGAATAATTCTTTTTAAATGAAAAATACATTAACGTAATACTTAAATAGTTCTAAAAATTATGATTCTTGACCTATAAATTCTATTTTTTTATAAAATCCAAGAATATAGGCGTAATTCGTGTCAAAAAAGAATTAATTGTTTTCTCGATCTTATTAATCCTCGCAACTGCACCTATATTTAATGCAACAAAAATACAATCAATAGGCATCAATAATAAAAATGAGAAAAAGGATCTACCAGTAGGAACAACTTTAATAAGAACAGAGATAGAGATAACAAGAGACACAACATCACAGACGTTCACTGGTACTGTTAGTCAGGGGTATGATAGTCAGAGGCATGCCTTTACTGTTGATAGCTCTGTCACTAGGATCGAGGTCTATCTCTATATGCCTTCTGGAACGGATTTTGATTTGAGTGTCTGGGATCCGAACGGCTATAGGACTGGGGGGTTGGACTAGTACAGATAAGACTACTAGGACTGATATACCTAATTCGCAGTATAGTGGTTACTCTGCTGACCCAGAGTATGTCATTGTCGACCCAGTATCCACAACTGGCACATGGTATGTGGGTTGCTATGCCTATTCTGGTAGTGGCGAGTATCAGATTAAGGTTACGTTGTATTATGGTGGTGGTTATAAGAGCGCTATTGATAATGTTTTAGCTAATGTCGAGTATTTCAGTAACTCTAAAGCCGCTGATATCTATCATTTTGCTTATCTTGTTAAGCAATATATCTCTGATACAACTGTTCAGAATTATGCCCAGCAGGTAATGGATGCTTTGTTAGCTGCAGTTATCTCTGAGTTCCATGGTAGTGGTCACCCTAATGCTAATGGTTTAGATGTGTACTTCCCTAAGACATCCAGTGAGTATGACAGCTCTTATACTAGTTCTGGCCTAGATTTTGTCTCAGATACATATTGGGATGAATTCCTTAATGCTTATTACTCAGCATGATAACTTCTAGGATCGGACTCCTTCTATCATTTTATTTATTAATCTTTTTCTAACATAAGTAAGTAAACATTTATTTATTATTGATCGATGCAGTATAATGGAATTAAACATTATTCAAACGTAGTGATTGCTGTGAGATACGATATGCCCGAGGTTATCATTAGGAAAGCAACTAGAGCAGATAAAGCTGAGATCACTTCTTTTACAAGGAATACTTGGGAATGGGGCGATTACATCCCTAGTGTAATTAATTTCTGGCTGAGAGAGAAAGATGGGATGGTTTTAGTTGCTGACATTGGCGGTAGGCCCGTAGGTATGCTCCATGTTAAGTTTCTTCCAGATCATTCTGCTTGGTTTGAAGGTCTCAGAGTTCATCCGCTTTATAGGAGGAGAGGTATAGCTTATAAACTGAATCTAAGTGCTCTAGAAATGCTTAAGGAAATGGGAATTGGTAGGGTGAGGCTTGTTATAGAAAGTAGTAATAAGCCGTCGTTAAATTTAGCTACTAAGCTTGGTTTTAGAAAAATATCAGAATGGATTGCCCTGGAGATTAAGCAATCAAAAATAGAGAATAGGTTAACTAACTGTGTGATAAGAATTAAAATGGATGAGGTCTGGGACGTAGTCAAAGAGAGCGAGATATACAAGTTATCTAATGGTGTGATGCCAGTTAGGTGGAGATGGATAAAGATAGATAAGGATGTACTCAGGATTATTTTGTCTAGAAAAAAGTGGCTTAGGAGAATTAGATGCATTGAGAAACTCGGATTATTTGCAGAGATGGGATATGGAACACTACTATGTTTCAGTAATGCAGAGAATAAGGAAGAATTAATAAGATTACTTAAAGGAATAAAAAATCTTGTTAGAACACACAAAAGCAAGGTATTTGAGATTCAGTTACCGAAAGGACATAAACTAGCAGAAGAAATAAAAGAGATAAGTAGTGATGTAACAACATTTTTCGTATTTGAAAAAGGAGTATAAAGAGCTTTAATCGCTGTACTTAAGTATAGGTAAAACGTTAGCTATGACGAGTAAAGTTAATCCATCATCACCTAAAATGGCTATGATCAAGGGTAGGTAGCCAAGGAAACCTAGGATGATTAAACCAATCTTTAGAGCAAATGTTAAGCCAAGATTAATTTTAAGAGTTTTGTGTATTTTTCTGCTAAGCCTGACTATATAGGGTATTTTCTTTAAATTATCGCTCATAACAGCCACATCAGCAGCCTCTATTGCAATATCGTTACCAGCGGTACCAATAGCTATTCCTGTATCTGACTGCGCCAAAGCAGGAGCATCATTAATTCCATCTCCAACCATAGATACTAATCCGTATTCACGCTTTAGCTCAATTATCTTCTTCACTTTGTCCTCTGGTAATAGATTAGCATAATACTTCTTTATCCCAACTTTCTCAGCTATTTTCTTAGCTACTTCCTCTCTATCACCCGTAAGCATGATAATGTCTCTAATACCTATATTGTATAGTTCCGCAATAGCATCCTTAGCGGTCTCCCTGATTATATCTTCTAACACTATAACTCCAATAACGCTACTATTAGAGCAGACATATACTGCTTTTTCGTCAGGTCTCAAGATTTCCTCACTAATATGTATTCCCTTCATCTTTAAGAATTTCTCATTACCAACAAGGACGTGACCTATACCGTCAATTTTCCCTTCTAGGCCCATTCCAGGAATCTCTCTGATGTCGGCACTTACTTGAAATTCAATTCCGAGTTCCTTAGCTTTCTCAACTATCGCTACAGCTACGGGATGGTTAGATTGAGCTTCTAGTGTAGCAGCTATTTTTAACAACTCTTTATCATCGACATTTACTGGAACTATTTCTTTCACAACAAGCTTATTCTTGGTAATTGTACCAGTTTTATCAAAAGCCATAGCCCTAACTTTTGATAGAGTCTCGATGTATGTGCTTCCCTTAACAATGATTCCGCTACGAGTAGCTCTGGTAATTCCGACAAAATAGGTTATAGGGGTAGATATAATGAAAGCACTCGGGCATGCTAAAACTAAAAGCACAAGAGCTCTATAAAGCCATGTTTTAAAGCCTTGCCCATACACAAGCACTGGAATAATAATGGTTAGTAAAGCAAGAACAATTATTACTGGTGTGTAATAAAGAGAGAACTTATCAATAAACCTCTCCATTCTAGTTTTTCTTTCTCGAGCCTCTAGTACTAATTTAGTGATTCTACTAACGGTTGAATCGGTGAACGGTTTAGTGGGTTTCACCTTTATTGAGTTAGTCAGATTAATTGTCCCAGATAAAACGATGTCTCCCTCACGAACATCAACTGGGATTGATTCTCCAGTAACGGCAGATGCATCTATAGTCGTACTTCCCTCTACAATAACTCCATCTACTGGTATTCTTTCGCCGGGTTTAATAAGCAATACATCCCCTACTTTAACTTTCTCCACATCTACCTCAACGACTTTACCATTAATAATAACATTAGCTACCTTTGGAACAAGTTTTGAGATCTCTTCTAATGTAGCCTTTAACTTATCAATAGTTTTGTCCTCTATGTATTCAGAGAAATTAAATAATATTAATACTAGCAAAGCCTCATGATAAGCACCAATATAAATGGCCCCAATTGAAACTATAGTCATCAAGAAATCAACATTAAACGGCTTTTCACGGAATTCTTTAAGCGCAGCGTATCCAATTGGCAATGTCATTATTGGTAACAGAACCAGACATAAGTAATGTATTGGTATGCTAACTATACCTAGGTAATCAAAGATTAGCTCTGTAATCATTGCACCGGCGGCAACTAAAGATGTCATAACTCTCTCTCTTAGTAATTCTTCAGACTCCCCGCTCAAATCAAACACCTTAATTAATAATGAATAAGAAGAACGCGAAAATTATTATATTAAATTAACTAACAATTTGATTAGAAATTAATAATAATTATTATTAATAAAAACAAGGAGAAGAATTATTAATAAAGTATACCTAAGAGGGGTCTAAATGACAATAATAAGCATATCTATAAGTGATGAGTTAATTAATAAAATGGATAAAACTATAAAAAATAGGGGATATGTGAGCAGGTCAGAACTAATAAGGGAGGCATTAAGGAGATTTTTAGGTGAAGAGGAAATTGGTGAGAGCGACTTGGTCTTAGCTTCAATAATGATTGTGATAGAGAGAGAAAAAAGTGATGTTGAAGGGAAAATAATGAAAATGTTACATAGACATTCTACGAAAATAAAGAATTTCACTCATATCCAAGACGATGGTAGATGTATAGAGTCAATAATTTACAAAGGAAATAAAAAAGATATACAGGAATTACTACTCGAACTTAGACGATTACGCGGGAAAATTACTGTTAGAGAGAGCATAATACCTCTACCAAAACAATAGCTACTTTTTGAGTAACTTAATAAATTCTCTCATCCAAGCAGGTAAGTCAGGCCAAGCCCTACTAGTTACAAGGTTACCATCAACAACAACATCTTTATCTTCCCAGTTGGCACCACTAACTACTAGATCGGGTTTCACAGCAATATAGGAAGTGACTTTCCTTCCCTTAAGCAATCCATATGCATTAAGAACTAGTGGACCGTGACAAATAGCAGCCACAGGTTTGTTTTCCTCAAAGAAGTGTCTGACTATTTTTTCAAGCTCTGGGTACGTCCTAATGAATTCTGGTGCTCTACCACCGGGAATTACCAAGCCATCATACTCCTCGGGATTAACATCTTCGAAAGCTTTTGTGATCCATGGGAATCTATAACCAGCTTTCTCACTATATGTTTCCCAACCTGGTTCAAAATCATGAACGACTGTAAATAATACATCTTTTTTGCTGGGTGCTGCAACGTGAACTTCAAAGCCTTCTTCGATTAACCTCCAATAAGGATAGAATAATTCTTGGGCTTCTACTCCATCTCCTGCAATTATCAAGATCCTCACCATATTAATCACCCCCGATTTCATTATTATTTTTTT
>JAHQWF010000077.1 GCA_029856055.1 Candidatus Njordarchaeota archaeon | reverse complement strand
CTTACTCCATCGCGGCTCGCTGTAACTATCAGCGAGGGCCACAGCTTGCTTTAGGCTCAACGGCTTCTGCAACATGAAGACGGGAATGGCATAATCATTTTTATTTCGTTTAGGCAATATATTCATTGGGGGCTCAGCGCTCGGCTTATGGCTTGTTTCGGTAATCATACATATGTATTACGAGCCGAGCCCCCTAAAAATATTTATGGCGGATTCAGCGCTAATCGGAAATAGTGCGGGCATTCGCCATAAGGGATAATTAAAATTTAACATTGAGTTAAAAATGAAATGAAAAAGATTAAAGCTTTAAAAATCAATATTTTATACTCTCTTTTTTTCTCAGGTAAAAAGCTATAACTGATATAATTACTATAGCTATAATTATCGAAATAGTAAATATGAGCTCTATGGGATACTGAGCTTCCGGTTTCTTATATATCACTATAAGCCTTTTGGTTATATCCTCTGGGTAATTCGAGGCCGCAACATCAAATACTATTGAATAAGTGCCCTCCTTGTTCGCGGTTATAATCCACCTCACTTTTACTTGTTCTCCTGGTTTTAGTAAGGCAATAGAATATTTGTTTGTACCATTTTTGTTAATTAACCCACTCGAGACAGTAAGCGTTATCTCAATATCTGTTATCGCTTCTACTCCTCCGTTAGATAATGTTACCTCAGCTACTATCTCCTCACCAACATTTATTTCGTAAGGCACACCTGACACAGATAAATCAAGTTTCTTAACGCTCATCAACCAAGTAAGTATGTTTTGAATAATTTTCTTATTTTGGTCAAAGTAATAGTATGAGGAGAACATATAAGAACTACCGCTTGCTAATATTTTTCCAACACCATTAACTACTGCAGCCAGCATCATTATTACATCGCTACCTTCAGCAATTTTAGGATCATCAATGGCTCCTAGCGTTAAAAATGTGTAATTTTCGTTACCTAACAATATTGGGTATATCTGAGTTGGAACCTCTGGTGTACTTATTTTAAAAGCTGTACCAGCAAAATGTACCTCTTCTACACCCACAGATAATAATTTGGCTACTTCATTATCAGCAAAATTCTTAGCAACGACATGGTAGTACGCTCCTTCGTAGCTCACCGTATCGTATACATCTCCATCCCACCAATATATTCCGTACTTCTCAGTAATATCGTTATAGCCACCAGGATTATTTGGCCAAAAATACATATACCAATTACCCATCAATAATAGTGATCCGCCATTCTCAACAAAATCCTGTAGCGTTTTGACTTCTTCCTCACTAAATATAACACTTGTACTATCACTTGGATCGGCTGTCGCTGGTTGCGGACATGGTATAATTATGAGCTGAGTTACATTAGTTGTGTAAAGATCCCCGATAATGGGTTGCTTAGATATAATTACTGGTGCGTAATTACGTGCTAAGTCTAGTAAATCATTCATGTACTCTGACGCAAAACGGTAGTATTGATTATGTCCTTCGTCAAATATTATTACCTTCTTAGTGACAGCTAAAAGATTGGGTCTAATTACTTGCCACCCACCATTACTACTGTTAATAAGTACAACTACCTGAAATACTCCAAGTTCTTGAACCGTAGCATTCATTTTCACCAGCACATTCTCTCCTGAATCTAGTTTTTCTATCGTAGTATTGTATTTATCAAATATCACGCCTTTAGGAACTTCCTTTATCTCTACTCTAATATCATCAATCTCGTAATTCGCATCATTTGTGATATTGATTAAAAGGGAAGAAGTCTCTGTCTCAGATATGTTTAATAGAAATGGATCAAAACTCGCCTCTGCTAAGAAAGCTGGGCGAGCCGAAATTGTTTTATCCTTCTCGATAAATACTTCGCTAGTATCCTTATTAAAGACGCTAATTATTAGTTTACCATCAGCATATATACCTAGTAAACCAACAAGGGTAAAAGATACATTGAGTTTCTCATCTGGATTTAAATTAAGGAAATCTAATGGAACCCCAAATAGCCACTCAGAATCTCCACTAGTTTTATTTCTGCTCCAATGCACTATGTCATTTTTTATCTTCACAAAATAAGGGATCTTAATATCTATTGAAACATTAATCGATTCATCTAAGACATTTTGAATAATAAATGATACATCTCCTTCAGCTCGAGGCATATATTCTGTTTGCGTTACCTCAAATTCCAACACTATTATTCCAGCCGCCTCTGGAACTATATCCTGTTCTCTATTTAGCCCATCTGCAACAACGCTTATGCTTTCTCTTTCATAACTTCTTCCTAAATGGAATATTGGGAATTTTTCCCTTTGGATCTTATGTTTATTGATGTTGAATTGCTTCGAAAACGCTCTAATATTTGGAACATTATAGCTTAACGACGCCATAATTATAAAGAAAACAATTAAGATGGTGAGAAATTTTCTGATTTTCATAGTACATCACGTGATGTTCTGCTGTTATAACTATAGAAAATGTAAATTATAAATCATTCTAAAATAGTTGTAAAATGTTTCTCAAAATCGAATTAAATATATCACAATATTTAAGGTAAATAAATTAAAAAATGAAGAGACTAAACTAGTATTGCGCTGCTTCTCGAATTCTATCAGCTACTGGTACTGAAATAGCCCCACCTATCGCATTACCAATTGTCCAAGGTATTACAATCCACCAAAAAACATATTCCCAAAGATACTCTAATCTGAATAGGTTCGGGAAGAAAACTAGGTATAGAGATGTCTGCATGAAGAAGCCTCTGAGTAGACCGACAATAAATCCATCTATATATCTTAGTCCTGGTATAGATCTAGCAGCTTCGAATTCTTCCTCAGAGATAGATCTCTTGAAGAAAATAGCCTTGTCAGTGAATATTGCTTGACCGCGCAAGAGAATATATAAATCGACTGGTAAACCTTGTGCAAATGGATATGCCCACCAAAGTGGGTTAATTCCGTACCAGCCTATTTCTGATACAATGTTATAAACAAATAGCGTTAGAGAAGCTGTGCCTGGTTTTTTAACTAGTGCTATTGCTGTTATTAATAACAACACATAAGGTATATCTGCCACGGCGAAATTGTATGCAAGTGGTATTCTATCCGTTATAGGAAAAACAAATTGTCTACCTAATATTTGTACCCAGACTACCATTGTTGCACCTATCATAGCCATGCTTACGAGATCAAGTGTTGAATATATCTCAAAGAATCCTATTTTAGATAGCAAGATCAATGCGGCAAAAACTCCTAGTGTTAGACCAACAACAATATAGAGCCTTAGTATAGGCGGCTTTATTATTTTTATTGTTTTTATGATTTCTTGCCAATCATAATCTGCTCCTAGTTTAACTTTTATCTTTAGGTTCACATATACTGGTTCTTTTGGTATAGATTGCGGTGCACCTGTTGAGTAATATAGGTTACATATTTCACCTGGTTTTAGCATTGGTATATAGAAATGAGCCTCGTCCCCTATCCATCCGCCATTACTTCGATTAAGAATATTGCCAGCTAAATCAGTTATCTCTATTGTAGGATTACTATCTGTTATTGGCGTGAATGTCACATTCTCTGGGCTCTCTCCTTTTCCATCAGCTAGTACTTCTATTCCAGTCCAATTTTTAGTAGAGGATTCATCCACTTTGATAGTTATTCTTACTGTAATCGATTCTCTACCAGCTATTACTACTCCATCTCTCTGAGGTCGAATAGGATTGCCTATAGGAGCAGTTATAGTTATCTCGGGAGGTTTCTCTGCTTGAGCATAAATTATATTTACATCAATAATAGTTATCATTGTATACATAAGTAGTGGTAGAATTAGTATGAGAGGCATAGCCTTTTTTCTATTTATCATAAAAACACCTTGTTTTCCTAAGTAAAAACCATATATTTTATTATTCCTTTACTTAAATTATACTATTCATGTTCTTTGATTAATATCTGGATCTAGAAAAAGATGAATAAAAAAATTATTGATGAGTTTCTTTAAGCTTATATTTAGATTCGTATGGGTAGAGATAGATAATATGATATAAATGGCAGTGTTATTATTAATATCAATGCTATGCCAAATATTATACCGAAGATGAGATCAAACTTAGTTAGAGGGATCTTACGGTAATATGTTCTTTCTCGATAAGCTCTAAAGGCCCTTGTAGTTGCCGCTAAAGCTAATTGTCTACCAGCACGAATCGATTCGATTATTACTGGAATAAACGCTATTAACACTACCCAAACTACCCTTAAAGCTTCCCAAATCATCTTAAATATATTCCGCGTGGGTGTAGGAGTAAGCCTTAAGCCTCTCGCTCTTTCTGCTGCTAAGACAAGAGAACTTTTTTCCAGAATTGTTGGTATGCTACGGAATGTCACTGCTATCATAAAATTTATTTCCATTGGCAATCTGAATGTTCTTAGCCCATACACTATCTCACTAGGATGCGTTGTTGTTATTAACCATATAGCTGCACTTAACGCAGCAACTACCCTTAATCCCTGAAACAACCCATAGTAGAACCCTTCTAATGTTATAAAGTTAAGGTTAAAAGCTGACCTTAACAGTTTAGGAAACATGTAAATAGCGGTTAGTCCTCCGCCTCTAGTAAATCCTGGGTTTAAGAAACTTTGACCCCACGCAATCATCATCCATTGGGTTAATATAACTATTAACATGAGCCTTGTTTTATCTTCGCTAGGGTTACTTATAGTCCACATAAATATCGTTAACACAATTAGAAAAACTAGAGTTGAGAATTCGTTAGCCATAGCAACTCCAATGCTAACAAAAAGGACAAAGATAAGTTTGGGTAATGGGTGCATTCTGTGAGCCACAGACTCTCTCTTCTCATAACTAAATAGTCTCCTAAACCCAGATAAACCAACTATCTTGAATATTAAATAAGCAATAAAGGCTGGTATGAATGTTAATAGAACGACAAACACTAAGATAGCTCCAATGATTTCTCTTATTTCTGAGGGTACATATGGTGCATATTGCGCTAATATAGATAGATCTATGATAATCATCTCTAATACACCCTTACACATTTATTTTTCCTAATTTTTCACCGCATTTCCAACAGTACTCAGAATTACTTAGTATTAGCGCTCCGCAATGACCACATTTTTGCGGTATCTCCACAAGTTTTAGATAAATATCAGGAAATTCTATTCCAGCTTCTCTCAGTTTGTCGAAAAAAGATTTGGTTTTCCTCGTTCTTCTATAAGTATACGCTAAAATCATAACAATAAGTGAGGCAATTATTGGTGTAAAACTACTAGGGAACACAAGTTTCAGCGGATAACGGTGATACAACGTCACGTAGATAACATAAAGCACGTATGTTAAAAATATACCTAGAGTAGTCGCTTTGATGTTTCTCACCCAGTCAGTTATAAATAGCCAGCCTACGCACCATGTCAAAATAATAGCCCAGAAATTAAAACCTCGAAAGGCCTCGGATTCGGATAGTAGCAGCCATCTCACTATGTAATTTATAGTCAACGGGGTTCCCTTGTATAGTGTTATGAATATTCCAAATCTAGAAAGACCTAATTGGGTGGATAGAAATTGAATTATCACCAATATAACTGGCAGAGATATAAAGCCCATCCATAATGCCTTTAAGTAATCAGAATAACTACTCATCTAAACACCTCCCTAATTTTTAATTCTGTTATTTCTGGACCTAACACTGCAGAAGCCAAGAAACTTATCAGCTCTTCTAGCGTCAAAACAGTCGGCAACCCAAACTCTTTCAAACCATTACCTATCCTAGTTACGTAAGGTGGTTTTAGATGTGTCTCATTTAAGATCTCTTCCCGCGAGAAAATAGCCCTAGTAGGTCCATCTATCAGCACTCTACCCTGCTTTAAAACAATGACTCTCTTTGTATACCTTGCTATTAAGTCCATATCATGGGAAACCACTATTATAGTTGTACCTGCCTTATTTAGTTCTCTAAGCAATTCAAGATACTTCTTGCTGGCACCAAAATCTTGTCCCGTAGTCGGCTCATCAGCTATTATTATCTTTGGTCTCATAGAAAGAACTGAAGCAACAGCTACTCTATGTCTTTGGCCTCTACTAAGAGCTCTAGGATGACGTTTCTCAAAACCTACTAACCTCATCATTTCTAAAGATTCTCTCACTCGCTGTTCTAATTCTTTTCCTTTTATACCTATATTTCTGGGGCCAAAAGCTATTTCACTCCAAACGGTATTTTGAAACAACATTAAATCTGGATTTTGAAAGATAAGTCCTATTCGCTGAGAGAGCTCGCCAACAGACATATTTAACACATTTTTACCAAAGACTCTCACTTCGCCATAACTTGGTCTAAGTATCCCAAGTATATGAAGCAAAAGTGTTGTCTTTCCCGCTCCATTTTGGCCTATTATTCCAACAAATTCTCCTTGATGAATCTTTAGGTTGACTCCTTTTAGCGCTATAGTTCCATCGGGGTAACGGTGCCATAGATCTCGTATCTCAATTACTGGTTCTTTATTGATTATGTCTTCATATTCCTTTTCCTCCTGAGGAAAAACTAATTGTTCTTTCCCAATACGTTTAATCCTATCGCTAAGCAATTTTTTTATTAGATTCGCTGCCTCTTCAGGGGTTAATGGTATATCAAAATCACCATCTATAACGCCTAATTTCTTTAATTTCACTATTGCTTCAGCCGCCCATGGCGGCCTAATTCCTATTCGATAAAGTAATTCTGGGTTCCTAAATACTTTTCTTGGATCACCTTCAACTAAGATCTCTCCATTATTCATTACAAGTACTCTATCCACGTATTTAGTTACTTCTTCTAAGCGATGCTCTATTAGAATAATTAGAGCATTAGTTTCTTTTCTTAAATTAGCTATTGTCCTAAGAACCTCCATAGCTCCTTTAGGATCTAGATTAGTTGTTGGTTCGTCTAGAATCAAAATATCTGGCATCATAGCCATTGCAGAAGCAATTGCAACTCGCTGTTTTTGACCACCCGATAAACTCATCACATCCTTATCTAATAAATCTTCAATCCCTGTAGCTTTCACCGCGAATTTAAATCGTCTTTCTATCTCATCGAGAGGTAATTTTAAGTTTTCTGGCCCAAAAACCACTTCATCAATCACCGAAAGAGTGAAAAATTGAGTTTCTGGATCTTGAAAAACAGTTGCCACATGCGTCGAAACTTCAGCTAATTTCATATTTCTGACATCTTTTCCAAGTATTTTCACGCTACCTTTCCGTAAGCCTTGAATAACATGCGGGATTATACCATTAATCGTGTTTATCAAAGTTGTCTTTCCGCAACCACTAGGACCGATTAGTAGAACAAATTCTCCTCTCTGGAAAGTTAGATTAATGTTTTTTAGCACATATTCCTTCGAACCATGAAATCTAAACCATAGATCTTTTATTTCGAGTAATGGTTCACTATCACTTTTATTCTCCATACTGTACCCTCTTTTTATATTAAGTGCCTTTTAATATCTCCAATATCTTTTTAAAAATAATTTGTTATTTCTTTTAACACGAGTTAGAGTAGCGATTTTTTAGGGAGTTTAAATGATAGTAAAAAGAGCTCATGCATTTCTATTATTAATAATTTTATCACTCGTAATATTACCCCTAGCGCAAGTAGATTTAACAGCTAAAAGTACACGAGAAAAAGGCACTATTAACTCAATAACTAAACCACTTGGTAAATTAGGAATAATAGTAATTGTTGATGCTTTAAATACAACACTGCTTGAGACAGCAGATACTCCAAATATAGATCAATTAGCTTCAGAAGGAATGTTCTTCTTAAACTCAACAACAGTTTTACCTTCAGCTACAACAGCGGCGCATGTAGCCTTAGTTACGGGAACACCTCCAGAGGTTAATGGTGTAGTTAACACTGTGGCTTACAACTCAACGAGGTATCACGAATTGCTTCCTGATGAATCTCCCGATCTAGCCTATGTTAATTATTTTGATATGCTCAGAGTAAAGACTTTACCTGAAGTAGCAAAAGAAAATGATATTAAAGTAGGTTTAATTATTAGTAAATCTAAGCTGGAAGTAATGGCTGGGCAGACACATGCCGCTGATAAATTACTTCTAATACCGAATGAAGTTGTAGCTGGAGATCCTCATGACGCATCTTACCCCTTTAATAAAAGGATGGATATAGTAGAGTGGGTCACGAACGCAACAATCTCTACTATTGAGGAATTCTATCAGTATATTCTTAATGGTGAATCAGCATTACTAATTGTTCACTATGCCGAACCAGATTATATTCAAGGAGCTCTCGGCGTTCTCCACCCAGACACAATAAGGTTAGTTGAATATATTGATTCTCAAATTGGTGAGATAGTAAATAAGTTGAAGACATTGGATTTATGGTCAAGAACTTTCTTTGTATTACTAGCTGATCATGGATTTACCCCAGTGAATCCCAATTTGAATTTACTTTCCAATGATTATTTACACTTAAGCGCCGTTCATGTTGAACATATAGTGCGAGAAACTGCAGGGTTATTACTATTTATCTATCTTAAGAACTTGAACTCTTTACAAGAAGTTGTAAACGAGCTGTATGAATATCCCTGGGTAAGAAATATTTGGACAAGATTCGAAGTAGAAAACGCTACTGGAACTCTCTCAGATATAGGTCTAAATAATGAATTCGCAGGCGATATTGTCCTAGATATTAATCCTCCTTATTATGCTTCGAGATATTATAGTGTTGGAGTTCACGGTGGGACAGTCACGCAGACCATTCCTTTGCTCTTCGCTGGTGGCTTACTAGAAAAGAAAAAAATAAAGACCCCTACAATATTAGATATAGCACCAACCTTGGCTAAATTATATGGATTCACAATGCCAAATGCTACTGGAGAAGATCTTGGTTTAACTAAGCCCACTGCACAAGTCAAGATAAAAGCTAGTCCTGGTATTGCTTTTATCGGTGATACAATTACTTTTCAATTAAATTATACGTTGACAGGCTATATTAGTGGTATCTCCGCATCATTAGAGATTCTTAATGAATCAGGAATCCCTATTTTCTCCGATCAGAAATCTGTTACGGGTATTAGCGGTTCAGTAACTTTCAGCACATCAATTAAAAATATTGGTACATACCGTGTAATCGGTATTATTAAAGATTCAGAGGGGGACATACTTGGAGGAAAATCAATAAATATTATTGTCGTAGAGAAAGAGAAAGTTCCATATCCTATTGGGAAAGTAGCGGTAGCTCTCTCGATAACGGTAATATTTACAGTGATATTAATAATTCTTCCGATACAACTTAGCAAAAAAATTGAGGAAAAAGAAGAATAATTATCTTCTCCTAACTTTTTTCTCTTCGATTGCTAGCTCCTTAAATACTCTAGCTAGATAAATTATTTCTATTGTCATGATCCAAATCATTGTTAGTGTTAATATTCCCCAGAAATAAATTTCCTTTATCTCGTTCCATACAGCATAATTTAATGATTCAAATGCCAGTTTATTTAGATTAACATCACTACCCCTTATAGATCTAACATAATCCTCCTCAAAAGCGTCATAAAGGACTGCACCGACAGAACTAGCTGGAGCAGGAATTCCTAAAATGAAAGCGACTGTTGGCGCTATATCTATAATTCTTCCTCCCCCCAATTCATAACCTTTCTTAACAGGTTTACCCCACATCCAAAATGGTATCTCGGCTACTAATGGTGGCCACACGCCGTAGTGTCTATTTCCAACAGCACCATGATCTGCCGTTACAATTATAACTGAATCTTCATCCCAACCTAGGGAATTAATTGCATCGTATAGCGACCCAACTTCATCTGCCATGGCACGAATAGCGGAACGATATTGGATAGAATCCACACCATATTGGTGGAGAGTTTCATCTGGATCTACTAAGTGTATCCATGCTAGAAAACCCTTAGATTCTATTTCTGCTTTATTATTATTAATATAATTTATTACGGCTTGCATAGTTTCATGTCCATGACCAACATTTATTATTCTTCGTGTTTTTTCTCCCCCAATAATCCCAGCTAGTGTACTTGCGGGGGTAAAAACAGCTGTTAATATGTCATAATCTTCAGCAACATCAAATACATCTACTACTCTCGGTTCTCTATAAACTCTTAGCATAAATTGCACACTTCTATACTCTCTCGCATTAGACTCTGTACCATGGATTTGAGGCCAAGTGCCTGTAACTAGTGAGACATGATTAGGATATGTTACAGTTGGGTATGTGCAGACAAGATTTCTAGCCCATACGCTTTGATCTTTTCTTTGTATAATCCAATTAGCATACTTCCAGAACGCGTCTGCTCTCGTTCCGTCGAACGTTATGATGAAGACTTTGCTTACTAATGGTGTCTCTCGCTCCGGTAGAGATTTCAAGAAGGTGCTTTGACCAAGAATTGGAGTGATTAATATAACAAGAATTAATACAACTACCATCATCTGTCTAATTACTCTTAATCTTCTCTTCATGATAAGTAAAAGCAAAAAAGCTAACGGAAATATAATTATGAATAACAGTAATACGCTGTCGAAAATGAATATTATGGAACTTCTAGATAAATCTAACAACATAATGTTTTTTTCTAGAGAGTGTAAATTTTCACTGAAACTAGTTAATGGATAAACTAACAAAACAATGTAAGATAGAATAATTATCCACGATATTTTTTTGTTTTTAATTTTCTCGGTTACCTTCTTGATATCAAGTTTCATTTTTTACCCCTTTAATGAACAGATTTGTGAACAGTATGTTTAATACTACTTATACATAAGAAATTACTGTTAATGTGTATTATTTTCATGAATTATTCAGAGTAGTAAAAAGGATAATCTGGATAATTAAGTAAAAGCTCTAAAAATTATTTTTCGATTTTATAGTAAAAATATTTAAAAGTTAATTATTAGAGTTATTAGTTGAGAACTTTAAAGGGTTATGGGGTTTTTCATGAATATTAAGAAAAAAAGCGATGATCTATCAACTATCATTTCTTTTGCACTAAAAAGACAACTAGAATCAAAAAAGATGAAAGAAAAAAAAGATGTAATATTATCACGAATTACAGATATAATTAAATCTGGCAATATTAATTATGATGAAGTAATACATTACGCTGATTCTTTATTGATGACATCCGAATGGGAGAAAGCAGAAAAAAAGATTACGGATAGTTTAGAATCTAAATTTATTGCTTTATTGATATATCGGTTGCTCGACGATAAAGAACACATAAATAAGCTTCTCGAAGGCTTTAACTCATTGTTGAGACAAATAATAAATGAAGCGCTAGCATGGAAGAATTATGATCGCGCTTATCTAATTCAAACCTTCAATATTCTTAGAGATGCTATTTTAGCAGGTCCAGATAACTTACAGATAAAGGAACCAGAATATTTGTCTCATGTTCATCCATATATTAGGGATTTACCTTCTATGTTGGTGTCTTATCTCTCTTCACGTAAATCAATTGCTGGTCTTAAGAACGCTTTTGAGAGATATGAAAAGTTTTCTGCAGAAAATAATTTAATGGATATTTGGGAAATAATTAAAAAGCTTGTGGATTTGACATGTACTTATTTGAGGATGAAGGGAGCGGTCACTGAAAAACATGATGAAACTGCTGAACGCTGAAATATTAACTGTGAGAAAGAAATGAAAGTAGTTTTAGGAATCGAAAGTACAGCCCACACATTTGGAGTCGGCATAGCCTCATTGGATGGTAGCATCTTGATTGATTATTCGGATCAATTTCTACCGAAATCAGGTGGGATTCATCCAAGAGAAGCAAGTGAACATCATTCCAAAGTCGCATCTAAGATAATAGCTAAAGCATTTAACACAATATTAGATAAAGAACTAAACGTTGTCGCTATAGGATTCTCGCGTGGACCAGGCCTAGGGCCTTGTTTAAGGATTGGAGCAACTATTGCACGTGCAATATCATCTTATCTACAAATACCTTTGTTCGGTATCCATCATGGTATAGCTCATATAGAAATCGGAAAGAAATTAACTGGAGTTAGCGATCCGCTAGTTTTACTGGTTTCTGGGGGACATACAATGATTACCGCTTTAGAAAACAGAAAGTACCGAGTATTTGGAGAAACACTAGATATTTCTATAGGTAATCTTATTGACATGTTTATGAGATCAGCAGGTTATCCATCTCCAGCTGGCCATTTATGTGAGAAACTAGCTTCTCGGGCGACTGGATTAGTAGAATTGCCCTACGTAGTTAAAGGAACTGATATGTCTTTTTCTGGCATATTAACAGCAGCAAGAAAATACCTTGAAAAAGGAGTTCCTATTGAAGTTATTTGCAAAAGTTTACAAGAGTTCGCGTTCGCAATGCTATCAGAAGTAACTGAGAGAGCTTTAGCTCACACAAAAAAGAAAGAGTTACTAGTTGTAGGAGGAGTTGCCGCAAATAAAAGACTAAAAGAAATGTTATCATATGTTGTGAGCGAACATGATGCTAAATTATACGTACCAAGTAAATGGAATGGAGATAATGGCGCCATGATTGCTTGGACAACTGCATTATTTTATCTTCATGGAGAACCAATAAGTATAGAGGAAAGCTACGTCATACCTCTTTGGAGGATTGATGAAGTTGAGATCCCTTGGTCATAAATCAAGTTTTTAATTTACTCAATAATTCTTTTACTTTTTTTAGAGCAGTCTCGGCCTTAATTTTTTCTTCTCCCGTTAATTTCCCTTTATCAATCATATCATTTATTTCCCTTATGAATTCATGGTACTCCCATGGATAAACAATCCATTTTGTGGTCTTCTCGATATAATAATCTGGCTCGCATTCACTCCATGGCTTATAATGTATTGTCGCTACTTTGACCTCTTTAGCGCCCATTGAATTTAAGTGATCGACAATTATTTTAAGCGTTGTACCCGTATCTGATACATCATCAACAATTAATACTCGTTTCCCGTTTAAATTGATTGGAAGAGGCTGAATAATATTTACTTGCCTTCCCGGTTTACCTATCTCTTCATATAATTCAGCTTTTACAGCTAGTACTTTTTTTATTCCTAAGCAATCAGATAAAATTGCAGCGGGAGTCGCGCCACCCCTCAAGATTAAAATGATATAATCTGGACTAAATCCCGATTCTTTTACTTTTTCACAAAGTTTTAGAGATTTTTTAACTATCTCAAGCCACTCAGTAACTTCATACTCCATTACTCCTACCTCTCTTTAGAAGACATCAATTGATCTAAAGATACAGGACGATTGTGAGGATAATTTTTCGCAATAAAAAGTTTTTAGGTGTTGATTAGTAATTCTCATGGATATCTAAGAACATATATTGTTGTCTCTTTGGGTAATGTATTCACATCGATATTTATGATATTTGTATCAAAATTTTCTGTAGGGCCATCCCAAATTCTCAAAAAATCATCTACATGGTATAATTTACCAAAAACAGCAGAATTTAATTTCTCACTATAATAGTGCATCGGTATCGCAATTCTAGGGTTTAATTGCCTTATAACCGTGACCGCTTCTTCCGGCCCGATTGTATATTTACCGCCCACAGGAACAAATAGTACATGAGGCCTCCCAAATACATTTAATCTGCTAATTTCATCATCTGTTAATATGTGTCCAAGGTCTCCAAGATGCACGAAAACCCCCTCTCCATAACCAATAACGTATAAAGATGTTTTGCCTCTAGCCTTGCCTTTAGATTCATCGTGGTACGCTTCTACGCCTCTTATTTTAATATCCATAACATTCCTATCACCTATTAGGCCCACAAATTTAACTCCATTCCACTTTATTACAGCCTCTGCATTATTGTGATCAAAATGATCATGAGTGCAAAGTACTAGATCAGCATCATTTCTAGGCAACGTCAATTTGCCTGTATTAGGCCCAAATGGATCAATGTAAATTTTTTTGCCGAGGACTCTATTGTAGATGCTAAAGCACGAATGCCCATGCCATGTAATTTCAAAAATAGCCACTGGACTAAACATACCTAAAAGCCTCAACTAACTCTAATTATTCATAAACTTAACTTATAATCCTTATAAATAAAATTGGTCTTTATAAATATCTATTCCAAAACATACCATTTCTCTCAATAAATGATTCATTTTCATAAACCAGCTTTCCTCTGAGGAAAACAGATACAACTTTACCTCTAAATCTCATATTTTCCCATGGCATCAATTTAGCTTTACTAAATGCATCTTCCCTTAAAGCCCTCCATCTTATCTTTTTATCAAAAATTACAATATCTGCATAGAAACCAGTTCGTATCTTACCTCTATCAGGTATACTTAGTATCCTTGCTGGTTTTTCTGTTACCGCTTTTACTAAAATATTGAAATCATCGAAGTTCGCTATCTTAAACAATTTAAATAAAAGAGGATAAAAATACTCTATTGAAGCTATCCCAGCGGGCGCCCTGCACAGATCTTTATCTTTCTCGAAAGGAGCATGGGGAGCATGATCTGTTATTATGCAATCAATTAAATCTTTTTTCAGAGCACTAATAAGTGCTCTGCGGTCAAGCTCCTCTCTTAATGGAGGGAAGCACTTTAATATGCTTTTGAGGACTTCACCGTGTTTTTTTGTGAAGAATAAATGATGCAAAGTGACATCTGATGTCACTTTAAGTCCTTCACGCTTGGCTTTGTCAATTTCTAATAAACCTTCCAAGGTACTCACATGCGTTATGTGAACTCTAATTCCTTTTCTAGCTACTTCCAAAGCTTTCTTTATCGCTCTCAATTCCGCTGTTCTAGGTCTAGAAGATTCAAAAGAACTATAACTATTACAATCAAAATCCTCTGAAATTAATTCGCTATCCTCTGCATGAATAACATAAACGAATTCCTTGGGAAGTACATCATTTAGAAATGCTTGTTCCTCCTCTCTCTCATACATATAGACCTTAACTCCCGCTGGTAAGAAATCTTTATGCTTTAGAAACTCACTTAGTTTGGTAACATCTTTAGAAATTTCAACATATAGCATGAAATCAACGTAGCTTTTGTTTTTTATCGCATTTAATTTATTAATAAAGGCGTCCAGCGAGTTTATCCTAGGCTTATTATTAGGCATATCAGCTACAACTGTAACTCCACCGGCGAGAGCCGCTTTACTTCCAGATGTGAAATCTTCTTTATACTCGTAGCCAGGTTCTCTAAAATGAACATGCATATCAACTATTCCTGGTAAAGCTAGGTTTTCTTCAGCGTTATATATTTTATCTACTTTACTTATTAGGTATCTATTGGCTTTACTTGATCTAAACAACTTTACTATTTTTCCTTCATCATTGATAAGTATATTTACGCGTCTCCAGGATCCAGCCCACGATACCTTAGCATTTTTAATAAGAATCAAACATTCAACCTCCAAAATAGATGCTAAAAATAAATTTGTATTGTTTATCGTCTAGAGATAATTTTGTTTGCGTAATATTCTGCGATCAGCTCAAAGCCCTTGGCATTAGACATAACTGGATCATCTGGTATTAGAACTTGTTCGGGGGACTTTATCATTCCTTTACTAATTAAAGCTTCTTTTAAGCTATGTCCAAATATATAAACTCCTCCTCCAACAAGGATAAAGTATTTTATGTATGCATCTGGTGGTAAGGTTTCTAGTAGTTTCTCGACCTCATCCACAATTACTCTTGACACATATTTAGCTAATGATTCAATTTGAGGAGCAACATCATACTCAACCCCACCAATGTTAACTACATACTCGCCCTTCTCAAGAACAGCTATCAACGATTCTGGTTTAATCATTCTCCCGGTTTTCTCATTCAAAAACTGTGCTAATTTTGTCACAACAGTGTCCACGGCCTCAGCAATCGAGCCACTAGCTGTTCTTAAAATTGTTCCATTATATATTGTGAGGATATCTGTTGATCCATGTCCAATATCTATTATCACACTATCAACAGCTTTCTTCTCACCCTTTGCTTTGAGTATGTAGTACCAAGAACCATAAGGCTCGGGCATTACAGGAGCTGCAAGTACCCTTGCCTTAACTATTTTTATATCGCCAGTCGCATCGTTTTTTATCATGATTTTGTGTGATCCGACCAATGTTTTACTTAGAGACTCCATTTCTTCAGTTCCTGTAGCTACTGGTACTCCCGTTGCAATTACAAATTCTTGTTCAGCTCGCTCCGCAATTAGGCCTAAGGCTGCTTTAACAGCTATTAAGGCGTCCTTAACGCTTTTCATCCTTCCTTCTCTAGCTAGAAGTATTTTAACAAGTGATTGCAGTCGAGCGAGTTCTCCCACATAGTACTCTTCATTATTCTCGAGCTTAATTACTAGATTCCTTTCCCAGCTTTTATCTCCAGTTAACCCTTTAAACCCTGGATTTGGTTCGCCTATAATGCTGGGTAACTTAATCTTCTTATTTTTCATCGATATTTTGATGGAACTAGTTCCTAAATCTATTCCTATTGGAGTTAAGTTTCTGAAGATTGACATTGAAAACTCACCATAATTATATGTTATTACTAATTTCAATTATTTTTGAGTACTTAAGTAATTTTATCCGTCGAAAACTTGATTTGAGTTTATCTGAGTGATTTAAATGCGAATATTGATGATAGGTTTTGGAAATCTAGCGAGTAAATTAGCAAAACTAATAATTGAAGCTAAAAAGGGTTTTTCGGTTCCGACTATATTTCAAAAAATTGGAAAATATACGGT
>JAHQWF010000140.1 GCA_029856055.1 Candidatus Njordarchaeota archaeon | reverse complement strand
GAATCTAAGTGAAGCGCAACTGTATGAGGATCGTAATTCTCTACATTAAATGAAATAATTCCTCCTTTCTTTTTAGGATCTGGTGGCCCATAAATTTCTATGGCGTCTCCTAATTCTTCATCAATTCTCTTTAAAGCATAGCTCAGTAATTCTTCCTCATGCTTTTTAACATTCTCCATACCTATTCTCTTCAAATACTTTACTGCTTCCGCAAAACCTATGCCTCCAGCTATATTTGGAGTACCAGCTTCATATTTCCAGGGAAGATCATTCCATATAATATTGCATTCTCCTGTAATCTTGCAACTAACTGACTTGATCATATCTCCTCCTAGCAAAAATGGTTTTGCTTCCCTCAATATATCTTCTCTACAGTATAATGCACCTATACCAGTTGGTCCAAGCATTTTGTGACCGCTAAAAGCTAAGAAATCTATATCAAGATCCCTTACATCAACAGGTAAATGAGGAACAGATTGAGCACCATCCACAACTATTAATGCCCCATAATTATGAGCTATCCTAGCTACTGTTTTAACATTATTTATCGTCCCTAATACATTGGACATATGAGTTATAGCAACTATCTTAGTTCTCTCATTAATAGCGTTCTCTAAAGAATCGTAATCCAACGTATAATCTTGCTTGATATCTATTATTCTTACCTTAGCCTTAGCTCTATTAGCGAGTAAAATCCATGGAAGTAAATTGCTGTGATGTTCCATTATAGTTACTACTATTTCGTCATTAGGCTTGATGTAGTCAGATAAAATCATTGAAGCTAGATTGAGTGCCTCAGAAGCATTTCTAACAAATATTAATTCTTCTCTACCTTTGGCACCTATAAATTCGGCTACTATATCATGAGCTTCCTCATATAATTCAGAAGCCTCCTGACTAAGGGTATGCAGTCCCCTATGGATATTTGCGTTATGTTTCATGTAGAAATCTCTAATAGCATTAATCACTTGAATAGGCTTCTGAGAAGTAGCTGTATTATCAAAATAAATGAGTTTTTTGCCATTAATAATTCTATTTAATATTGGGAAATCTTTTCTTATCTCATCCACATTAAGACCTATATTAATCACCTTTAAGATGTGGAGGCGTCAATGGACTAAGCTTCCTTAATCTTTTAATGGCTACTGGAATATTTTCAAGTGCATAGTCTATATCTTCCTCATTGTGGTAACGACAAACTTTAAATAGAATGCTACCATGGGCTTCCTCATGCTTCCTCCCAATTGCTAATAGAACGTGGCTTGGCTCGAGAACTCTACTCGTACACGCACTGCCGCTTGAAACATATATTCCCTGCAAACTGAATTCAACTGTTATAGCTTCTCCCTCCACGTAGAGAAAAGATACATTTACGTTATCTACCACTCTCTTATCGCCTACTGGACCATTAATGAGTACTTCAGGAACACTATTAACTATCCCGTCCATCAATCTATCCCTAAGCTTTCTCATCTTCTCTACATTCTTGTCAAAGTCCTTAAAAGCTAATTCCACCGCCTTCCTGAAACCAGCAATCAATGGTACATTCTCTACCCCAGGCCAATATTTCTCAGAGCTTAGTTGACCAACTAAAATAGGTTCTATCTTGACCCCGCTTCTAACATATAGCGCGCCGACTCCTCTAGGACCATGAATCTTATGGCTACTAATAGTTAACATATCTACTCCTAGATCATTAACATCTATCCTCATCCTGCCGTAAGCATCTGCAGCATCCGTATGAAAAACAACGCTGGGATTTATTTCCTTAGCGATCCTCACAAGTTCCTTAATATTCTGTATCGTTCCTATCTCATGATTAACCATCTGAATACTGATAAGGGAAACATCCTTATCAATGTATGTAGAGAAGATCTCTGGATCAACAAAACCTTTCTCATCAACCGGAATTTGCTGAACCTTAAAGCCAAATAAATCCTTAGCTTTTTCTGCAGGAAAAAATACACTGAGGTGTTCAATTGCTGAAACTAGTATCTTTCCCTTCCTAGATCTATTAGCAAGAGCATAACCCAATATAGCTAGATTATTAGCTTCAGTACCACTATGAGTAATAATTATCTCTTCTGATCCCCTAGCATTAATAGTTTTTGCAACTAGATCTTTGGTTTCTTTAACAACCTCAAATGCTTCCCAACCGGGTTTATGAGTTATAGATGGGTGACCATAACCAATTTTATTAAAATAAGGTAACATCGCCTCAATAACTTCATCTGGAACATATCCAGAATTCTCTAAATCAAAATAAACCTCTCTAGGAGGTTCCCCATGCTCTTTTAATAAATCTTTAACTGACAAAATACACACCTAAGGAATCTTCTCAGCTATAATATCTATTTCACCATTCTTAGTCTTAATTTCTTTAGCTCTATAGCCAAACCTCTTCAGTGTAAGGGTGATAGCCTTCTCAGGAATATCATCCTCCCTAACTATTATCCTTATTAAATCATGTTTCTTAGCTTTCCTTAACTCATTATTAAGTCTTATAACAGGATGGCCCGTACACCCAGGCTTTCTTTCCCTTAAATCTATTAGGTAGGGCATTCCTTAACCCTTAACCATCTTTGCTCGCATTTTGTGAAGATGCTCTATCATTCTTTCTTCTTCTAATGTCTGTTTCTCCTCGGTAGTCATTTCTTTTGGAAGCCAATCTGGATGTTCATTTATTTTCTTATAATAATCCCTTATAGCCCTCTTAAGAGCCCCTACCGCTAAAATACTGCAGTGATATTTTATTGCTGGTAGACCGCCTAGTTTCTCATCTATATCCTTCCAGCTTATTTTCCAAGCCTCTCTCATGCTCTTTCCAGTAATCATTTCAGTCAATATACTCGCAGAAGCAATATTAGATGCACAACCATAGCTCTCAAAAGTAGCCTTAACTATAATATCCTCTTTTTCTTTACGTTCTACCTTGAGATATAATCTAATTACATCTCCACATGCCGGACTACCTGCCATCGATACAACTGTAGCGTCCTCCATTGGTCCTAGATTCTTTGGATTCCTGAATAATTCAAGTACTTTTGGACTATAAGGTAGTGGTATTCTACTACTCATTTTATTCACCATAAGCATGTTCATATTAAAATAACATTGTTATATTATGTAAATTTTTCTATTATTTGGAATGCCCGCACTATTTCCGACTAGCGCTGAATCCGCCATAAATATTTTTAGGGGGCTCGGCTCGTAATACATAAGTATGATCACCGAAACAAGCCATAAGCCGAGCGCCGAGCCCCAAATAAATATATTGCCTAAACGAAATAAAAATGATTACGCCATTCCCGTCTTCATGTTGCGGAAGCCGTTGAGCCTGAAGCAAGCTGTGGCCCTCGCTGATAGTTACAGCGAGCCGCGATGGAGTGAGCGAGGCGTAATCATAGGCTTCCTGAACGAGGAAGTAGATGTTGAGACAGCTGTGAGCATTCTTAGCGCTCAAACAATCATACGTGTCATAAAAGACGAGTTTGGGCGGGAGAAGGATTCCCTTATATCATCTAGATTATGATCCCAGAGGGATCAAAAGAGGTGATCCCTATGATGGGCAAGTGGATTATAAAGGTGAATGCGATCTGAGTCAAATTCTCCTAAATTTCTTCTTTATTCTTTTATGAAGCCGATATAATTAAGAAAAAATAATATTATCTAGCTCTGTTATTAATTCTTCAGAGCTGAATTCTCTTGATAACTGGCCTTGATCTATCTCAATAACTCTAGCTTTCAATTTAAAGGCAAACAATCTATCGTGTGTTGCTATAATTATTTTTCTACCTTCTCTAACTAAATCTTTCAGGTTAAACTCTAATCTTTTTCTGTGCTCTAGATCTAATGAGCTTATTGGTTCATCTAGAATGATGTATTTCGCCCCAGATATTATAGCTCTCGCAAAAGCTACTAGTTGTGCCTCTCCAGCTGATAATTCATCTCTCTGACGGAAAGCTATATGATCAATCCCCATCCTATTTAATAACTCCAATGCTTCTTTCTTAGCATTTTCTCTACTATACCCCCTTATAAGCAGAGGATACATCACATTGCTCACTACGGTTCCCTTGAATAATACGGGATTTTCATGCACATAAACCAGTTTTCTTCGTAAACTTAACTTATCTTTTGAATTAGCTTTCCAGAAATTAAGACCATCTATCAAAACTTCCCCTTTATCTGGCTTATATAGACATGATATTATTTTCAATAATGTTGTTTTACCTGCACCATTAGGCCCCATGATTATGGTTACGTTATTATTAATTTTTAGATTGATCCCCTTTAGAACATTTTTATCCTTGGTATAGCTAAACCACACATCTCTCAATTCAATCAATACGTTTACCTCCTAGCAATCTTATCACAGCTGATGTTGTGGAAACAATTATTAGTAGAATTAAGCCTAGGAATAGAGCGACCTCGAAATTTCCTTTAGCTACTTCCAAAGCAATAGTTGTCGTGAAAACTCTTGTGAAACCTCTAATATTCCCACCAACCATCAAAGCTACACCAAGTTCACCAATTGCTCGACTAAAACCTATCAAGAAAACAACCACTACTTCCCCATATGTTTCCTCAATAAGCTTTATAAAAGCTTGTGAACTTGTCGCACCTAGTGTTATTGAGGTCTCCCAATATTCTGAGTAAGCTCTATGAAAAACATCATAACTCAAAGAAATTATCAGAGGCGTTATTAGTATTGCTTCACCAATTATGATAGCTATGGGTGTGTAAAGAATATCTAAGTAACCTAGTGGACCAGATGAGCTAAATAGCATGTATAATAGCAAACCGATTAGAACTGTTGGAAATCCTATCAACGCATTTAGAACGCCAACTAAAGCAACAGTTAATCTATTCTTCGATTTAGATAGATGAAAAGAGATTGGTATAGACCAGGAAGCACTCAACAAAGTGGCGGTCGATGAGATTATTAATGATCTTATCGAAATTTCAATTATTTCTGCGATTAGAGCCATAGATATCCCTTATATTATTTACGGAGGTAGATTAGCAAACCATTCCCAAGCTGCTTGAAGTTCTTCCTCATGACCTTTAGCGGGATAAAAAAGTGATTGACCATAACTGCTTAACCCGAATGATCCTATTAAATCTTGACCTCTATCTGACATCACGAATTCTATAAATTTCACTATTATATTAATATAATCTTGTTTCATTATGGCACTACTAACAATATAGATACTATATATGTTCAATAAAACTTCTCCTTTATCGACAAGCTTAATTAAGTCTGGTAATCTATTATCTCCTTTAAGTTTTGTGTAAGTTCC
>JAHQWF010000005.1 GCA_029856055.1 Candidatus Njordarchaeota archaeon | reverse complement strand
AAGTTGAATCAAGTTATTTCTTTTTGATTTACATTGTTTTTGGCTTGTTTAAGGGTATTTCCATGCGGAGACGTAGTAATGTTCTCTCTCACTGCATATAATTTACTTAATGCTGATTAATATGCCTTGAATCAAAACTGTAATTTTTTCGGTATAGTTATTTTTGTTTGGATAAAGGGGTATTTATTAATATGTTGTGGTTCATTAGTTGCTTATATTAGTAGTTTAATGCTAGAGCGTGACTGTATTGGATATAATTGCTTTAAGTGATGATTTGCGTAGGAAGATTTGGCGTGTCATTAGAGAATTAGAGGATAGGAAAATATTTATACATAGTGAATTACTTCCTGTGCACTTACGGGGGAGAACAATACAGCTCCCTCTGATCATAACTTTAACTGTCTTGAATGCTCTTGTTGCTAGAGGTTCTATGCTGTTGTATGGTGGTTATGGTGGCGGTAAAACAACATTAGTTAAGGTTTTGGGACGTTTATTGACTAGTTTATCTATTAGTGATATAGAGGCGTCTATTGTTAGGGCTCATCCACAGTTAACTGAGGAGAAAATTGTTGGGAGATTGCACGTTGGTAAATTGTTAAGAGATGGGGAGGAAAAAGTTGTTTGGAGGAATTTTATCGAGTCTTTCTGGAAGATTATTGATGAGATAAATAGGTTGTCGCCTTCAGCTCAAGACGCTATTTTCTCAATTTTGAGCGAGGGTATAGCTAAGTATTTTGATGGTGTATATGTTACTAGGGAGTATGTGTTCTATGCCACGATTAATCCTCGTGATATCGGTTCTTATCCGCTTGGTTTACCTCTTTTAGATAGATTTGGGATGGCTGTTCCTATTTCGATGCCTATGTACGATGAAATGGTTGATATCACTGAATTTCCCGATGACAAATTACATGAGTTTGATGACTCAATGATCCCTACTATTCTCTCTAAGGATGAACTAATAGTTATATGGAATCTCGCATCTAGGATCAATCTGGAGGATGATGCAAAACTATTTATCAGTGCGCTTATCAGAGAGTTTTCTGCATGCATCAGAACTCCTAAAGAGCTAGGTACGTTTATTGAATCCGCCGAATCTATTTGTCGTGGATGTCATTTCAATACTGAAACATCTATATGTAATAAGACCTATACTCCTCTTAGTGTTAGAGCGGGGAAAGATCTAGTTCGTTACTCCAAAGCCCTTGCTTGGCTTTTAGGAACTAATAGTGTTTCACCTAACATAGTTTTTGCAATAGCTCCTTTCGTTATTTGGCATCGAGTTCATCTATCACCCAGATTTGTTGAGAAATTTCATGATAATAAATTCATTGCTGTTAAACATCTAGTGGATATAGCCTTTAGAGATTTCATTAAGCGAATGCCTCTTTATCGCGGGTTTTTAAAACTAGAGCACGGAAATCTTGATCTACATCTTGTTGATGAGCTAAAGAAATCTTCAGCTAGCGATTTAATAGTTGCTACAGATCTGTATCCTATAGCAAGCCAGATCATTAATTCTAATTATCTAGAGATTGTAAAAGATCTAGTTAATGCAATCAAATTAAATGATGATAAGAAAATAAATTTAATCTTATTGCGAGCCAATGATGAATTACCCAGTAATCTGAGAGGTCGATTAGTTAGATTATTTGAGACTTTGGTAAAAAAGAACCGAAGAATATTCCTCATGGCACTAGATGATTTACCTCGATTGAGGAATGAATTAATCTCGATTATACCGAAATTAAATGAAGTAATCAATAAAACACCGGTTAAACCACGCGTAGAAAAAATAAAATTTAATTCCACCTACATATCAATGCATTTTACAGGAAGTTCCAAAGGAGCACCTTTAATCATTGAAGTTTATGGCTTAGGGAAAACTAAAGAGATATCTGATAAACTAAGTAAAATATTAAATGAGGTGCATCCATCTGCAGATAGAGGAGATAAAAAGAATAGCGTTTGAGACTTTTCAAATTGCGTTAGAGGAATTTTATTCCCCTCCAGTCCCAAGTCCGAAAATAGTGTATAAACGATTTGGAAAACATCTAATAGATGTGCAACATGATTCGTGGGACGTAATTCTCAATATTTCTAAATGCCCCCAACTCCCTCCTAATGATTTGAAAAAATTTTTCTTATTAGTTTGGAGAAAAGTCATTTCATATTACGTCGTGTGTCCATACGATATAGAAAGCGCGACTGAAATATTAGTAAGCGCGGTCTCTAAAACAAATGAAGTTATTGGATTATACGCATCAAATTTACTTATTGAAATGATTGTGCTTGGATACTTAAGTAGATTTTATCGGGATGATCTAATTTGGTTCTATAAGTCGCTATTTGTTAAAATAAAAACGATAAATGGATCTGAAATATTAATCCCCTTAATAATGGAGAGATTATTGGATACAGATATAGTCTCTGAAAAAATAAAAGAAGAAATCAATAGTACTTGGTATGAGTTATCTGAACGAATATTAAGAATAATATTGTCTGGAGGGATATTATCAAGAGAATTATGGCCTGAGAAATCTGGAAAGATAGCTAAATTAATTGAAGAAACTTTTTTAGAAAAAAGGAGAGGAGAGTTAAAGAAGTTATTTAACTATTCAAATAGAGTTTTCCTGAGAGACTCAAGAAAACCAGATATCTTATTAAGCACAATAAGTGTTCTCCACCGTGAAGATATTTCAGATATGGATACGATACGTTCTTCGATTGTCAGGAGCAGTATTAAGAACGAAAGAGATATAGTTAGAGCCACTCCTGCTATAGAGAGCCTTGGTGTTTTTAAGAAGCCAAAAGAAATAGTGAGATATTGGTATAGGGAGAGAGCCAGAAAGAAAATCCGTATCCGTATTGAGAACCCCAAGAAAATAGATAATATTGGTACGATCACATCACCAGAAATATGGCAGATAACTGATCCGATAGAGAGTTTAGACATTGTGCTATCGATTTCAACATTCCCGAAGATGATCCCTAATTTAACTACAAAGAAATGGAGAGAATCTATTTCAGTAACAGGAAAAAAGAAGATACATTTTCCTGATATCTTAATAATAATAGACAGTTCTGGTAGTATGGGCTATTATACCGGCTGGATCCAACCTGCACTAGATAAAAAATCCTTTGAAAGACGAATTATGAAAAAACTAGGTTTAAAGTACTTGATTGGATCTAAATTTGATATAGCTGTTGTTGCTGCATTTGCTATAATAGAATACGCGATAGCTCAGAATTCTAATTTAGCTGTTATAAACTTCTCTGGTAAGAGCATCGTATGCAAATGGACCAACAAACGAGAGAATATTGAAGATCATGTAATGATCTATCAAGGCAACGGTACAGAGCTGCCCGTGAAGAAAATAAGAGAAATAGTTGGTTTGAATAAAAATAAGCTTTTAGTAATTTTAATCACTGATTCCGAGATATACAATGAGAAAGAAGCTATTAGCTGTCTTAGAGAGCTCCACGAAAAAGGCCATGAAATATACATATTTCATATAGAGAAAAAAGGAGGAGAAAGCTTTCTAAAACAAGTAAGTGAGATTGGGAAAGTAATACACGTCTATGATATAAATTCTTTAGTTGATGTTATAATAGGTCAAGTAAGACAGCACTATGTATCAAATCACTAGTTTTTCATAATTTTTTATCTCTAATTGCAAGATAGTATAGACCTTTAAGATTTCTCATATATTTTTTAATTGTTTTCCTAATCTCTCTTAGATTCTTGTAGACTTTATTTACTAGATCATAATATACTGCTGGATACCTAATTACTTTATCTAATAATTCATACATCTCGACATCCGCTGTGAAATAGTTAACTACAAATCCTATTTTTGCTTCTTGCACGTATTTTGCTATTAATAATCCTTCATTAGTCACAATAGGTTTCCCATAAAGCATTGATAAAAAGAATTTATTTGGTAAGGCAACTCGATTATTCTCTATTTGGGGATTATACAGTATCCATACAAAATGAGATTTACTTAATACTCTCCTTACTTCTTTCTCTGGCACCCAACCCAAGTATTTGATAATGCTTTTATTCGCCGCAGATCTGACGACACTCTCTAATGGACCCGTCCCAGCTATTATTATCTCCACTGGAATATTTAAGGGACTCTTTCTCAAGCGGAGCCCTAGCTTTAATAGTTGAAGCAACCCCCTCGCTTTATGTAAAGAACCAAAATAAAAGATTCGGATTCTTTCACCGAAATACGCTCCTTCACTTGACTCTTCACTTGATACTAATACGTTTTTCATTTCGCTAGGCAAAAATATATTCGGATAAACGATTTTTACTCTTCTTATAGGTAGCGGGATTCTCTCATTTAGAGCTTCAGACACCGTTACTACAGCATCTACGAGCTTGATCAATATGTCATGCAATACTTTAACTAACTTTTTTAACGCTATATTAAATTCAAGGAACGAAATACCTGGCCAGTATTCATGTGAATCAAAAATTAAAAACACATTACTTGGTTTAAAGAAAAAGTATTTTAACATCAATCCAGCAATAATCGTATCTAAGTCATGACAGTGAACTATTTTATGTGTTTCTTTACGTAATATTTTACTGGCATTTGAAAAAGCAATAAGGTTAAACGCAATTGTGTAGATTATCCGTCTAAGAAACCTTATTAAGCCGCTACCTTTCCCTTTGTATAGCAAATTCACTCGACGAACCTCTACTCTCCCATCCTCTAAATATTCAAGATCCTTGTGTTTTCCCTCACGATCCCAAGCTATTATCGTAACTGAAAAACCAATATTGCTTAGTGTAATTGCTTCTCGTAACACACGTAGATCAGGCTTAAATGGGTTGCTTAACAACATAATGACTTTTTTCATTCTGAATCACTCGAATAATTCTATTTATGCTCGTTACTGACCCTCGCTATATAATCTGCTATTTTTTCCACCGGATTTTCCAGTTTTCTTAATATTTTAATTGCTCTTTTTGAGAAACCAACTAGTTTTGTCTCGTTATTAAGTAAATCTAAGATCACTCTAACTATATCTTGCACATTTCTTAACCTAATAATCAACTTCTTTTTTATCAGATATTTCTCTACCCAAGTTGTTTTCCCAGGATACATTGATATAACTGGCTTCCCTAACAGAGCAGCTTCAGCATTCATGGTGCCTCCACCACCAATAAATATTGTTGAGTAATAAAGCAGACTAGCACCATCAACTACTTTATCTAACACTATCACAGACTTCTCACTATACTTCTTTTTTAGGTATTTTGCTTGTTCCTCGTATCTCGGAATTATTATAAATTGAACATCTTGACTTAACTCCTTTAATAGTACTGGAAG
>JAHQWF010000146.1 GCA_029856055.1 Candidatus Njordarchaeota archaeon | reverse complement strand
GCGTATATTGATTGAGCACACTGAGGGGCCTTTAACCGTCTACACAGACGATTACACCGTATATTGCCGTGTGAAGGAACTGAGCTTTGTCCTTGATCATAGGGTTATTAGGCATTCATGTGGCGATCTAGGTGAGGGGGATGATCACACCAATACGGCTGAGGGCATCCATTCGAGGCTTAGAGTTTTCTTGGGCGTCTATAGGGGGTCTAATAGGGAGAGCTTGCAGGTGTATGTGTCCTTCTTCGCCTATAAACACAACAATGGGAGAGACTGGTTTAAGAGCCTACTTAAGGCATGTCTAAGGAGAGAAAAGGCTTAAAAAGGTGAGAAAAGTGTAAATATAAGGCATATATTTACCAACAATCAACCAGAGAAAAGCCAAAATTTTTAAGCAAAATATCACGTAGTTTAGCTATAGTATTTCTTTAAATCGGTGTATTAATTGAAAAAAGTTCTCATAGTTTTATCCCTCATCGTAATATTGGTGGGGGGAATATACTTTCTAGCTGGTCCAAACACGGTGCTCAATGAAGACTTAGAATTAGCTGGATTAGGAGCTATGTCTAAATATTTCCAAGTATCTGGATTTAGAAACCAAATGCACATCAAGATAATTATTCAGGGGAGCGGTTCGTTAAGCGCATTAAATGTTACAATACAGGATCCCTCAGGTAACAATATTTATTCTATCCAAGATAATTATGGGGATAACACCTACTACATCAACGCTACTATAGGCCTAAAAAGCATGGGGAAATACAAGATTTCTCTTATATTCATAGGAGACTTAAAAGTTAAGATTACTGTTAAAGCTTATAATGGTTTACTAGACTTTCTAGTCTCGAAAGAGTAGATTATTATTTCTTCTCGAGATGTCCGAAATGACTCAAATAGATATAATTCGTATACATAAGACAGCGATAACTAATGATGGCCACATAATACTTTATTTTCGTGAGATATTTCTTTAATATCAGCGCTTCTTTAGCCTTCCATATATCGCTACCAACAATATTCTTCATGGATTGCCAGCTATGTGCCTTCTTAACTAAAAAGAGATAGCTAAAAGAACCTATGAACGTAAGAAAAATGAACAGTAAGAAAATAATTATGTTCTTTATAGCTATTATGAAGCCAAAAGTTAAAGTTGTTAAAATACCTATCGTTGGTGTATACGGGTAGAAGGGAGTACTATATTTTCTAGTTAAATCAACATGAATATTTCTGTGCACAATTAACGAGAAGTCAACGAGAGCAAATGAAAAAGCAAAAGCCAGACTTGCCAATTCACCAAGAGTCAAGCTAAGCAGAGCTTTATCTATAACTAAACTAAGAAAAGTTACAACCCCTATGATTAACAAGCTACTAAAAATAATTGACATGTACTGTGTATTATATACAGGATGGAGTAATCTGAATTTCCTGTGAAGCGCTCTATTCTCACCCATCGCGAAACCAACTCTAGAGACTGCGTATAACGTTGCGTTATACGCACTCATAGTGGAAATTATGGCGGCAGCTGTAAGGATGTATATGCCAAAGTTACCAAATGCATTATATGCTGCATATAGAATTATTTCCTCTGGTGAAGCATCTGCTGGAATTAAATTGCTTGAGATAGCTGTAAGCTCTATTAGTTCTACTAAAATATATAGCGCTGTTACAGTTACTATGGAAATTAAGATTGCTTTAGGAATTGTTTTAGTTGGTTCTTTAGCTTCTTTGGAGAGAATTGAAACTATGTCGAATCCTTCAAACGCAATAAATACTGTTGCTGTTAGGTTTATTATTGTTAATGGATCTGTAACAAAGTATATTTTTGCTCTAGTAAAGTTTAGTGTTAGTAACCCTCCCGCAACAAACATTATTATTACTATTAATTTGAACGCTACAAGCAGGATTTCTGATACGCTACTCTCTTTCGCACCTAAGAAATTTATTAGCATGAACAATGAAATCAGTATAAAGCTAAATACGAGATAATTTATACCGATTAATATCTCCATGTAGATTCCGAAAACAACTGAGTAGAATGCCCCTGCCATGGAATAAGCGAGGAAAAACCACCATCCAGCAACGAATCCAATAAATTCCGGAAAAACTTCATTTACGTAGCTGTAACCTCCTCCCGAACCAACAATGATAGTCGAGAATTCTGCGTATGGCAGTGCTGAGCATAAAGCGATTAAAGCGGCCATAGCAAAAACTAGAATTGCTGTATATCCAGATTCCTCAGCAATGCTTCCTGATAACGCAAATACTCCGCCACCAATCATACCTCCTATACCAAAAGCAACGGCCTCTGGTAAGCCTATGATTTTACGTAGTCCCTCTTTTTTACTTTCTTCCTCACTCATTTAGGTCCCGATAAGTTAATCTTGCCAGAATTTTGTTAACAAGAAATAGATGGTGGAGATGAATTATTTGCAGATTTAATTATATTTAAGTTTTCCTTCGATGTTTATTTTTAGCTTTGTAATTCTATGAAATCTAATAAATCTAATATTCGGTGATTTCAATAGAATTGAGAGCTTTTGTTGCTTCTTTCATACCTAGTTGTAGGATGATGAAAGCCATTATTATACTTATTGAAACGAGTATGTACCCTATGAGTTTAGATAAGAAATAGTAAGTCACGATGATCAACATATTAAAAAAGGTTATTATGAATATTGATACAGAAGACATTAATGAACCGATTCTTTCAAGAGCTCTTCTAGGATTATCTGCTTTAATATTAACATACTTAATGCCTATATATGAGCCTATGCCTATGCTTAGTAAAATATTAACCATGAGGAACTCGAATATCAAGTATAATGCACTAGTAGATATAGGGAGCATTAGAATTATTATAGCTATCTGAGCTAAACCTGTTAGAGATTCTACCAAAAGAATTATTATTGATTTAACTTTTACAAGGAACTTGAGATCTATTGGACTTGAAAATATTGTAGCTAGTGCGCGTCTCTCAACAGAGAGAGAAACAGCGTAATAATTTGTCGAAAGCATTATGAAAAATGAAGAATAAAAAACAATTATGGATAATAATGTGAATTCGCTAAGATATCCACCAGTAGAGTACGTAGGTATAACAAATATGAATGTTAAAACTATAATCATTAGTGGCCCGAAAAGAAGAAGGTTCAATAATAATGGCTCTCTAGAAATACCTCTAATCTCTTTTTTAAGCATGCCTCTAAGTGGTGGGCGAAACAACTTATCTATTATTCCACCTTTAACTCTATATCTAAACAACTCAACAGGCGGCCTTAACTCTCCTTTAAAGAACTTGCCACTAATTGTTCTGAATGAAGCATAAGAGAGAATAATTATAAATGCGAAGTTTCCTAAGGCGAAAGCTATTGTTTTGGGTAATGGTTGCATATCTATAAGTAAAGGAAATAAAAACCATCTAACTGGTGAATAATCGCTGTTAAGTAGGCTAAGAATGAAATTTATCTCTCCTCTAAACGCGCTATAACCATAAATCATAATATAATAGATAAACATTACAAAAGCCATAATAATTATGGACATAATCATTCTTTTCTTGTGACCTAACCTGGTGTATGCCAATGATGTTAAAGCGCCTAGAAAAGAGAAAGTCAATATTACAGCTATTAGATTTAAAGCAAAAGCTATGATAACCATTACGTCAATGCCTATACCCAATAATACCCAAATAATAATTGGGAGAAAGATCTCAGTTAATAGACTTGTTACCGCTAGAGCTTGAATTAAAAGGTACATCAATAAAACTAATAAAGGTCTCTTGGGAGCTATAAGATAAATTTCGAGTTTATTTCTTATGCCCTTTCTTACAGTTACTATAAGGGAACTCCCTGCACTAAATGAAAAGAGAATGATTATGAATATTGCTCCAGGTAAGCTGTTTAATATCGTACTTTTCATATGAATGATGATTGGTTTAATGAAACTAGGTTTTATGACAAAAAATAGGGTGTAGATGTAAGCTAATTCAAGAAACAATCCTAAAATGAAGCCAATTATCCTCAAGCTCTTTTGAAACAAATAATTCCTGAAACTTTTGAGCTCATATTTAAGTATGATTGAAAATGAATGCATGCTGATTCTACCCCATATATGAAACTCTCTTCTTGAATATTTCATGCGCATCCAAAATTATCTTCTTAGCTTCTTCCTTATCACCCCACCCCTCTATCTTGACCCACTTCTTCTCTTCCAAATCCTTATAATGCATAAAGAAATGCTCAATCTCTTTTATTTCTGATTCTGGAACATCATTAATATCATGTATGCGAGCTAATCTAGGTTCATTAGATGGTATCGCTAATACTTTGAAATCCTCACCAGCCTCGTCGTACATCCTAAGCAAACCTACGGGCCTAGCTTGAATCACACAATACGGAAAGCTTGGCTTAATAGCTACCAATAAAACATCTACAGCATCATTATCTAGACTTAGAGTTTGTGGTATAATGCCGTAGTCACCAGGATATACTGTCGAGGTATGAAGTGATCTATCAAGTTTAATTACGCCAAGATCTAGATCTAACTCGTATTTATTTGACGCTCCTTTTGGGATCTCTACAACTACATATATCTCATTAGGGAATTTTTCTTTAGGTCCTGGCGGTAATTCCTTCCATAGATTTCTCATTCCTTTACAACCTCACCCTAATCATAGGGACAATAAGTGTTATCGAGATGCCCATGAACCAATATAAAACATATGTTAATAAGGAAATCATTACGAACTTATTTAATAAGTATATTACTATAATCAATAAGAGAGCAATTATTGATCTAATAGCTAGTTCAACCAAATTATCTGTGTCAGGTAAATGCATGCTTTTTGATTCAGCTATTAAATACCCAACATAGATTCCTGAAAAAGCGCCCATGGCCTTAATCGCTACCTCGACATCACTTATAAAGGAGCCAGCCACGATGTAAGTTATGTATACTAGAATTGCTGGCAAAATGATCATGAAAGAGATACTTACACCTAATGAAATCTCTTCATGGACTCTACGATTTGAAAGCACCTCTACTAGAGCTATTGAGAATAAACCTACTAAGTATCCTCCAATTATATCTTCGAATCTATGAACACCAAGATATATTCTTGAGTACCCTATTAATATTATCAATAAAAACGATAGAAGCACAAAAACTCTGTACTTTCTAAATCTATAAGCCAGGTAACCCCAATACGAAGCAGCATTGGTTGAATGACCACTTGGGAAGCTATAGCCTGAGGCAGAAACCTTCCAGAGTTCTTCTGGAGGCCTCTCTATCTTAAAGTATGCTTTTAAAAAATGCGTTAACCATATTCCAATTAAGACAACTGTAGCTAGTTTCAAACCAATTTCTTTTCGATAGTAGTATATTACTGGTAATGTAGCCAAGAGGAATAATTCGCTACCTAGATTAGTTATAATTACGAAAAGTAGATCTACAATATCGGACATATACTTCGACCCATAAATTAGTTATGTGGCTTTACTAAATAGGGAAAAATTATTCAGGAATATATTACCACTATACTTTTTCTAAAAACTCATTTTTAAATTATTGTAATTGATACTTTTACAGTGTGTCTTTGGTTCTTAAATTAAGTCTGGAGAGTAATTAGATAATTTCATTAACTTTAAAAGCTATCTTTTTACTCTACTATTATCATGCTTTAACTCGGTGTCTTTTTTGGCAAAAATTAGGGTTGGAATTCTTGGAGTTGGTAACGCTACCTCCACTCTCGTACAACTCCTCTATCTATCCAAACATAGCGATGTTAAAGGAATACTGCATCCTGAACTCGGGGGTTATTCGCTTAGTGACTTAGAGATAGTTGCTGTATATGATATTGATAAAAGTAAAGTTGGTAGGGATTTATCTGAAGCTATTTTTGCTGAACCTAATAACGCTATTAAATTAACTGATGTTCCTAAAATGGATGTAATCGTGGAAATGGGTGAGTTGAAGGATGAATTAGGTCCATTATCGAAACAAGTTATTATACTTGCTAGAGAAAAACCGGTCAATCTAGTGGATTCCTTAAAAGAACATAAAGTGGATGTTTTAGTTAACCTAATATCTGGTTTCGCTATGAAATCTTCTGAAAATTATGCTAAGAAAGCGGCAGAGGCAGGAGTAGCATTCATTAATTGCACACCCGCATCAATAGTCAATAACAGTGAGATCGCTGATTTATTTGCATCTAGAGGAATTCCTTTAGTTGGAGACGATTTGTTAAGCCAAATAGGAAGTACAGCTCTACATAAATCTGTTCTAGAGCTTTTAGATGAGAGAGGAGCAAAAATTTTATCCAGCTATGCATTAGATGTGGGGGGTAATCCAGAGACATTCAGCTCATTGGAGCTTAGGAGTAGAAAGGTGAAAGAGAGAATTAAGGCAAGCACGATTAAAGCTGCAACACCTTATGAGTTTGCAATTGCAACACAATCCATGGATTATGTTGATTTCTTAGGTGATCACAGGGATGCAGCGATACATATTGAAGCTGAATTCTTAGCAGGAAGGAAAATAACTATAGAGATAAAGATGCGTGTTCCAGACAGCTTAAATGCTTTTAATCCACTAGTCGACGCGATTAGAGCAACAAAAATAGCATGTGATAAAGGTTTGAGAGGTCCTATTAACGAAATATCAGCTTACCTATTTAAGAACCCTCCTAAACCGATGGCTTTACGTGAAGCAAAAGAATCATTTTTTAAATTTGTGTCTGGATCTCGTTAACCAATATCTCTATATATTCATCTTAATGCTTCTTTTAATATTTGTTCTATCGATTTTTGTTCGCCTACACCTTTTTCTATAATTTCTTTAATTCTCTGCAGATATGATTTTACTTGCTCTATATCCGCATTTGCTGTCACTTCAGCTATAACAATGTTTGGATTTACCTTATCCTCCTCTTTCACCTCGAGCTTACTAATCACTATCTTGAACCCTTCCTCTGTCTCAATAACTACCGATATTTCACCACTGACCATTATTCTAGCTAGAAAAGCGGGATCTTCAATTACTTTCTTAACGAACCTAGTGAAGAATAAGAAGTAATCTATTTTAGGTCCTAGGTCATCATCCCAGCCAACATAAATTAAATTTTTGATTCCCCAATTCGCTAGTTTCTTTACTTCATTCTCACTAAAATGTAGCTTCATGCTAGCATACTGATTTTCGTAATCTATGGTCTCGCTTATCAATCGAGATATCTCTGCTAATTTTTCTTGCAGTACTCTACTTAACGATATTGAATAAACATTATCTGATAACTTACTGATTATATCTTGGTTAACAGCTGATCTTAACCATGCATCTACCCTTGCTCTGCTTTCTCCCGACAATCTAGATAATTCATCTGGAGTAAAAACAGTTAGTTTAAGTGCACTCTCGATAATTCTGAGCTCAGATAATACTGGAACAAACTCTGATTTTACTCTTTCTTCATACTTGCCTTCATCTTGCTGTCCCATAGCCAATTTTTCACCTATAAAACTTAAAGCTAGAGGCTTTTTCTTAGTTTTATTATACAAGAACAGGATTAATTGAGCTAGGATCATTCCACCCAGCATTGAGGCAGTAAAGATAATTAAATAATCAAAAATTGTTAAAGGCATAATTATCTCCTCGCAATCACCTTTCTCTTCGAAAAAACAATCAAAAATCCTAACGTAGAGCCAATCATCCCTAGAATTATAGCTGAACCCATTTCAAGAAAACTATTTGCTCCCGTCTGATTACCCTTAAAGCTCTCGTAAACTATTGTCACTTGATCTATATCGCTGTTCCCAGCTACATCGTATACAATCACTTCAATCACATATTTTCCCTCTAGACCAAGTTGTATATTGAATTCATTTATTAAATTCGTTGTATTATAGACGACAGATCCGTTAACTATGAGAATAATTCTAGAGATACCAATGTTATCCAAGTAGCTTATCTGTATAGTTACTTCACTTTCATTCACAACACTATTGTTTTCTGGTGAAATTATTGCTACGGTGGGCGGGGTTGTATCTATGGTTATTTCTAGATAAGCTATTGCCTTATTTCCAACTAGATCAATGGAGACAATAGTTATATTATGTGTCCCATCACTTAGATTAAATCTATAATAGATCTCGTTCACACTCCTATTTAAGGCCATTTCATCATCCACATAAATTAGGACACATTTAACTCCGATATTATCCTGCACAGTAACATTTATCTCTATCTCACTAGCGTTGAGTATTGTGCTATTAGCTGGTTGAATAATGTTCATTTCGGGCAGTGTTACATCTATTATTAACTCTATTTGCTTCTGTGCTTTATTTCCAGCTTTATCAATGGCGTAAATAGTTATATTATGGATCCCTTCCTCCAGATTTAGATTAATTACTATATGCGATTCTTCATAGATATCTAGGATGTCCCCATCCAAATATACAGTTATGTTGCTTAGCTTTAGATTATCTGATGCAACAATTGATAATTCTATATACGTTGAGTTAATGAATGTCGTATCTCCTCTAATTATTGGGTCTTCTGTATCTAGATAAATCGTGAACTTCACTATACTTTTCAAGGATGCATTATCGATAGCTTCAATAGTTATTATGTTTTGTCCTACTGCCAATTCTATAGATTCATTTAGAAGAACCTGGCTTGAGTTCAACTTCTTATTAAATAATAATTCATTGTTTATAGTGATTGAGAGGCTAGATAAATTGTAGTTATCAGTTACGTTTAATGAGATATAAACAGACTGCGTATTCGTATAGGATTCATTTAGCGGTGATAAAACCACTATTTCGGGTTTTTCCAAGTCAACTATAAAGCTAAATTGTTTCTCAAAATAGTTATTAGCTTTATCAAAAGAAACTAACCTAACAGTATGCTTTCCCTGCAATAACCCAGCTAAATCCACAGTCACATTGGCTTGAATAGATTTAGTGTAATATTGTCCATCTAAATAAATATCCGTGTAATCATAATTGAGATCTGATACATTCATAGTAAATGTTATTGAAGAGCTATTATAGATACTCCTGTAATTTACCTCGATAGTAGGTGGAGTCGTATCGATTATTAGGTCATATAAGTAAGTTGATTTGCGCCCAGCTAAATCATAAATAATTATTTCTAGCGGATAAGTACCGTCAACGAGATTTGTTGAGACAACCTCTATGACATTTGATTGTTCACCCTCCAGATACCCAGTTTTATTAAATTCTGCATTTATGCTTATGGAATAATTCTTGAGCCATCTATCATCACTAAAAGTTAAATCGAATAAAACATCCTTTGACCCAGAGATAAGAGTGCTATCTGAGATGATTTTAGGACTACGAATATTATTAAGCAATGGAGCATAGTAATCTTCTATACCAGATAACTGTCTTACTCTCTCAACGCTAAATAGATCAACGAATTCAGTTAGTAATGATCCATCCTTTAGTGATGAGAAAGCTATTGTTACGTTTTGCTCAACAGTTATGTTATATGCGAAATAGTTGTTATAAAAGATCTTTATTGACTCATTAGTGAACAAAGCATCGTTAGCTGCCGCTAAAGCCCTTTCTCCAGCAAAACCAAGCTTCCTTATCGAACCATTGCCCTCTAATAAATAGAAAATTGAGCTAGATGAATTAACAAACAAGAATGAATTGTTGAAGGGATATAGAGAATACCTATAATTTATTGATGAGCTTGCTTGTTCCTTCTGAGCTGAATATTTGTATGTGAAATAGCCTAGATCCTCTATAACACATATATTTAATCCATTTCTAAATATGGCACCACTAAAACCACTAACTTCCCCATAGACTCCTATAGCCATATCTGGTATATTATTTTGATTAACATAGTTAATTGCAATAGAAATTCCATAGGATTCTAAAGTATTAAACGGTGATCCACCAATATCCAGTAGTACTGTGAAAGTCTTATAGATCGATAAGGTAACAGGATTAATTGTTATTAACGTTACATTGATTATTGGTCCAGATAGAACACCACTTACTATGTAAACTAGTTGGTCATTAAAAATATCTAGGAAGAATGGCTTAACATTGGATAACGCTAATCTTCGACCAGAGATGTTCTCAATTAAAGTTCCATTATTTAGAGCGAGATATACTTGTGATGCGTCAGGCATAGCTGTCGCTAATTCTACATATTGCGAATTAGATCGATATATCAAATTCTTGTTCTTGCTGTATATCAAGACTGTTTGGTTACTTAGGAATACTGTTAGTGAGTTATTAGTTATCTGCGTTCTCTCTATTTCACTTGAAGTGAATCTTAATATGTATCGCGTCTCATTAACCCAATTCGCAAACACTTCATATCCAGTATAAGTAGAGAAGCAATTTAGGGAGTAACTATATCCTTTGTAGTTAAATGTAGTTATTTTTTGCTCTAGATAATAATTGGTCCTTGGATTTATGGAAATTAAATTACCTTTATCAGTGATGGCTATTAAGTCAATTGTTAAATTAAATACATCCCTAATAGAGCCATATGATGTGTCATATTTCTGGATAAGATCAATTGTTTCATTCATTATTAATATGGATGAGGAATTATACACAGAGAACAACGTGCTGTTACACGCCTCTAAACCAAGATTATTTAGTTCTTTAACTCTTTCAGTAGAGTTACTAATTATTGCCCCTATATGAGTACTATTACTAATTATTACCTCAGATATATTGTCGCCGTTCCAATCATTAACTGTGTCTACATCAATATTATTGATAATTAATTGGGAAAGAGAGACATTGATAAGTATAGAATAATTTAAACCGTTTAATCCCGCGTAAATCCTTATTTCATAGCCCTTCGTCTTATTCTTAAGTAGAACAAATATTGATTTCGTAGATCTCCATTCCCCAAAGGTATAATTATATATGCTCATTGGGGGTTCATTATCGATCACTATAGCAGTTAAGTATCTGTTTATTCCTAGTTGGTATTCTAGTTTGGCAATAGCATCTATTACTGTTCCGCTTTGCGTATACTGAATGATCATAACGATGGAAGATGAGTAATATAGGATGTCACGGATAGTAATCTCCCCATCATGGATTATAGATGCTCCACTTAAATCCTTCAAGTAAATAATGCTACCGTTCATTATTAATGATCCACTAGCATTATACATCTCCAAGTAAGAATCATTACCTCTCCAAATAATTATGTTCTCACCAACTAAACTAACATTCCTCCAAAATAAATCTACCTTAAAACTCGCCAGTATCTCGCCACTACTGTTAAATATTTCTAATGACCCATTACTTAATACCACTAGTTTCTCGCTTGACCCAATGTATCCATAATCATAATCCAGAAAATCTATCGCGTAGCTCCTACTGTAGTTATAGAAATATAAACTATTATTAGCGAAAACGATGATTGATTTACCATTACCAGAATCAATCGCGATAACTTTTGTCGCGTTTTTATGATAGATATAGATATCTCTCAGACTTAAATTCGCTAAGATAGGTTCATTTACACTCTCTATTGAAAATATGTTGTTGTAATTATCAGAGAAATTGTTTTCTGAGATATCCCTAATAGGACTATGAATTAACTGGTTTTGATTTTCAATTGTATTCTTACTAATGAAATCTATCAAAAAGCTGTGATGCTGAGATAGATTAGGCGTCAATAGAAAGAACATAACAATTATCGATATTAGTAAGTAAAGCTTTTTCCTCACTTTATCACCAATTTTAAAGAGCAAAATTCGATTCCTTATATACTTCACTGAAATGGAAAATAAAAATTTATTCAAGAATAAGGGCTAATAGATAATATTAATTTAAAAAATAATAAGTCTAGAAATTAAAATAAACCAAAAATTCTGTGTACTTAAATACAGGATGCCGCATCATCCCTCATAGATATATGAAACACATGATTGATCATGAATAATAAATTAATATATTAAGATGAATAATAGCGTTCATTAGTATAAAATCCCTCTATGCCGTTTCTTATGAATTTTCTCTTCCAATGTCCTAGATGTTATTATTTCATAAATTATTGCTTTTTTATTACCTTTTGGTCTCAAAACTCTCCCGATTCTCTGTATTAATTGTCTTTTTGATGGTTTCCCACTTATTATTATACATACAGATGCATCTGGTACATCTACTCCCTCATCTAAAGCTTCCGCAGTCACTATCTTAGTGATTGTCCCCTTTCTGAATTCATTCAGAATTTGCTCTCTCAATCTCGGTAGTGTGTCTGATGATATTTTAGGTATACCTAGTAAGTAGCTAATCAGCCCAGCTGTTTTTACATGTCGTGTGAATATTATTACCTTATCATTTTTATGTCTATTCAATAATTCATTTAGCTTGATGAGCTTATTTCTATTCATTAACGATAACTCTTTGGCTTGTTTAATAGCTTCTAATGCTTCTCTAGCACATTCATCTCGCTTAGATCTCTTAATCACTTCCATGTAGGCTTCTTTACCTTTTTTCTTAATGCCTTCTATTGATAAATACTCTGCATATTTTTTAACAAATGCTCTGTATCTCTCTTTCTCGGCTCTTGTTAATTCTACTTTTATCAGTTTGTAATCATAGTTAGCTAGGTATCCTCTAGAAGCTAACTCTTCAATGCTCTTAATTTCGAAAATTTTACCTATCAAGTCAACTAACAGCTCTTTCTTTTCTTCTTTCACATCAAAAGTTGCAGTAAAACCTGCCCTATATATGGCTGTTAATCTACGAGGTATCTCCATGAATATTTCTCCACTAGCGTGATGAACTTCGTCTAGGATTAATAAACTAAATTCTGTCATGTTTTTCTGGAGAAACTCTGTTTTTGATGCGCTTTGATACGTAGCTATAGTTATTTCTCTTATCTCTCTCTGATCCCCTCCGTATATCCCGATGAGCTCTTCACCCAGACCTAATTCAGCGATAATTTTTCTTTTCCATTGGTTCAAGAGATCAATCGTCGGTACTATTATTAGGGTCTTCACTTCAAGGGTTTCCAGCAGTTTTATCCCTATGTAAGATTTTCCAGCACCCGTTGGTAGGACAATTATCCCCCTGTAATTATTTTCCTTAAGCAACTTAATAGCTTCTTCCTGGTAATCTCTCAGTTTAATACGTCTCTTAGATACTAATTTTATCTTATTTATCAAATTGAAAGTAGATACGACCTCGACATTCAGGTATCTAGCTAAATCTATTAATTCACCTATCTTGTAAGGTTCTATCTTAAACAAGTTATCTTGGCTTCTATGAATACTATTTTCTTTTAACCATCCAATTATTTGAGGATTCTTCGTCTCCACTTCTATCGTTTGAAAGCCTTTTCTTACCATGATCTTATTAGACAGAACTATAACCTCCCTAGCCAAGCTAGTATTAAATACTATTTTAATTAATTTCCTTATTGTGAATATTAAATCTCTTGCTGAGTGAATAATTGCTTTATGAGATATTAAAAGCGGTGTTTGGAATTAAGGAAACGAACCTGCCATGCTCAATTTACGGCGATAGAATCGTAGTAAACTTCCTTAATCCAGAAAATGATTTAAATGCAATTAAGAAAATCATAGATCTTGTTGAAGCTAATTTGGGAAAATTAATAAATCTCAATGTATTAAAGAAAGAGATATGCAAGGAGGTAGTTGATGAAAAACAATGTCGATTCGTTTTAAAGGCTTTGTCCAATCATTACTCTATTGCCAAAGTCAAGCCAAAAAATATCGTAAATTTAATTGATTTCTATAAGAAAGTGAATAAGCTTTATGGAGGTTTTATTCCTTTTGGCTCTTTCAACAAATTGATTGAGCTTAAAGAGAAAATGGGTATTCCTTATAGTGATCTAATAGCATCTATTTTTCCGCTTTATTCGATTAATAGGATTGAAAAACCTAGTGCTAATACTTTATTAGGTATTACTAATTATTATATCCTACGAACAGCTATAGCCATGGCAGAGAAAATAATTATTGATTTTAGGTGCACAGATCAATTCCCACAGATAATTAAATCAATCATTTATAGAGCTAAGAGATCACGAGCTTATATTGATATCAAAGTTGTTAATAATACACTTCACTGCGAAATCCTGAACCCCTACTATTATCTTCCAGCAAAACTTGCTAGATTTTATGGAAAAAGATTCGCCACTATATTAGCGTACTCATTAACCCGATATAAACCATGGTCAATTAAAGCGTTGCTAAGGATTGATGGTCGGGATTTACTTTGGAAACTTGATAGTGATCGCCCTTGGGCCCCTATCTTATCGCTACCATATAAAGCGAAAAAAGAAATTCCTCTTTTTGATAGCATAGTAGAGAGCAATATTTTTAATTTATTATCAGAAGCATTAAGCGCGTATAATTGCAATATCCTTCGTGAAAGCACCGTGATTGATGTTGCAGGGAGCTTATTCATCCCAGACATAACCATTACTTGTGGTAATAGGGATTTATACCTAGAAATAATCGGTTTTTGGTCAAAAAGATACATTGATAAGAAAAGAGATAAATTGAGAAAGCTTAGCAATAAAATTCGTAGCAACATAATATTGCTTATTGATTCAAAAATATGGGATGAATTCAAAGACGTAAATCTAATAAAAATCCCATACGAATATAACAAGATGAGCTCTTTAAAAAATAAATTAGAAAAAGAATTAAGAAACATTATAGAAAAGTAGCTTAGGCAGCTCTCTTCTTGTAATAAATAAACCCGACTATAGCTACAATCGCGATGATGATTACTACAGCGGAGATCTGAATTATTAATGGCGATATTTTTTCATTTCAAAAACCTTTTTTTAAAATTTAAAAAATTTTATCAATTTAAAAAATATTTTTACGCTTTTTTAATACATTATATTCACTACCTTTCGCATCGGTGGTAATTATGAAAGGTACTTAGATATGCTAAAATAGTGAATGCCGGTATAGCCCTCCCAGAGAAAATAGTTACAAACGAGGACTATGAAAAAGAGTTTGGAGTTCCCTTGCCAAAGGCTTGGAGGCGAGCGCTTGAGGATAGAATCGGTATTACATTAAGATATGTTGCAGATGAAACCACTGCGCCATCGGATCTTGCCGCAGAAGCTCTAATGAATGCGTTAGATAGAGCTGGTTTAACTGTAGATGATTTAGACTTGATTATTCAAGCAACGGACACGCCAGATTATCAAACACCACCATCATGTACCGTTATTCATAAGAAGATTGGCGCAAAATTAAAGACCGGTTGCTTTGATCTTAATGCAGCTTGCGCTGATAACACAATTGGTTTGATGATTGGTTCCTAAATGATCATGCTTAATGAAGATATTAACTATGTAGCTGTTGTTTCTCCATATGTAATGAATAGGTTTATTGATAGGAAAACTGATATCGTTGGATCTATCTTCTCCGATGGGGCTGGTGCAGTTATATTGGGTCCATCTGATGAACCTGGATTCATAACTGGTAAGATCATATCAGATGGTCAGTACTGGGATTACTGGGGTATATTTATTGGTGGCGCTAGGCCTTGCAGTGAGAGAGCTGTGGCTGATAAATGGAATTATCTAAGGTATGTTAAGAGGTATCCCCCAGATATTAATATAAGACATTGACCTGATCTGATAAAAGCGACAGCTGAAAAAGCTGGTGTGAAAGTAGAGGAAATCAAGCACTTTTTCATAACCCAGGTAAACAAGCAAACAATCATAGATACATTAAAAGTGCTAGGTTTGCCACCAGAAAGAGGCGTATATGTAATGGGTAAATACGGTTATACTGGTTCTGCATGCGTGTTCTTCGCATTATACGATGCAATAAATGAAGGCAGGTTAAAGAAAGGAGACTACCTAATCTTCACCACATCTGGCGTCGGATTTGTTATGGCATCAGCCTTATTTAAATGGGTATAAACACTTTTACTAACTTTTATTTGTAAGCTTGAAGCCTTCCGAAGCTTTTTTATGAATTTTACCATAAAGTTTTATAGATATCTGTAAATTCCATTTTCTTTTTCATTTAAAAAGACAAGATATATCAACACAATATTTTCAATATCTAAACTCTCTAAGATCAATAACAAATGGTGAAATCTTCATGCTAATAGGTTATGTAGTTGATATTCACAGCAATAAGGATAAACTAAGAGAAATTATTAGGGAGCTAAAAGATTATGCTGTTGATTACGTGTTTGTTGGTGGCGATATAACTGATTTTGATCCTCCATACATTGCTGTAGAACTTCTAGAAATGATTAGTGATGAATTGGAAAGAGATATCTATTTTGTTCCTGGTAATTGTGATGATGACTCTCTGCTTAACTGGGAGGGTGAGAGAATTAGGAATCTACACGCTAGGAAGTACGATATTAGGGATCTAGAAGTTATTGGTTTGGGGGGAAGTAATATAACGCCCTTCCATACAAATATAGAGTGGTCAGAGGAGGAAATCAGGGGTATTTTGATGGATTTTACTCTGGAAAAAGATTTCATTCTTGTCTCTCACGTGCCTCCTCATGGTACCAAGATAGATAAAGTGATGAAAATTAAGCATGTTGGTAGCAAGGAATTACGTAGATTTATTATTGAGAAGCAACCATTACTCGTATTAACCGGCCATATACATGAAAGCTCAGGTATCGATAAATTAGGAAAAACAATTATTGTAAATCCTGGACCAGCAAGGGCTGGTAAATTCGCTCTAATAAAGTTAGAGAATAATTCAGAACCAAAAGTAATGATTAAGAAGGTTTGAGGATTATCATATTACATTTTCTTTTCAATAATTGTGAACCGTATTTTAAGTTCTATTTTTGACCTCATGAAGCATAAATCTATATCTAGGCTCAACTATTTATTTAATCGTCATATTTTTGTTAGGAATAAAATTTTTAAATATAACATAGTTATTTTTAAAGAAATAATATTTTCGGGCGAGATAAAATGGAGGAAGGACGTCTAGAGGATCTAGATAAGAAATTAAGTACATTGAAAGAAGTTGTGAAGGAACTGCATCGAGGCGGTGATTTAAACACTCTAAAAACTAAATTTAGAGATGTTTTGAAAGCCATTAAACCTTGGGAAATACCTTTTTTGGAACAGCAATTGGTTCGTGAAGGAATATCTGTTTTTGAGATCGTAAAGTTATGTGATCTCCATGTTGAGTTATTTAGAGAGAACCTTACTAAGAGCGCTGGACT
>JAHQWF010000055.1 GCA_029856055.1 Candidatus Njordarchaeota archaeon | reverse complement strand
CATCCTTAGGACGCCTCTCGTCACGAATATATGGCTTACCATAGCTAAGCCTCAGCTTCTTTCTCAGCCAGTACCAGGTGGTCTTATAGCTGACCAAGTCACCGTACTTGCCCCTTATATACACGTAGACTTCCTTCAGAGTCATTTTCCTCTCAACAGCCATCCTACCTATCTCCCCCCACTCCTCCTCACTAATCCTAGGCTTCTTCTTCTGCCCCTTCCACGGCTTTAAGGTTTCATACCCACCCTCATTCCACGTTTTAGCCCATCTCCTTATAGTCCTCTCGTTACGCCTTAAGATAACAGCGGTCTCCTTAGCTGTCCTTCCATCTAGAAGGAGGAGTATTGCCTGGAGCCTTTCTTTAATGCGAGGGTCCTTCGCCCTCCTGTATAGGCGCTCTATCTCCTCCTTAGGCATGTGCAAGACAATATTAATTCTGCGGGTCATGTGTTACATGACGAAAACTGGCTTTAAAAATCTAACGGCTAAAATAAATTGGATTAACTATAAAAACTATGTTTCTGAGGGCATACCAGATGGGAAGCGAACCAGAAAGAGCACTTTTTATAGAAGAAAAATACGCAAAAGAAATTTTATCAGAAGGAAAAAATGGGAAATAAGGACAAAAAGAACAAGTATTAGAGGGAAAATATATTTGTTGTCTAAATCCAAAGGAGAAATCCTGGGTTCTGTAGAAATAATAGACGCAAAAGGCCCCTTCACAACTAAAGAACTAGAAAAACTATGATAAACACAGAACAGATCCAGAGTTTTTAAAGAGATATGGTGAAGGCAAAAAGCTATATGCATGGGTGTTGAGTAATCCGAAACCATTAAAAAAGGAGTAAAGATACCAAAGAAAAAAGGACCTGTAAAATAGCGTATCTTGTCCAGAAAGGAAATTCAGAAAATAAAGAAACAAGAAGAAGTTTAATAAATAGAACCCTCTATCATGGTAACTCCTGAATATTCTAAAGATTTTTATGTAATACAAATATCTTTGTTAGTAGACAAATTGTCTGATTTGACGACTATGGTGTTCTCTTATGGCTGAAGCTGCCTCTATACTTAAGCTAGATGAATTAGATAACATGATCGAGGATTTTGTCTCCATAAATTATAACACTGAAGTAGCCAAAGCCAATGTCAAGTACTACTTGGTTTGGCTAAAAAGGTATTTAATGCATATAGGAAAGAATTTTGATGAAATTACTCACCAAGATATAATTCGCTTTAGACGGTGGATCGGACAACAGAAAGGGAGAAATAAGAGACCATTATCAGCCAAAACAATTAGGCAATTAATGAGTTTCATTAAATCGTTCTATGATTTCCTAGAGGGCTTAGGTTATCCGAATCCATTCAAGGATTTATCACCGGTTATGAGAAAGAAATTAAATCCGAGAGTAAAGTCTGAGAAAGTTCCAAGAGAATTTAATGATGAAGAGCTAGAGAAGATATTTAGTTATTTGCAGGAAAAGAATAAGGATGTTTTATTAGCTTGCTTGATAGCTTTTGCTACCGGAGCTAGATTAAATGAGGTAATTAATCTAAAGGCGGAAGATGTCTTGGTTAAGGAAGAAAGGGTTTTGATTGTTATTAGAGCTGGTAAAGGCTTACGTGAAAGAGTATCTATAGTTGGTGTACCTGCAAGGAACGGCAACGGTAAAGTTTTCAGTGAAACTTTGATTAAACTTAACGAATTAGCAAGAAAGCTATTGTTAGAGAGAACTAGAAAAGTTAAGAAAGGTTATCTTTTTGGAGATGAAGTAAGAAGAAAGAGAGTTAGAAAGAATGTTCAGCAGACCTTATATAGATTAAGTAAGAAGCTTGGAATCGAAATACACTTCCATAATTTCAGAAGTAATTGGGGTGCTAAAGCTCTCTTTGCAGGTGTTCCATTAGAGTATGTTAGTCATCAATTGGGGCATAAATATACTTCCACAACCGAGAAATATTATGCTAAGGTAAAAGATGAATATGTTATTGAATACATAAATAGCCTTCTTTAAAACTTGTAATGATCAAAGGTATTGATCAATATTTTATTTTCGATTTAAGAGGAATAACTATCTGTCAATTTTTAGAGTAAATCGGCATCAAGAATTTATAGACTTTTGATGAATAAGATCGGAGAGTTATGCTTGAATAAAAAATAGAAATGAAAAGTACTTTTTAACTAGGAGTTGGAGTTTTCACATAACCAATTACTCCAAATAAACCGGTAGCTCCTAGTATGAATCCTATGACAAATAATACCAATAAAACTTGATATAGCTTGAATTTTCTCTTGTATAACTCTTGGGCAAATAGGGTGAGTAGTAACCCAGTAATAGCACTTATCAATAACGTTACCGAAAAAATAACAAGTGTTTTGTCAATTGATGCCAACACATCGACACCAACAGCAGGTCTCATCTGGAATACGATTGGTATTATCGCACCAATGCTCAATATGGCTAACTTCTCCGCAAATTCTCGGATAGTTTTCATCCTTTCCTCAGTCAATACACTCGCTATATTTAGACCTCTCTTATATCCAAAGTCATAGCTCTTAAATCTTAGCAAGAATGTAACAATATCAAACAATAAAATAAACACTAATGGGCCAAGTAAGAATCCTTGCTGAATTAATGAAATAGATGATATTATCAGAACTCCCGCGATGGCAAGATATATTACGCTATCGCCTAGACCAGCTAGAGGACCCATTAACCCAACCTTAAGATTTCTAACGAATTCAAAGTCTCCTTTCCTAGAACTTTCAATGACACCATCTAAGCTTACAACCATTGGAGCTAGTATAGGGTTCGTATTGAAGAACTCCAGGTGTGATCTAACGGCTTCCTTTAATTCATCGCCCTGGTAAATAGTCTTAAGAACTGGCAATATACTGTATAAATAACCTAATCCTTGCATGAGTTCATAGTTCCATGAAGCTTCGAAGAATAGGACAGATCTCAGTTTAGAACTCTTTAAAGCTTCTTTAGGAATATTTACATCTACTTTACCAACGCCTTCTTCAACCTTTAAGGCTGATTTACTCTTGAACCAAAGGATAATAAAACCAATTACAACCACCAAGGCGAATATAAAAGGTATATTTAAGAATGCTACGAGTAAGAACGCAATTACAAAGATAGCTTTATATCTACTCAATCCGAGATAAGTAAGCAATAATCCCAAACCCATAGCAGGCAATACAGCACCAGCAACAGATAAACCGTTAAGGAACCATGATGGAAGCGACTGTAAGAAAGCTTTTAGAGCTTCACCGCCAAAGTAAGCAACTATAATGACAGATATAAATACTGCTAATCCTCTAAAGAAACCCATTATAGGCATTCCTAGATAATGCCATTTATCAATAGAATCAATTTCCCCCTCATCAATTAAACTCTCGACTCTATGTACAAGAGTTATGTTTGCAGTTCTACCGATGATATCTAAATACATTCCCAATATACCTGCTGGAAGTGAAAAAACAATTGCTATCATAGGGTCAATACCGCCAATAAAGGCAAGAACAACCGCAGTAATTGCTACAATACCGAAATCTGGTGGTACTGCGCCACCCATAGGAACGGCTCCTAGGGCTATTAATTGGGTTGCTGCAGCTATAGCAACTCCTAGTGGTAGATTACCTATGAGGAGGCCCGCAAAGAAACCTGACATAATCGGTATTATACCTATTACGATCTTAGGACCGTACGCATCCATAGTAACAATAAACTCGTATATAAAGAATATGAAAGCTAACATAAGGGATGAGGCTAGATCCATTTTACCACCTAACTCGATTTAGTAAGAATGAATTATCATTATTTTGTTATTTTAATTAATAAAATTATTTGTTAAGATATGTTAAATGTTTGCAATCATTTTCTAAAAATAATTAAATATTTTTTCGTAAATCAATGAATTTCTCTCCTATTAATGTTGCTAATATTTCGAAATTCTTGTTTAATATGACTAAATCACTATCATAACCAGGTTTAATAATGCCTTTTCTCAACCCTAATAATCTAGCCTGATTAGTTGATAGCATCATTAAAGCTTTCTCTAATGGTATCCCCCATTTCACTAAGTTTCTTAAGGCGTTATCTAGAGTGAGAGTACTGCCAGCTAGTGTTCCATCAGGTAAGTATGCTTTTCTATTCTTTATCGTAATCTTTGGGAAACCAGGAAAATTATATTCTCCATCAAGTAATCCAGCTAAAGGAGTAGCATCAGAAACAATAATGACTTTCTCGAATCCCTTTGAACGAATAACCAAGTCAATTACACTTGGATCTACATGTATACCATCAGCTATTATTTCAACATAAACTTCATCTCGATCCAGCGCAGCTACCACTATACCTGGATCCCTATGATGTATCTGCCTCATCGCATTAAATAGATGCGAAGCTAATGCGGCTCCAGAATCAAATGCTTTAATTGCTATATCATACGTAGCGTTGGTATGGCCTAGAGATGGTATCACAGAGTGGCTTGATAACCATTTAATCATATCTAATGCTCCTTCCAACTCTGGTGCAATAGTCATGATTCTTAGTTTACCCTCACTAGCTCTGTATATTGCATCTACTTCTTCTATACTCGGTTTCCTCATGAAACCTATAATCATCGCACCTTTCTTCTCTGGACTTACAAAAGGCCCCTCAATGTTAAGTCCTATTATTTCTGCTCCATCATAATTCATTTTCATTAACTTTGCTACGTTAGAAGCTATTTTGATTAATTGTTCTTCAGGTAACGTAGCTGCTGTGGGGAGGAACGATGTGACACCATGTTTAGCTAATTTAATAGCCATGTTCCTGAGTGATTCAATAGATCCATCAAAAGCGTTAGATCCCTCGCAACCATGTACATGAATATCAATAAAACCTGGAACAATATAATTCTCCCTGAAATCCAATATTTCCGCGTTATCAGACTTTACTTCATCTCTAAAACCCACATCTATTATTTTACCATTTCGCACTAATATTGCTCCATCAGCTATCCTGTTAAACGGAGTAATTATGTCTCCATAAATGATTATCGACTTTAATTCTTTAGGCTTTGTTTCTTCTTTTTTCTCAATGGTTTTGATTGATTGTATTAACGATTCTACGCCTAGATGAGCGATTTTACCTAGGTACTTATTTACATACTGCATGTTTACTTTATCACTATCAGGTAAATTCCCACTTAACCAAACTGGTGGAGTAGTTCCTCTTTCTATTAATTTCTCGCAAGTCAATATGACCAATGAATTAGCTATAAATGCTCCAAGAATAGTTGATACTGGAGCTACCTTTTGTTTTAATTCTTCAAAACGGATGACCGCATCGCCAGCTGGCACCTTCATATCAATAACAATATCTGCAACTTCAAATAAACGCTTATTGAAAGGATTCCTAGGCTCTAAAACCCTGGATGCCTCAACAGAAGTAATAGCAATTGTTTTTGCTCCTAATTTCTCCCCCTCAATACATGCCTCCACCGGAGCAGAATTTATTCCAGACACAGATATAACTATAAGAACATCATCTTTCGATACACCATACTTCCTAATTATCTTACTTGCTATTCCAGGAGTTCTCTCATTCATAGTAGAAGCTATACCAGACATGATTGAAAACCGCTTGTCTAGAATAGCATTTACAGGAACTAATCCACCCGCTCTAAGAAATAATTCCTCAGCAATAAGCATTGAGTGGCCGGTTCCAAATACATGGATTAACTTATCTTTAATTATAGCATCAGCCATCATTTCGCTAGCTCGATGTAAATTATCGAATTCCTCGTCTAAGATTCTTCTAATTCCTTCTTTTATTATCGAGAAGTACGTATCTAAAAGGTTCATTATTATCAACTTGTAGCGATTTTTGATACTGATCTATTTATAATGGTTATTATTGATTACTTTAGCATAAATACATGCACAATATATTTTGGTACGTGAGATGGCGATAAGAATAATATCACGCTTAGATACGATATCTTTAAAGATCAAAAATGATAGAACTAACTCTTGAGATGATGATAAGATCGAGCCCCGATAACTAATGAGGAGAGCTCCACGGACTGATTAATTTTTATATAATGCTCTCATCTTTAATCATTACACCACGACCTGGGATTGCTTCTAAGTATTTCTCGTAAGTTATGCTTCTAAGAACGATATCAAGAACAATTCTTCTATTTCCCTTCTTAACAGCTACTAGATCATCAACTGTATCTATCTCAGTCCAGTAACCCCTATAGATGGTAGCTACTTTAACGAAATAACGATATTTAACAGCCTTGTTTACAATATCAGACATAGTGAATTTCTCAGTCATTGAAGCGAGATCCTCTGCCACTCTAAACATCTTTTTATTAATCAAGAAAACACCAGTATCCACATGTGTGAAAGGTCTAATATTCTTACCGATAGCTAAAATATTCCCCCTATTGTCTGACAATATCTTAGTTGCCTCCGCAACATTAATGAAGAGCGGTTCTCTATCCCCGCAAATAACTAGATCCGCTTTAGAGTATTTCTTATGTCTTAAAGTGAGCAGTAATTTTGATGAGTAAATATGATCACTCATACTTAGGTAAAAATGATTACTAGTAACGTGATCCTTACCGAGTAAAAAGCTATAACCATTTTCTCGCTCAACATGATTATTTATGACTAATTGGTAATCAATGCTCAATTTCTTCAATAGCTTGTTCATTTCACGATGCCATTTCTTAGCTACTACCACAATGAATTTTGTCACTCCAACGCTTCTAAGAGCATTTATAGGAAAAGAAATAATGGGTTTCCCACGAAGCTTAATACTCCACTTAGGCTTACCACCAGTACACTTAATTAATCTGCTACTGGAACCACCAGCTAATATTACCGCTTCAGTAATCATAAAAATCACCTATCGAGATAATCGTAAATTTAGTTCTCTGAAAAAGTAGAGCTAAAAATAAGTAGATACGTAAAAAGACGAAGTAATCCAATAATTAATTAAGTCTGAAAGATTACTTAAAATTTCCCCAGCATCTAATTAACATTCATTCAATACATGTAATTTTTTAAGCTATAAAAATAATTTTTGAGCGACTCAACTATATTTTTTCTACGTACAGAGAGAGCAATCAGAATAAAACTTTATATTTTTAATCAATTTGTAATATTCCATATCTAACTATAGTAAAATATCGAATAAAGGAGGAATCTAATTTGTTTCAACCAAGGAAAGCACCTGTACACCCAATGTTACAGGAATTATATAAGAAAATTGAAGAAAGAATGAAAAAAGTAAAATATAAGATAGCCGTAATGTCAGGTAAGGGAGGAGTAGGGAAAACTACGGTTTCAGCAAATCTCGCTTTTGCGCTAGCAATGAGGAATTATAAAGTCGGACTATTAGACGCAGACATCTATGGACCGGACATACCAATAGCTTTGGGAATCAAGGAAAAATTTCCCATGGTCATGAATGGCGCTGTGATTCCATTTAAAGCCCATCTAGGAGTTAGAGCAATGTCAATACAATTTCTCTTAGAAGAAGACGACACGCCAGTTATATGGCGCGGACCCCTGGTAACAAAGGCAATTCAGCAATTTCTATCAGATGTTGCGTGGGGTGAACTAGATTACTTGATTGTGGATTTGCCCCCTGGCACAGGAGATGAGGCACTTACTGTTATGCAGTACATACCTAAATTGACTGGTGTTGTAATTGTTGTTACTCCCCAAAAAATAGCTATTCATGATGCTAAAAAAGCAGTAAAAATGGCTCAGATGATAGGAGTCCCAGTAATAGGAATTATAGAAAATATGAGAGGTTTTCGCTGCCTACATTGCGGTAAAATAACATATATTTTTGGTCAGGGAGGAGGAGAGCAGGCTGCTAAGGAATTGAATATACCTTTCTTGGGGGCATTACCACTTGACCCCAGAATAGTCAGCTTAACCGATGAGGGTAAACCATTCATAACTAACACTGAGGAAGATATATCGAAGAAATTTATGCAAATTGTTAATAACCTCCTAAAAGTAATTGCTAGTTTAGAGGGATCAAAAAATAGTGAGAAAGAAGGGAAGGAGGACAAGTAAGTGAAAAGAAATGTAATTATACTGAGCATATTAGCTTTTTTTGTAAATCTTGGATTTGGCGCAGTAATGCCATTACTGCCATTTTTGCTATTGAGTTACGAAGGTAGATTAACGGATTTACCAGAAAATCTAGGCAAGATACCAGAGGTAAGTACAATAGCTCTCCAAATGACGATACTAATGTCCGCTTTCATGATCACTAGAGCTTTCCTAGCAGCATACTTTGGTAACCTAAGTGATAAAGTAGGTAGAAAAAAGATAATATCAATAGGATTAGCACTATATACAATAATATCTATCGGCTATGCCTTATCAACAAACTGGATAGAGCTGCTACTCGTACGAGCAGTACAAGGCGTAGCATCAGCCATGGTTTGGCCCGTTGCTGAAGCGATGCTGACAGATTCGGTTCCTTGGTCTGAGAGAGGTAGATACATGGGTTGGTACATGACTGCATCTAACATTAGTTTTTTTATAGGTCCTACTTTTGGCGCTTATCTATATAAGATTGCTGCTATAGTCTTTAAATTCGGTTTACCATTTAGCCTTGTTTTCCCGTTTTATATCCTAGCTTTATTATCTCTGGTAGGCTTCATGCTGAACTTTTTCACTGTGGAAACTGTAGTTGGAGAAAGAAGAATAGGGATTAAAGAAGCTTTGAGAAACAGTATTAATGATAGCTTCAGCGGCGGAATAGAGCTACCTCCAGGAGTATCAAGGTCAATTAAAGTGATTTATATAATGGGTCTTGCAAATGGAGTAGCTATGGGCTTAGTGGCCCCAATAACTAGTATTTTCGTGATTCAATACATTACATCTGACCCAGCGGCAATAGGTTATTTATCTACAATAGCAGGTTTCGTTGGGTTTCTAGTTAATTACCCAGCTGGGCATATATCAGACATAGTTGGGAGAAAGAAGATAGTTATATTAGCTCAAATAATGACCAGAACAGTTACTTTCCTGATGCCTTTTACAAGGAGATACGAAGAGCTAGTTTTGTTATACTCAACAAGAGCTGCAGCATTCAACATTATGTCTCCAGCATATAGAGCACTTCAAGCTGATTTAGTGCCAAAGAAACTAAGAGGACGAGTTTTCGGAACAGTTCAATCGCTATTTAATATTGGAGCAGCGTCTTCACCAATTGGGGGATACATCTACCAAATATCTGCCAAATGGATATTTAATATCCTTGGTTATATTGTTCCAGGTGTTGCGGTATCATTCTGGTTAAGCACAGCAATTGGAATATTCACAACAATATTATTCATACTATTCGTAATAGAGCCTACAAAAGAGTTAAAAAAGAGAATATCAACGTAGATATACGCAAGACGAATAATCAAGCATTAAGAAAAGATACTAACCGTAACACAAAAATAAAAAGAAAAAATTATTGAGAGATAATTATCTCCTAGTAGCTAAAAGCGCTACCAATATTATTAATACGGCTGCAACAAGTATGAATAGTGTCCAAAATAACCACATTCCAGCCATGCCCCAAGCGCCGTAACCTGGGAAACACATGTGATACTCAGTTGTACCATTTATCGGTTCTTCGTGAAGCACGAAAAACGATAATAGAGATATTAAAAAGTCTATCATTTCATTTCACTATTATTCCAATTTTCTAATATATCAAATAATTAATATATCTAGAAAACTATATAAATTTAACTAGTCTATTTATCTAATTATGATGATAGGTGGTAACAATGAGTAGGGAATTGGATGTTGGTAAATTGAGAATTAATACTGTTACGAAAATGTTCATCTTAATGCTCCTTTATGATGGGGCAAAGCATGGTTATGAAATAATTAAGAGACTTAGTGAGATACTACCTTTCAAAGTGAATCCAGAGCAAGTATATCCTTTTCTTCATATGCTTCATGAGAAAGGACTAGCTAAAGTAGTGAAAGTCTTGGAGAGGGATAAGAAGGTTTATGAACTAACAGATGAAGGCAAAGAGTCTGTTGAAATGCTTCTCGAGAGATTCTCTAATTTACTTGAAATAGCAATATCTCCAAAAGTAAATGTTTGTGCGGGTTGTGGAGTAAAAATATTTGGGGATGGTTACGTAGAAGTTATAGATGGTAAAGAGCTTCATTTCTGTTGTAAGCATTGTGCAGAGAATTATAAAGAAATGAAAATGAAACTTAGAAAAAGATAGTTCTAGAGTAATTTCATTCCTCTTAGTTTTTCAATTAGATTTGCTGTCGGTGGAGTTAGCTTTAATCTTTTTGCTTCTTCGTAACTAAACCAACCCGCATCAGATACATCTGAGCTAGGCTTTACTTCTTCACTAGAAACATTAATTAAATAATCAAGAATTATGTAATGATACATAACTCTGCCCTCTGTATCCCTAATTATCACTTCAGCAATGTTAACGAGATCGCCAACATCGCAATCTAAACCGGTCTCCTCCTTTATCTCTCTTTTAAGAGCATCTGTAATTCTCTCTCCAAGTTCAACTACACCGCCTGGAAGACTCCATAAATTCTTCCCAGGTTCGCCTAATCTTTTTATAAGTAATATTTTTCTTTCTTTTATAGCTACGCCCGCCACGCCTACTATTGGGTATTCTGGGTATTTGCGCGGCATAGTTTATTTCCTCGTCTTCAAAGCAATTATTAGGACAATAGCGAATATTACAGGTATGAGTAGGATTATTATATTTATTTCTAAGGGGATATGTATAGAAAGAACGTTTGATAGGGAAGCTTCTGTATCGTTCTCGTGGTCATTATCGTTATCGACCACTTTCACTATGAAATAAATATTCTTACCTATCCATGATATAGGTACCATTATATCTCCCACATAGTTTCCAGGTTCATCTGGATGCAACTGTATGAAGCCATCATAATTCTCATCAGAGACATTGGGGTCATCCACCTTATAGTAAACAATAACGCTAGATATCCCACTTTCATCAGATGCTTCTACCGTTATTTTTAATGATCTAAAGATGATTGGGCTACCAGATATACTTACACTAGATATTGTAGGCTTAGAAGTATCATCATCAATTATGTTGACCCTAGTATAATTCATGTTCAACACGATGTCGTTGTCATAAGGATAGTAAATAATAACTTTGATTAATTGTGGGCCAATATTTGTCGGCTTTAAGTAAATTGCTTTATGAACTTCTTGTCCAGGCGCTAGTAATCCTATGTCTATCGGCAAACTTTGATTGAAGAGAGTTAAACCATCAGTAACAGTGATATTTAGTTTGATCTGATTAATTGTTTCATTCCCAGCATTCCTCACTTTCACCTGTATATCTAATATTTCTCTATCATAAATAGAGCTTGGACTATCTATCTTTATAGTTAAGTTAGAAGCGATCAATCCTAAATAGAATGGTTGATTAGCTGCTAAAGCAAAAGTCTCACTACCCAAGGATGGATCAATAAAGTTAGCTGTCAGATACAAGTAGTAGTAACCAGTTTCATTGGATCTATATACAAGCTGTATAACATTTTTACTTTCGTAAATAGTATAATCTACTTCAACATTCTTAGTATCTCGAAGAGTCATATTAATAAGGGATAATTCATAGAAATCCCCAGCATTCTCATCATAATGCCTATTCCACGTTACTGTAACTTTCAATAAGGAATTATTCTCAACAAAAATACTTATTGGTACAGTATCATCGGGTAGCATCTCACCAATTAAGACATAATTCTTCTCGTTCCATGCATTAAGGAGATTAAGATAGCCCCATCCAGTATAAGGATCGGGGGCAGTTGCTGACCAATCATCTGCCGAATTAATTAGTAAGGCTCTAGCTGCTAGATACCAGTCCTTCCCAAATCTCATTATCAATAGGGGAGCTACTAAAGCTAAGCTACCAGCAACTATTGGTGTGGCAAAACTAGTGCCAGAGTCAATATCAAAACTGCCCAAATTAGTTGTAGATGTTATTGCTTCTCCTGGAGCTACAATATCTGGTTTTACTCTCCCATCACTCGTCGGCCCTATACAACTAAATGTTGCCCACTTATCATCACTTCTATCTACAGTTCCAGCATCGTTAACAGCTCCTACAGTCAAACCATTAAAATAATCACCAGGAACATTTAACTGTAATCCAGTTGTATTATCCTTATTTCCAGCAGCCGTTACCCAAGCCACATCATACAAATCAATATACTTATCGATGTTTCTTGTGAAACTTGATTCTCCATCAGGCTCTAACTGATTTGTTCCCAAGCTAGAATTAATTACTTCCGGGCTATCATCCACACTTGTTAATGCCCATTCTATCGCTAAATAGATCCAAGCTTCTGATCCTATCCCATTCTTATTTAAGCACTTAGCATTGATTAAGTTTACTCCAGCAGCTACCCCTCTGTATTTCGTGTAGTTGCTTGCAATTATCCCAGCTACAAAGGTACCATGGCCATTAAGATCATCTGGATCATTATCATCGGAGAAATCTTTAGCTGCTATAATACTGTCCGCTAAGTACGGATTATCCATATCTATACCCGTATCTAAGATAGCGACTTCAACGCCCTTAATAATATCTGAAGGCAAGTATCGACTTATATCGTTAGATCCATTATAGCCGTTATTCCACCATACATCCGCATAAACAGCTTTAGTAGCTACATCCAAATTAATCTTAAATTTAAGGGGTTCTCTAGCATCCTTTACCAGGGGGTTCTGCTCAAGTAAAAACAAAAGGTTACTTGGGATTTCAGCCTCAATAGCGCCGATAGAAACGAAGTAATTAACAGTTCGACCGCCATGTGAATTAATATAGTTGGTAACTGAATCAAAATATGGTTCTGTTTCCGTTTTAATATAATTAAAGATTTCTTTTCTCATTTCAGTTAAGTAAGAATCGATTAATTTCCAATCAGAAGTAACTTTAATTGCGCTGTAATATTCATTCTTTATCATTGATACTTCGCTTAGGTCGAGACCTATATTGAGAAACACCAATACATCTATTTTGTCTCCAGAAATCCCCTTATTATTATTAGTGCTATAGGCCATAGGGAACTCGAAAAGAAGCAATAAGATAAGTAGTATGGCAATTTTACGCATTTTAAACAACTCCAAATATTAAGCTATAGTACAACTTAACAATAAAGAATTCGTATAATAAAATATTATCTAATTTTGTCGATAAAAACCAATAAACTACTTCATTTGAACCTGAACTATTAGGTAGAAAAGCTAGCTAAGTGTATTCAGCATAATACGTGAGTATTAACCGCCTTTATATTATTAGTTCAATTTCGATTGAACGGTGCTGTAAAATGAGCATGACTAGAACTGATATATTAAAGAAGGTTCTTAACATAGCCAAAAAAAGGACTAATACGCTTGAATCATACGAGATAAAAGGCATGGATATTGCAATAAACATTATTAATGGCTTTATAAATAAGGATGATTTAGCTAGCTAATCTAACAACTCACTACTCGATTATTTCTAATAGTTCTGGATCTTTTAATCTAGGTCTCTCGAAGTATAACTCAACGGTGGCTCTGATTCTAATTTTATTCCTATCTTTCATCGGGTTTAGTCCAGGGATTGGATCACAGAGTATACAGTAATCATCTTCTTTCAAAGTGACATCACTTCTCGTTTTCATGCTTGTTTTATCTAAATCACAGCCTTTACCACTCCAACCAAGATACATCACAGTTAATTCTACACGCTTTCCATCCCATTCCTGAGGGCTATCAAATATGTCTTTTAGATTCATTAGAATCACTATTCTCCCAGATAATGATGACTATTAAAAAAATATTTTGGTTTTTTAAGAATTTCCATATCTTAAACCATATAAACTACATAGAGATTGTTAAAAAAACTAATCCCATTAAGCAAAAATCACGTGAATTCTATATTAGAATAATATTTTTCTCATTAAGAATACCATATACATAGAAGCAAAGAAGAAGCTATTTCGTTTAATAATTAAATTTAGAAATATATGCAAAATTTAATATACTTTACATCAGATAAATCATATTATCGGAAATATCAGAAAAGGTGAAAAATCTGACTTCAAATGTAGTTAAATTAAAGGTGGGAGCAAGAGGGGAGATATTTACAACTAAAGAAATAAGGGAGATACTTGGATTAAAACCATCAAGAGAAGTGATAGCTATAGTTACTAAAGATGGTTTATTAATAAAACCGAAAAAATCAATAAAATCTCTTCTTAAAAAGAGGCAGCCCATAAACAAGATAAGTGTTAAAGAATTTGAGTCAATTTCAGAAGAAATCCAAAGGGAGATAATAAGTGAAAACGAATAAGATATTTCTGGATACAATATATCTCTTACCACTTTTCGAGATTGAGACAGATGTATTCACGAAAAAAGATCTGGAGTTAATATTGGAAAGTAATATCGAGCTTTACTTCAACCCTATATCACTAATAGAAATAAAGTGGGTTATAATTAGAATAAATAAGAAAAATAAGAAAAAATTAGAGCATGCAAGAGAAATCTATAAAGAGTCAGTGGATTATTTACTTTACAGTGACGAAATCCAGCCTACAATACTTCTGGATGGGAAAATTAGTTATCTAGAAGACATATTACATGATGCTGGAATAAAAGATTACTTTGATAGAATCATAGCTGCTTCAGCGAAGATATTCACAGGAAAATTGTTGACAGAGGATGAGGATCTAACTAAAATTATAAGAAATGTAAATGAATTTAGCGATCTAGAGGTTCTTAGTTGGCAAGAATTAACTAGAAACATAAAACACTAAAAATAATAATTAGTGAAGAAGGTAGAATGTTTCATATTAATATGTATGACTTAAAATATGATGAGAAACTTCATTAAAAACAACTTAGGTTTTGTTCTAAAACTATTTAGCTCCCCGAAATTTCTTTAATATTTTTATGCAGTTCTTTATTAACTCTCGAGGCATATTAGGATCATTCAAGTAGGATTCGATATCTATTAATCGTTTCTTAATCCAATTCTTATTATTTCTTGATGATGCGTAATCTAGCTCTATTTCCATTGCTTTTAAGTGGATTTCGTAAGCTATATTAGGATATTTTATAAAAGTATTTTTGTTGATAGGTATGCCTCTCGTTTTGAAAATGCATATTTCAGCTAATTCGTGTAGTATCAAAAATCATTTTCAATAATATCATTAATTGAAGTTTTATCTCCAGTGACAGTTGGTGCAGTAACATAAGTCATAAATTCATAAATGTCAACTTGGCAAATCAAACCATAACTACTTAAGATTCTTAGAAGAGTATCAATTTTTGTTTTTAGATTCGGATCTATCATCCATATCACTTCAGCGACATGCTCAAAGTACTAAGTTAAAGTAATCATTTTTAATAGGAGTGCTTAATGTTTCTTAAGCATGAATAGTAATAGAAGGGTCTAAAATGGCCAAGGGCGGAACAAAGAGGGTGCTTGTAGTAGCAGAGAAACCTAAGGCTGCTGAGCGAATTGCTTTTGCTCTAGCTGATAGCGTGAGTAAAGTGGTTCTGGAGAGAAAAAAGCCAGTTAAGTTATGGGTAGTTAAGAGAAATGGGAAAATTTACAGGATAACTAGTACTGGAGGGCATCTATACACTACAGAGTTTTCTAGGGTTATTCACGAGAAGCCTTGGAGAGAAGTTGATCCCAAGTACCTTTTAACCAAGGCACCATTAACAAAAATAGTTAGAAAGGAATCTAGGAGTTTTGTCAATTTAATCAGGGAAGAAGTTAAGAAAGTTGATGAGATTATAATAGCAACTGACTATGATAGAGAAGGAGAAAATATCGGTATGCAGGTAGCTGATTTAATAGCTAAGAAAATTAATAAAAACGTAATGGTAAAGAGAGCAATATTTAGTTCGTTGACAAAAAAAGAATTAAAAAGCGCATTCAGAGAAGAAAATCTGGGGAAATTAGATCGAAGAAAAATTGATGCATCTGAAGTTAGACAGGAGCTTGATTTAAGATATGGTGTTGCTTTTACCAGGCTAGCAACAATGAAATTGCATCATAAATTAGGCGATACTAATCTACCAATGTTATCGATAGGTCCTTGTCAAACCCCTACTCTAGGATTAATAGTTGATAAGTACCTGAAGCATTTAGAGTCAAAGAAAAAGGCGGAAATGGATAAAAAATACAAAATTGCCGTTGTAGCTAGTATAGATGGATTTAAGTTAAAGTTCAACTCCAAGAAAACTTATGAATATAAACAAGTTGCGATAAATCAACTAAGTAAAATAGGGGAAGAATTAACTATTGAGATTTATGAGAAAAAAAGCATGCGTATCAGTAGGCCTCTACCATTAAATACGCCGAGGCTAGCTGAATTAGCAGCGAAATACTTGAAACTATCACCATTTAAGACTTTAAAATTAGCTGAGAAACTATATCTTGAGGGGTTGATTTCATATCCAAGAACCGAGACTGAGAGATATTCTAGAGAAGTTTTATCATATGCCTATAGGATATTAGATGAGATGAAGAAAAAGAAGTTCATTGATAGGAACACTGGGATCGGGAATCCTAAGCAAGGTAGAAGAGACGATTACGCTCACCCACCAATACACCCAACAAAATTTATTGATCCAGCAAGAATAAGGAAGAGGATCGGTCCGAAAGCTAAAGAATTATATGAACTAATATGCAGACACTTCGCCGCTAATTTTATGAGGGATGCTGAATTAACTAAATATAAGATAAGAGCAGTTGATTCTAAAGGGGATGAATTCGTAACAGAGATTGTTGTTCCAGAAGAGCTAGGTTTTCTCAATATCTATATTTATCGTAGAGTACAAAACCCAGTCAATGAGAATTTAACAAGGATACTCTCAGACACTAAGAAAGCAAAAATAGAAATAATTGATAAAGGGGTAGAAGAAAAAATACCAGAAATTGTGAAGCCAATTAGTGAAAGCGATTTAGTGAAACTGATGGATAAGCTTGGTATAGGGACAGATGCAACGTTCGCAGAGCATATAAAGAAGAACATAGATAGAGGGTACGTTATAAGGAGAGAAGGCAGATTAATACCAACTAAATATGGTTTGGCAATCGCTATAGGTCTAAAAGATATAGTTCCAGAAGTAATAGATCCAAAAATAAGAGCAGAGATAGAATCATATTTCAAAGCTGTAGAAGATGGAGAAATGAGCAAAAAGGAAGCTATAAATAAAGCAATTAGAAAGTTCATCAAAATATATGAAAAATTCCATAAAAACATAGATCAATTCATTGATAGAGTAGTTATCGGAGCCAGAGAAACAGGAATACACCGATTAAGAG
>JAHQWF010000105.1 GCA_029856055.1 Candidatus Njordarchaeota archaeon | reverse complement strand
TGGTGGACGTTGGATACCTTCTTTTTCTATGATTTATCCTGTTTTGAGAGAGTTTCTGAGAGATGGTTTAGTTACTAGGAAGGAGGTTAGGAATGGTGATAGGGTTAGGTATATTTACTATATCACTGATAAGGGGAGAAGGAGGCTTGAGGATTGTAAGACTGAGATAAAAAGATATCTTATTAGCATTCTTGATTTATATGGTGATAGGTACATGAAGCATTTTCTTGTTTTTCTTTTGGATAATAAATTGTTCAGAGAGACTTTTGATGAATTACCGAGAGAGATAAGGATAAAGTTACTGAGGAATATAGAGGAGCAGTTGGAGAAATCGCTTAATGATGTTAGAGAACTTATTAAGAGTTTAGAAGAATCTTAGCACATGATTCAATCGACTTTATTAGAAAATAGAGATTTTTTGTTTAGTAATCAACTTTCTCAAGGCTTCTTTTTAGTGCTTTTAATAATTAAAAGATGTTTTTATGCTATAATATTGTGTAAAGAAGCGTTACATTAAGTTCTGGAATGAAGATAATTAAATATTCTTTTTTAAGAAAAGTCTCTTAAATCCATTTACTATTATTTTGGTTAAGGTTAGGTATTTGTGAGGCGCCATGGATTTTAGATCCTTGCTGAAGAATTATTCTATTGTGATTATTCAGAATGGCGAGATCATGTATCGGAGCGGGGCTGCTGGGGTAGCCCCGTTACTAGAAGCAATCGAATCTATAGGAGTAGAAAAGCTTCGAGGTTCATTGGTTGCGGATAAAGTAGTTGGTAAGGCTGCGGCACTGCTTTTAGCGTTATTTAAGCCGAGATACGTGTTCTCAATGATTATGAGTAAGCTGGCGATTAATGTATTGGAGGAAAATGGTATTGAGTTTGATTCCGATAAATTGGTTGATCATATATTGAATAGGGATAAAACTGATTTATGTCCGTTCGAGAAAGCAGTATTAAATATAAATGACCCAGGTAAAGCATATAGAGTAATTAAAGAAGCATTACAGAAACTAAGGAAATCAGGCTAATAATGCTCTGAAAATTTGAAAGGAGCCAGAAATGAGAATTTTTAGCTTATCTGTAGGATAGAGGCGGATAAAGAAACAATGATGCACCTAATTTAAACTATTAACAACTATGCTAGAAAGATTTAAGCAAATTACATGATTATCTGAGCTTTTATGATTGATATCTCTATTTTTGGTGATTAGATGAAACAGTTAGCTGTATGCTAATTATTCGTTTCCTCTTCTTGATATCTCTTATTGCTGCTAATGCTAGTGTTGTAAACAGTATTATGCTTGATATCAAGGCTATTGTTGCTCCTATCGGTGTATCTGCCTTAAAGCTTATTATTACCCCTATTACTCCAGCTAGAGCTCCAAGCGCCCCTCCCACTATTGCTTGTTTTTTCCTGCTTATTTGGCTTGCTGCCATGGCTGAGTTATATATTAGTGAGAACACTAGGAAGCTTCCAGTTAGTCTCAGTATTAGTGATACGGTCAATGTTGTTATGAGTATGAATATTGTTGCATGTAATGTTACTTTTACTCCTTCTGCCTCAGCTAGTTTTCTGTCGAACAGAATTGCGTTTATTTGCACTTTGAAAGCCATTATATAGATTACTAAGGCAATCATTATTAATGTTAGCAATATTATTTTCCCTATTGTCATAGCTAGTATGCTCCCCCAGAGAATGAGTGATGCTGTCTGTGCTGTTAGAGTTGTGGTGGGTGCGAAGTATATAGCGAGCATTCCTAGTGATGATGTTAGGGCAAAGAGTGACATTGCTATTAGATCTCTCTTCACGTTAAATTTTGCGCAGACCAGCTCTATGAAGCTTACAGTGATTAAGCTTGTTACGAAAGCCAGTAGCTCTGTGTTTAATCTAAATATAATTGATAATGCTGCTCCCGCTAGTGCTGCATGAGCTATAACGAACCCTAGTGTTAAGAGATTCATTCTATCTAAATAAACCCCAAGTGACCCACATAGAGACCCCGCTAATACCGCACCTATCATTGTTTCTATGACTATTAGTGTCATGAAATCCATTCTTTTTTCACCACTTCCCCATTTCTCAGCTCTATTACTAGATCTGCTATACTTGTTACATCGCTTAGTATGTGTGTAACTATCAATATTGTTGCGTGGTAGTCCTTTCTAATCCCGTTTAAAAGCTCTATTATCTCGCCTCTGGAATCTCTGTCAATGCTTGAGAATGGCTCATCGAGCAAAATCAATTTCGGTTTCCTTACTAATGCTCTAGCCAACATCACTTTCTGTTGTTGACCGCCGCTTAGAATTCCTATTGGGTGGTCTAATAGATCCTCAATTCCAAGTTTTCTTGTCACTTCTCTAACAATTCTTAGCTCTTCTCTAGATGGTTTCTGGAATGGCGCGTAGTATGGGGCTAGACCCATTAATACGACTTCTTCAACGCTATATGCCTCTCTCTCATCTCTCATGAAATTTTGTGGCAGGTAACTTACCTGCAGCCTCACTTTCCCTGCATTTCTAGGCATCTCGTATCCAAGAACATATAGCTTTCCAGTTAATGGTTTTAGGAAACCTAGTACTAGTTCTAGAAATGTTGTTTTACCTGAACCGTTTGGACCAGTTATTAAAGAAATAGAGTGAAGTGGAATATCAACATTAATGTTTCTTAGCGCTACATCATTGCTTCTCGGATATGCTGTCGATACATTCTTTGCGTGAATAGCTATACCTCTTCCTCCCCCTCCACGAAATAACTTATTGGACTCTCCCTTAATTTCTTTACTAGACCCAACATATCCCCGCAATTCTCAGCCTCCTTAATCAATTTCTTGCTTATCCGTATTCTCAGTTCCTTCCCAGTATTCTTGTTCCTTGCCTCAATAATAAAATCACTTGATTCCATCCATTTAATATTCCATTTACCAAGGGTGCACTTGGTTGAGCATTGTATTCCATCTATTATGCATGAGTAGGGCGTCTTCAGCGGTATGGAGATGGATATAGATAAATCAAACTCATCTCTAGGATTCAACTTCTCTACGATATATCTACCTATGACGTAACCTATTACGAGAAATGGGCCTAGATGCCCGTGAAAGGCTCCTGCGTCCTCAAGCGAAAGATACTTGTGTATCCTCACTTCCTCCATTTTACTCACGTTTTCTAGCCTCAAAAATTATGATTATTGCCTCTATGATAACTATTAGAGCTAGACCTAATGAAACATATCTCCATGTCTCAGCTTCTTGCTTTAGCTTAACAGTTTCTCTCATAACCTTGTATGTATGTAACCCATCAGCTAACAAATGAGCATTATACAACATCATTTCAGTCACATTATTTATCCCTGGAACAACCTCTGGGAAGTTTATTAATACAACATGAACTACCCCGACATCGTTAGCAATCTTCTCTCCAACACTTACACCGCTGTGTAGATTATCAATTACTAGTACTGCACCGAATTCTGTAGCGTTCTCCTCTATATTAACGATATCGCTGGGCGAGAGAAATTCTGGTGGCCCATATGTAGCTACTATCTTAAACCCTAGGTATGACACGAATGCGGATTGCCATGCCATTACCACAACAGGCGTACCATTGAAATTATTTTCTTTAGCTATCTCACTTAGCTCTTCATCCGTTTTATTTATTGCTGCAAGACATTTATCTAGTTTATCTCCAGTATCTATGCCTAGTTCTTTATCAATGATGCTGGCTACTCTACTGTACATACTTGATAAAGCGGGTGGCGTGTTCCATGAACCAGTAACATTGTATATCGGAACGTGGAGATCGCCTGTCTGATTGGCGCTATTTATTAATTCTCGTAACCATCCTCGCCACTCCATTCCATGAGCCAGGATTAGGGATGCTTCGCGAATTAATTCTATATCGCTTGGTTTTACATCATAGTGACCAGGGCACATTGATGGTGACACTATGTATTGTACATCTACATAGTCTCCCGCGAGATCCCTCACGATGCTAGCTAGAACACTAGTTGTTGTTACCACTATTGGTTTCGATTCCTGTGACATTGTTACACTAATATTTATGCTTGAAAAACTAACTAAAAAACAAATGAGAAACCCAAATATAATGATTTTTCTCGGCTTCATTAGTAACACCATTTATATAGAAGGTATTACTGTTTTTAAAGATTCTGTAAATAATTAAAGTAATATTAAGCGATCAACAGTGGAGATTAATTGAAATTCTTGAGAGGATAAGAGAGATCGTTAGGACATATCACCAAGATTTATTTAAAATAAGTGAAAGAACCGCTAGAGAAGACCTAGAGGAGCTTAAAACTAGGATTAATTATGTCGGAGCAAAAGGAAAAAGGGATGTGTACTAATTGAATAACAATAACGAAGGAAGAATTTCTTGGCCCAGACATATTAAAATAGATGCATATAATAGTACTATGCTAACCTAGAAATAATATCAAAGCTCACTGTAATAATTGTGAACATAGCTAATATAGGGAAAAGGAGGTAATTTTAAAATCACGGAGTGCTCAGATTTATCATATTAAGATATCTCTAGTCTATTGAGGGATAAACTTGAATCTATCAGAGTTAAAGAGAAAGATCTCAAAGCTACTAGAGGAGGACGAGGAGTTCAGGTATTTCGTGGCGGCGAAAGTAGGATTGCTAGAGATACTAGATCGATTCAGAAAATACGATGAGAAATTCAACCAAATTCTAAAGGAAATACATGGACTGAGAGAACGCGCAAATGAGCATGACCGTAAATTCAACGAGATCGTGGCTAGACTGGACGAACATGACCGCAAGTTTAACGAGATTATAGCACGACTCGATGAGCATGACCGTAAATTCAACGAGATCGTGGCTAGACTGGACGAACATGACCGCAAGTTTAACGATATCTTGAAGGAGATACGAGACGTCAAGATCGTTATTGATCGCTTAACTATCTCTCTTGAGGACGAGGCATTTGAGGTCATAGGTCACTTACTAAAGAAGAAGCACGGCATCAGGGTTGATTTGGATGTGCTTCATACAAAAGATATAGAGGTTAATATTTATGGTACTATAGACAACATATGCGTAATAGGAGAGGCCGCTGTTAGACTCGGTATTGCTAAGGTTAGTGAACTAATCAAGAAAGCGAGACTTTTAGTTAAGATGACGCCCCACTACTTACGAGATAACGTGATACTTGTTTTGTATGGGGCCAGAGTTATGCCAGGAGTTGTGGATGAAGCTAAGAAGCATAAGATATGGGTAGTTACCGCCACCAAAGAGCTAACACCATTAGTAAAAATAAGAAAAGAAGATCTAGACACACTATAAATTCAAGATACATGTTCAATACTTCACTAAAACAATGCAAAAAAATGCACTGCAAGGCAATTACAAAATATTGTGTGATGAAAACCACCGAATTTACTTGGTGGATGAGAGTCTTAAGTATAGCTGTAAATAAAACGATAAAAATAACTCTAAATGTGTAATGTTTGGTGGCTTATTTAAGCCTTATCAAGACACTTGGTGCCAGTAATCTAAGCGTAATACATGCAAAGCCAATAAGCCACTTAATTAATATGCTTTCAAGAAAAT
>JAHQWF010000008.1 GCA_029856055.1 Candidatus Njordarchaeota archaeon | reverse complement strand
TTGTAACGACCCCTATTATGTGATCCTCATCAGATAGCCTTAAGATAATATATCCTTTTTCTGTGCGAATTATAACGTGGTCTATGTGCCCTTTCCCTAGATCTAATGAATTTCTCTCAGATGTGCTGAAAACTACCGTTGTAGCTGCTGCTATACGGCCTTCTTCTTTTATAACCTCAGGTCTTCTAGCATGCCAAGTAAGCGGCAACCCCTCTAGCGTCGATACTATACCTCCCTCTATAGTCGGATTATTGCTTATGAGATCAACCAACACTTCCTTTATTTTTTCAACTATTTCTCCGACCACAGCCTCGCCAGTAATGGCTTCCAATAGTTCCTCTGGTCTAATTTCTTCCCCCATTTCTGGTTTCCCTATATATTGTTTTATGATGAATTTTATTGTTTTTGACTGGATAAAAAGGTTTGCATAAGTATATTGGTTTTTAAATATTATGGATGCATAAAAGGAAAATAACTATTATGGTAATACCCAAGACTTACTCAAAGCAGCAGTATATATTTCTGCTTTTCTTAATATTAACTTTCTTATTACTCCAATATCAATAATCGATTGCCACTTCTTAACATTAGTTTTTATGTCCCAAAGTATTAGTCCTCCAGCTGGTGCGGGAGCAATACCCTTCTTAAACTCTTTCCCATTTAGTATATCCACAAATTCATTGAACTCTAGTCGACCCAAAGCTAATGCCTTAAGAAACGTAACTGTTCTCCTTACCTGTTCCCATAAGAATCCTTTACCCTTAAAGATAAAATATTGGAAGTCTCCTTTGCTTGAAAAATGAATATTTATTTTTCTTATAGTTTGTATTCTCCTATTGCTTTCCTTGGATAATGTTGAGAAATCATGTTCTTTCACATTTATGTATGAGATACCTCTCTTTAGAATGTCTGGGTTTTCTCCAAAGTCAGGAGCTATGTATAAATATTCTTTAACTTTAATTACATCTCTAATTCTATGTACCGAGGTTCCCCTTGAAAAACTATGTATGGTGATACAGGTGGGTAATCTACTATTTATGAGTCTTAGAACATCATAAGGTTTTAATTTAGTTTTCTTAAATTCGAGAAGAAGTAACTGAGAAACCGCATGCACTCCCTTATCTGTTCTAGAAGCATAGTCTAAATAAGAAAGACCATAATCTTTCAATACTTCCACAATCGTATCTTCAATAGTTCTAACACCCTTTTGTCTAGCAAAACCATGATAAAACGTACCATCATAAGCCATATAGGCCAACAGCCTCATCATGCAAGACCATAAGAATGGTGCGGGGGGCGGGATTCGAACCCGCGTAGGCCTACGCCACTGGATCCTAAGTCCAGCCCCTTTGACCGCTCGGGAACCCCCGCTTTTTTGCCAAAACTACTATTTTTCTACTTCTCTGTAGAAGATAAAAAGTTTTCCTACCTGTGTTTTTATTGAGTCATTCCCTGCAAAATGATTTTATAAATTTTAGCTTACACTAGTTTTCAAATCAAAGATCCTTGATTGACTACCGTTACGTCTTTATAGGAAATCAATAGTGATAAGTTCTATATTGCTTTTTAATATAGCATTAAAAATAATGGCCTGAATTTACTTTAATGCTGAGGTGAAATGGCTTGGAATGTCGATAAAGTTGTATAACACATTAACAGGAAAAAAAGAGATATTTACTCCTCTTGAAGATAAGGTCGTTAAAGCTTATTTCTGTGGACCTACAGTACAAGATGAACCTCACATCGGTCACGCAAGAGCATATATCGCATTCGATGTATTGTTAAGATTATTCAAATATCTCGGCTATAAAATAAAATACGTTCGTAACGTAACCGATATAGATGACAAAATAATAAACAAGGCTCTTAAATTAGGTATATCCCCCTTTGAAGTTACTGAAATGTACTATAGGGCGTTCTATGATGCTACTAAAGAATTGCGGTTAATACCCCCTAATATAGAGCCTAGGGCTACGGGGCATATCCCCGAGATAATTGAACTCGTTGAAAAATTAATAGAAAAAGGTTTTGCGTACGTCACAAAAAATGGTGACGTATATTTCGATGTAATTAAGTTCAGCGAATATGGAAAACTCTCAAAACAAAACCTAGAGAAACTAATGGCAGGCGCTAGAATAGAACCTGGAGAAGAAAAAAAGAATCCCTTAGATTTCGCTCTATGGAAACGCTCAAAACCTGGAGAACCGAGCTGGCGCTCTCCATGGGGGCGTGGTAGACCGGGTTGGCATATCGAATGTTCAGCTATGTCAATGAAATATTTAGGTGAGAGATTTGATATACATGGTGGTGGAGCTGACTTAATTTTCCCGCATCATGAAAACGAAATAGCTCAGTCGGAAGCCGCAACTGGAAAAGAATTTGCGAGATATTGGTTCCATGTGGGTCTTGTAACTATAAGAAAAGAGAAAATTTCAAAGTCTCTAGGAAACATTATCCCGATCCGGGAAGTCATTAAGAGATATGATTATGAAACTATAAGATTATGGGCTATTCAGGCTCATTATAGAAAACCTCTGGAATTTAGTTGGGATCAATTAGATTATTATGAGAAAATATTAGATGAATTATACTCAGTAATCTTCACGGCAGAAATGAAATCAAAAGACATAGGTGATGGCGAAGTAAGAGATATAAGAAATGCCATAGAGGAATATCGGCGCGTCTTTATAAAGAGTCTAGCTGATGATCTTAACACGCCTAAAGCAATAATTACTCTAAGAAACATGGTTAAGCATCTTAACAACATGCTTGAAAAACTAAATAAATCAGAAATCGCTTATTACGTGAATACTATCAGAGAACTCGGTTGGATTTTGGGTATATTGCAACAATCCTTAGATGAGAGAATTATGGAGAAAAAAAGGCGAGGCAAAAGTATCTCAAAATTTGTCCCAGAAAACTATTTAAAATTAGGAGACTTATCGGAACAATTATTAAATCTAATTATCGATATACGTAATAAATTGCGTGAAAAGAAATTATATGAGATAGCTGATGAGATAAGAGCTAGATTAAGAGAGATAGGTATAGTTTTAGAGGATACAAAAGAAGGTACAAAATGGAGATTAGCTTAGTACAAACAATATAAAAAATTCAAGTTTAACAAAAACATTTCAAAAATCGGTGTAAATTACGATGCTTACATCAACATATTGGCAAACATTCCTACAGGAGATAAATAAAAGAACTAATAATGGAAAAGACCTTACGAAGACCCAGCTTCAAAAGATGATTGTACGAGCGATTAGAAATGCCTTAAAAGGGAATCATAGAAGACTATTCGTTTTAGCTACTAAAGATTTTTTAAAGCATATTCAATATACTCTTGAGATAATTAAAAATTACATCAGACTAGTAAAATCAAATCAAACTATTTCTGTATTATATGTAGGATATGACCCTAGTAAGCCGCCAGAAGAAGTCTACATTAATTCAATAATACAGAAATGCGAAAAATTACCCGTAAAAGTAGATAAACTACCTTTTAATTCTAGCGTCAAAGCCATGGGAAGAACTTATGACATCGTTATATTGGACTTCAATAGAGATATGCCTCCTAACGATATAGGTCGTGTTGTCGAAACCGCGAGGGGTGGGGGAATAATTATTTTTCTTACCCCACCTATATTGAAATGGGGGGAACTTAAAACACATTTTCACAGGTATATAACTACAATACCATGGAGACTAGAAGATATACGCGGACTGTTTATAAAGAGATTTATAAAAAAAATCTTTGAACATAAGGGAATATATCTGCTTGATCTAGATAGAAATAAAGTTTTAAAGGAACATACAGAACACAGTAAAACAAGTCAACATATTAGGCAGAAAATAAATATTCCTCCAGATACTAATTTGCCAAGAAAAATATACCAGTTAGCAGTGACCCAAGATCAGATTAAAGCATTAAAGACATTAGAGAATCTATTAAAATTACCTAAAAAAAGTAAGTCAAAAGTCATTACAATAACAGCAGATAGAGGACGCGGAAAAAGCGCTGTTGTAGGCTTGTTTCTAGGTTCTATAGCTAAATTGTATGCTGGAAAAGGAGCGTTAGGACGCTTCATGATACTGGTTACTGCCCCTAATGAATATAACGTCTACACTTTATTTCAGTTTGCTGAGAAAGCATTAAAAGCTCTAGGAGAAAAACCGAAAGTAACACAAAATCCTTTAGAAATTAGAGGTAGAGGATACATAATTACTTTCATGCTTCCTCGTGATGCAATAAAAGTGGCGAAAAGAGAGAAAGTTGAAGTTATTGCTGTAGATGAAGCAGCTGGAATACCTGTACCTATACTTTTTAAATTAATGGAATCCGCCCCTCGAGTTATCTATTCAAGCACTGTTCATGGATATGAGGGTGCTGGTAGAGGATTTTCAATTCGCTTCTTGGCACAATTAGAAAAAATGAAGGAAATTGAACACTTCTCCGTAGAATTAAACGAACCAATTAGATACTCAATTAATGACCCCATTGAGATTTGGTTATATGACACGCTACTATTAGATGCTGAGCCCTCAAAATTAGATGAAAAAGATTATGAAGACATAAAAGCTATGAGAGTTAAGTTAGAGAAAGCGAATCTAGATGCGTGGTTTTTGGGGCCTAAAGAAGATGATTTAAAGCAATTTATTGGAATATATGTGTTCGCACATTACAGAAACCAACCAAAAGATCTGGCAATAATGGCTGACGCACCGCATTACGAAACATACGCTTTAAGGCTTCCGTCAGGCAAGATAGTATGCGCATTATTGATAGCGATAGAGGGCGGATTACCTCAAAGCGTTATTAGAGCAGTTTACAGAGATAAATCTGCTGAACCGTCGGGTCAATTAATACCAATCGCGATAGAGAAACATTATAGGGACCCTATTTTTCCGAAACTTATAGGATACCGTATAGTTAGAATAGCGACTCATCCAAAAGCAATGAGCATGGGTCTAGGCAGCAAGGCTCTTGAAGAATTGATCAAAATAGCAAAGAAGAAGAATTTTGATTGGGTGGGAGCAGGATTTGGTGCAAATGTGCAACTAATGAGGTTTTGGCTTAAGAATAAATTCGTACCTATACATGTATCCCCAATGCGACATAAAGTCTCAGGAGAATATACAACAATAGTTATTAGACCGCTCAAAAAGCAATTAGAAAACTTAATAAGAATATATTATCGGGAATTCCGTATAAGGTTTGTTGAATGGCTGAGATATGTTCATTATGATATGGAGCCCGATCTGGCCTTAATAATTTTGAAAAAAGGTTATATATGGGAGCGTGTAGAGAGACCTTACCGTTATCAGCCATCTCTCACTAGTATTCAAGCTAAAAGAATTGTAGCTTACGAATTAGGAATATTAAGCTATGAACTTGTATCAGATGTCATACAAGCATTAGTGAAAGCTTACTTTATTGATGAAGATCCATCTAAACCAGAAATTGATGAAACATCAGAACTAATTTTAATATGCAGAGTCTTACAAGCAAGAACCTGGTCTCAAACACTCGAATTAATAGGTCGAGAACTATCTCGTAAAAAAGCCGTAAAACTATTCACGGGGGCTGTTCTCTCTCTATATAAC
>JAHQWF010000051.1 GCA_029856055.1 Candidatus Njordarchaeota archaeon | reverse complement strand
ATCTGATACCTGTAAGGATTTGATTTCCAACAATATTATAATTATAAGATGAATACTATGTTGCTTAGGTATCCCTTAACTAAGAGAGCTGTAATTTCAGGTATTATCCTCGGAGCTGTCTTTTCTTTTATCGCTATCTATCTATATTTAAAGATAGGTATAGTTGCTTTGGGCGGAGTATTTCTTTTAGGCTATTTAATACTTTCTTTAACAGGTAAGTATGATTCCAAGGAAAATGCCATACTTATTACAATTTCTGGGGCAACTATGCTTGTCTCTATGGGTTTCATAGACCCAATTGCCTCACTCTATCTTTATAAAGACTATTTGAGCTCTACAATTGATGTTACGCTTCCATTACTAATATCCATTGTTCTATCTGGCGCGATACTTGGTATATTTGTTTTGTATCCAATGTACAAGGAGTTCATTAAGTTGCGATGGCCTATGGTCACTCCCATGGCTTACATGGTTAAAATTCTTGAAAAAGAGGGGGCTAAAGAACTAAATTACGCTATAAAAGGTATGGTTTTCTCGGGTGGAGCAAGCTCAATTCTACTTTTAACGGACTACCATCAGATAGATTTATCGCAATTTGGGCGTAAAACAAGATCTAAGAGCGTTTTCACTAGCGTGAATATAAGTCCCTTGTTCGCTAGTCTAGGTTTCTTCATTTCGTTCTTTGGTTACATATTTTTGTTAGCAGGTGTAATCTACTCATTCATGGTTTGGTATTTTTTCGAGAATGCTAATCCTTTAGTCCTAATTCAAGAACACTTCTTTAATCCATACATCTATAGCGTGGCAATCCCCATGATGATCACTACAGCTATTCTAACATTAATTGAGTATGGTCATGGATTAAGGGAATCACTAAGAAATATGAGGGAGAGCACTTTTTTATCTAGAATATCAACTATAATCTCGCTCTCTTTAGTTCCTATAGTAGCCTATGTATTACTATCAGTCACTGGACATTTATCAAGTGAACTTATAAAACAAGTAGTTGAAATAATTATAGTGGCCATACCAATAACTTTTATATCATCTATCTTCTCTGTTAGATCTGCTGGAGAAACCGGATTCTCATCCAGCTTTACGTTGGATGCAACATTAATTATCACATTATTCCTAATAAATGTTAAGCTTGAAGCCATATTCTTAGCGTTCGCAATCATAAGTGTTTTTGAGTCTGCAGCAATCTCCGTAATAAGGCGAATAAAATTTGGTGATATTATCGGTGTTAATGCAGTAGATATTATGAAAGCTGTTATTATAGGTATTATAACAGGTTCAGTAATCGGTCCTTTGCTATTCTACACTATAAATAGATTTCTTGGTGGAATAGGATCTAATATGTGGCCAGCCCCCTTCTCTAAGTTACTAGGTGGCTATGTTCTTTTATTTTACATAGGTATCAAAGAGAGAAGACTGCCCCCCATGGTTATACCTGAATTACTAATAATAAGCGTCATTGTAACGATTTTATTATGGGTAATATTCAAGAAGCTACATCTTAAGCACATATCCCCAATATTGATCGCTGTAGGTATGATTATTCCCCCATCTTTCTTATGGATTGGTTCAATTGGAGCTATCATTGATTTGTACTTAACGAAAAAATATAGTCATGCTCCAAACATCTACAAGGAGAAAAGAAGCAAGTGGAACGCGCTACTAGCTGGTGTAATGAGTGGTGAGGGCATAGTGATATTTATTTTAACAATAATAGCCATAATTCCATTGCTTTTATTACTATAATGGGGTAACATTAATTGAAATGAGATATATTGTATGATGTGATTATCATGTATCGTTTCAATGAAATTAACTTAAAGCCGATAGGATTTGTCAATGTAGATTTAAGTGAAGATGAAATTAAGTCATCACTAGATGGTGTGAGGGGGGTAGTAGAGATCTATCCAGAATATGAAGATGGATTACATGGAATAGAAGATTTCTCACATATTATTCTTATTGCTTATCTCCATAAAGTCTCTGAAAATCAGAGAAAAACGTTGAAAGTTCGTCCAAGACGTTGGCTTAGATATGGAATAGATATATCAGATATACCTCAAGTCGGTGTATTTTGCACCGATTCGCCACATAGACCTAATCCAATAGCAATAACAATTGTTCATTTAATTAAGAGGGAGAGAAATAAGTTATTTGTTGAGGGACTAGATCTATATAATAATACGCCGATCATTGATATAAAACCATATACACCCTCTAGAGTAATAAGAGATTTAAAGCTCCCTAAATGGTATATAGAATTATCAACTAGAATAAGTAAAAGATTTAATAAGATAATCGAAATATGAAGCCAAATCTCTGAATAAAACAGGTAAAAATCAATTAATTTAGCAAAAAACTTATTAAACTAGAGTCTCTTTTAATCATATTGAAATAATTAAATAAATCTACACATGGTGATAAAAATCGTTAATACATTCTGAGAAATTATTAAGAATTAATATGAATCTTTGCCTAGATCTTATTTTCTCTACGAATAACTACCTTCGGCAAACCGGAATACTTAGTTTTCTAAATTCTGTAAGTCACATGTCTAAAGAGGTGTCATAATTGTCTAGCGATTGGACAATAAAATTCTTTATAGATAAGGCACATTTGTTCCTTAAAATAATGAATATTCGTTGGGGTATTGCCGAGCGAGAAGCTAAAGGCATCGCTAAAATTCTTTCAAATCACGGTATCTCAAAAGGCAGAATTCTTGATTTGATGTGTGGCAATGGTAGAATAGCTATAAATCTTGCAAAATTAGGATATAATGTTGTTGGAGTAGATTTCTCTCCTCTCTATATAGAAGACGCTAATAAGAAAGCCATAGAACACGGAGTAGAAGATAAAACAAGCTTCCTGGTAGGAGACATACGAAATCTCAACTCTATAATAAAGGATAATATTCCTTTCGACGGAGTAATTAATGTCTGGACTTCTATTGGTTACTATGATGAATCAACTGATGAAATGATATTTAGAAAAGCAGCTAAACTGTGCCGCGATAACGCTTTACTCATAATAGCTTCAACGGCATCTCGAGACTTTCTTCTTAGAAGATTTTTGCCGAGAACAATTGAAGAGTGGGAAGACTTGGTGGTTATAGAGGATCATAAATTTGAAAAATATACTTCTCGCCTAAAGAGTACATGGAGATTCTATAACAAAAGAAATGAAGACCTAGTATATATTGATAAGCTAGAGTTGGATATAAGGCTATACAGTATTCATGAACTCAATAGTCTCCTCAGGAAAGCTGGCTGGCAGATAATTGAATCGTATAAGGATCTATTTTCATTAGAACCTGGAGACCCAACCGATCCAATAAACATCGTGGCTAAAAAGATCTCATAGAGAACTAATAAAAGCTATCCGCTATATATCAATAAAAAATAAGAAAAGAAGTATTTTATTCAACCTTTATTTCTTTCTCGCTTTTCCAGAGACCATGTATATTACAGTATGAATGGGCGATTAATTTTCCTGGTTTATCTGTCTTGAAAGCGAACAAGGCTATTGGCTCTGTATAAATCGAACTTTTATTTGGTCCTTGTACTGATTCCCCATGTGCATTAAAGTAGGCTATACCAATTTCATAAGGGAATTTCTCCCCCTCGGGCCAGAATATCAACTGTATCCAACGTATATGATGCTCTGTAGTATTTGGGTGCGGGATCTCTTTACCTACTTGCACAGTCACTTTTACAATCTCTCCTTTTTTTACGGTATCTGGTGCATCAATCACTGGAACATGTTTTTCAGCTTTCCAATCAGCTGTTTGCCATAATTCACCCATAAAAACACCTAATTTTTTTATCATAACAAAGAAATATAAGATTGTTATTATTAAATTTTTCTCTTAAACTGAAAGAGAAATTTTTTATAATTATTCTTCTTTTTTTATATATTAAAATTCTTTATGTGCAAAAAATGGGTAAAAAAACACGAGAATTAGTTAAAGATTTCGCTGACGAATTAGTAAAGATACTAAATAAAGCATATGCAGATGAATTAATAGCTGTATTCTACTATAAGCATGCTGCAAAAATGGCTAAAGGATTAAACGCTCCAAATGTAGCCTCAGCCCTAGAAAAAGCAGCAAAAGATGAAGAAGAGCATGCTGACGAACTTGCTGAAAGAATTATTCAATTAGGTGGTGAACCACTTGGCGATTTTGGAAAAATAGTTCCTGAAGCTAATTGTCCTAAGGTAGAGTTACCAGGAGATTGGAGTGATTTAAAGGGTATTCTACGTGCAGCTATAGATGCTGAGAGGTGTGCCATAGATGTATATAATAAAATTATTGAGTGGCTAAGAAACGTTGGTAGAGATCCAGTCACTTTGCACGTTATCAGGCACATAATGCAGGAAGAAATGGAGCATGAAGAGATGTTCGAAACAATTCTTGGTGAGGAATATTAGGTGTCTAGAATGAATGAAGAAGAACTAAAGGATTTTTTAAAGAACCAAATAGACATTGAGAATAAGATTGTAGACCGCGTTGAAAAGAATACTAAAGATACAAAAAATATGCTCATAAGAGAATTGCTTAAAGGCATTGCTTACGATTCGATGAAGCACGCAAATATGCTTAGTGGCTTAATAGCGCTTCTTAAATCGAAAACACCATTTATAACTGAAGCTGAGTCAAGAGAATTTTTAGATGGGATTAGAGAACATATAAGACTGGAACAAAAAGCAATAGAAACTTACTCTCTGCTAATAAATCAAGTAGAAGATAATAGAGTAAAGATGATAGTGAGCTATATAATAGAAGATGAGAAAAGACATCACGCATTACTAAAAAGGATAGAAGAAGCAATAATTCAAAAACAGACATTATCCGAAGAAGACTTATTTAATCTTGTTTGGCAATACTCAGTCACACACGGATCGCCAGGAGGATAAAGATGGCAAAGTGAGAGTGCCAAGTATGTGGATATATCTATGACGAGGAAGCTGAAGGAAAACCGTTCAATGAATTACCTGATGATTGGGTATGTCCCGTTTGTGGTGCTCCAAAGAGCGAATTCCGTTTAAAAGAATAATTTATTAGTTTTCATTCAAATTATAACCCATTTTTTATTTATTAATATTTAGGCAAAGCGAATTAAATAATACCAATTAAATTTTAATTACTGAAATAATTTTAATTAATTTAATTAAGATATCGTTAAATATTTTTATTATACCAATGGTAATCTATTGTGTTTATTGTGTTTATTTATTTTCGGTAATAAATTTTTAATAAATAAAATATTTATTAAATTCGTTTTTATTAGAAGGCTTTTTACTTATTTTTTGGAAATGAACTGGGGACACATGGGTAAATACAAGTTACCTTTATATGAATATTATATATCTACTATCAGTTATGATTTTCATGAGTGATGTATATTCATTGTATTATAGATACATTAACATTTTTGGGGAATTAGAATGACTAATGACCCGAGTCAGGCTAAAACTGTTCAGATAAAAAGGAGAGGAAGAGTATATTTGGTAAAAGATAGATGCAAAGGATGTGGATTTTGTATAGAATTTTGCCCCCATAATGTGCTGGAATTTTCCCCGAGCTTCAATGAGAAGGGTTATCACCCGCCTCAGGTGAGAGATGAAGAGGCCTGTACCAATTGCGGGCTGTGCACCATGATCTGCCCGGAATTCGCCATTTACTCTGTGGCCAAAGCTACGGGGGAGGAGAAATGAACCGCTCAGGAGTCCTTGAGGGGGAATTTTTCCTCAATGGGGATGTGGCCTGTGCCGAGGGGGCCATCTGCGCCGGATGTCGCTTCTT
>JAHQWF010000047.1 GCA_029856055.1 Candidatus Njordarchaeota archaeon | reverse complement strand
CAATTAATGAATAAGCCAGATTTGACCAAAAATTTTAATATTTTTTCTTAATTTATTTGTTTCTTAGCGAAGTGGACTAGTTCATTCAAGAGATAATTGGAGTGTGCGTATTAGTTTGGTTAAACAGATAGAACACAAATACTTATTCAGAATAATTGAATACGACCTGATCTATCGAGAGGGTATAATCAGATCAGCTCAAAGAGCTTTTGGTAATTCAATGGATTCCTATTGGGCTGTGAGGTATCTAGACAAGTGCAATAAAACGTTTATAGCAGTATTCGATAATAAAGTTGTAGGAGCAGTAATGATAGGTTATATTAAACTACACGATAGCTTGCACGCTGAAATAGGCTATATTTTTGTTGACCCAGATTACAGACACATGGGTATTGGATCAGCATTATTATCCAAAGCAATCGAATTTTTAAAGGAAAATGGGATAAAAGCTGTTTGGGCTTTAACATCACCTAGAAATATAGCAACGAGATTTCTCTTCAAGAAATTTGGTTTCAAGGAATTTGCAAATCCTAGGGAGTTGAAAGAAATTTTGAGATCAAAAGACATTGGAAAACTTTTGTACAGAATGGTATATTGGAGAGGAGATGTGATATTATATCTTCCTTTGATAAAATAACTTTATTTAAAGCCCTCCTGCAAGTAACCCAACTAATAATTATCTATCTATATGAATGTAAATATAGGTAGACCCATAAGAAATCACGCGATATTTAAGATAATTATCTCTATATTATTTCTTAATAATTATTCTATATTTTTATAATTTAATCGACAATTTCAGTAAAAGTATATCATAGACCCATTAATATTCGATAACACTTTTTCCAGAGGTTTTTAGATGGTTGATTACGCTATTGCGTCGGAAAATCTTACAAAGATATATAGAGGAAAAGGATTTAGCGTTACAGCGGTTGACCATGTTAACTTGAAGATAAAGAGGGGAGAGTTTTATGGTTTACTGGGTCCAAATGGGGCAGGCAAGACAACGTTTACGAAAATGTTGGCTACATTATTGATACCTGATGAAGGCGAGGCATGGGTTGATGGATATTCCATTTTGAAAGAGCCTGTAGAGGTTAGGAAGAGAATAGGTTGGATGATGGGTGAGACAGGGGGTAGGGCGCTTTATTGGAGGTTATCTGGATATGATAATTTAGTTTTCTTTGGTATGCTCCAGAATGTGCCCAAGGATATAGCTGAGAAGAGGATTAGGGTGCTTTTAAAGTTCCTCGAGCTTGAGGATGCTGCAGATAAATTAGTACTAGAGTATTCAACCGGAATGAGGATTAAATTAATGCTTATAAGAGCATTATTACATAACCCAGATATATTAATTCTTGATGAACCTACTCTAGGTCTCGATGTAGAATCAGCCATAAAGGTAAGGAATTTCTTAAGGAGGTTAACGGATGAGCTAGGTAAGACAATACTATTTACGTCACATAACATGTACGAAGTAGAGCAATTATGCGATAGAATAGCTATAATAAATAAAGGAAAAATAATATTTGAGGGAACTCCAAGAGAGATTAGAGAGAAGGTTGAGGAACTAAAAGTCGTGGAAATCGATGTTATATCAAGTGACTCAGAAATAAATGATATATTGAGGAAGCTCGAAGCTGCATCTGTTGTTAAGAAGATACTTAGTTACGAGAGAACTAAGAATTATTATAAGATACGTGTTACGGTTGAAGATCACTACGTGGCAATACCAGAGATAGCTAGGATACTGAAAGATAATAAGGTAGAATCAATATCTAGATCCTTACCGACCTTAGAGGAAGCCTTCCTGAAAATAGCGGGTGTAAAGATCGAAGAAACCAGTCGTAGAATATGGAGAAGAGGTGGTCATGGATGAGCTTTGAAGAATTTAAGGAAACCTTAGCGGATGAAGAAAAGATACATGGCTTATACGGATTCTTGAGGAAAGCATGGGCATCGTGGTTTTATCAAATGAAAATCTATGTATCCTATAGAATGAATCTAGCTCTTGACATCATTGACATAGTTCTCAGTGCCTTAATCTATTATTACGTAGGATTCCTCGTATCAACAGACGATTTAGTTAAGCTAGGATATACACCAGACTACGTCGCTTTCGCTTTATCTGGAATTGCTTTATCTAGATATCTCTGGACGACTATTGCTAGGTTAGCACATAAAATGAGGCATGAGATATCCGCAGGCACTTTCGAAAGTCTAGCAGCTATTGATTCAGATAACTTCAAGAGTTGGATTACTGGCCAAGTTTTTTACGGATCTACTTGGTCATCCTCAACATTCATCTTGACAATTTTAGTCGGCTACATGCTTGGAGCTAAATTCACTAGAAACCCTTTTGTATGGGTCCAAGCAATTTTTATTGTGATATTAGTTATTGCCATTCATGCAGCTATTGGAGTGATGGCTGCTGGGATGTATATCATACATAAGCAATTAGAGACATTGCTTGTTTTAATGATCTCTGTAATGGAGTTTTTCGGAGGTGTAATATATCCACTCGCAATACTTTGGAACTATCCAATACTCTATTACATTGCTCTTTTAATGCCTTTTACGCACGGCCTTGAACTTTTCAGAAGAACTATTATAGATGAGAAGCCTTTAACTGATCCCAAAATACTTACACATCTAGGTGCTCTATGCGCCTTCGCACCATTAATTTACATTGGACTTAGGGTTTATGAGTACTATTTAATGAAAGCTAAGAGATTAGGCCTTTTATCATCTTATTGAAGGTGTAACGTATGACTGTAGATGAGATCTTAACACTATTTAAGGAATCTCCCACAGATACGAAGGTTAGTAATGTGAGAAAAGTAATAGCAGCAATGTTAAGGAGAGCTAAAATTAGGTTTAATTATAAGACTTGGATGATTTTTGATTTCGCTAATACCTTATTCATGGTATTCACGTATTTCTTATTATCATTCATAATCTTACCAGAAGATATTGCCAAAGCTGGATATGGTTACAGTTATTTCGATTTCGCGCTAGTAGGTATAGCTATATCACATTTCATTACAGCAAGTTTGAGAAGCCTAGCACTAACAATAAGATTAGAGCAATTCTACGGTACATTAGAAAGCGTATTATCAACACCAACAGACTTCGTAATCTTATTTATGGGCGATTTACTTTATTATTTCTTTTACTCCTTAATATTCCTGATTATTATTTTACCGACAGGAATAATCCTAGGATCAAAGATCGTTATCAATATATGGACGGTTCTGACAATGTTAACATTAATCACTTTACTAGTTATTGCTAATCTACCAATAGGCATCTTATCAGCTGGTATGGTTCTGAAATTCAAGCAAGGTGATCCGATTGGTTGGGCTTTAACCTGGATAAATCAATTTTTCGGGGGAACTTTCTTCCCAATAATAATACTTCCTAGTTTCTTAAGATTTATGTCTCTAGGCTTACCCTTAACATATTCGCTTGATGCGATTAGGTACTCTCTTATATGGGGAGTTACGCTATTACATGAAAGAATTCTTTATGATTCCATAGTACTAATAATATACGCTTTGATAGGGTATCCAATAGCAATTAAAATTTTTAGGTACATCTATAACAGCGCTAGAAAGGAGGGGAAGATAGGTATTTACTAAAGTAATACCAATAAATTAACTTAAAATAATCTCATCTGGCACTTCATCAAACCTGCATCAAAGGGTTCCATCAATATTTTTAACCGATTTTTCCTCCTTAACATTAACCTCGACATATACGTTTATGTTGAGGCGATAATGTCTCACAGCGAATGTCTCACAGCGTTGAGATTGCTCTGAATAAGCTATCCCGAGAAGATATCTCAATGGCTAACTCAGAATGTTTCGCAAGGAAGAACTGCAAGGAGATCTCGCTAAAAGCCTAAAGCCTGGGTTAAAGCCAATGAAGAACGCTAAGAAGAGGCTAGCTATAATGCTTTGCAAGCAGTTATTTGATGTTTGGCAATATAAGAGGCGGAAGAACGGTGAACGCGACGCCAAGATATATAAATGATGCAGTAATGTTCTACTGTGACTTGGAGAGAAGGAGATGCAATCAAGCTTATGGCTGTAGCTTATAACGTGAAGCGATTAATCAAGCTGCGAATAAAGTATAGCGTCGTGATAAAGCCGGTTATGCTCATTACTTGATCTCTAGGTATGTCTGCTGGCCTCGAGATTATGTCGATGAAATAATGCGGATGTTCTAATATATATACACGTTTTAAAAAATAATGTCTAAATAAAAGAATTAAATATTTTCAAATAAGGTGATGCAATGAATAAATTTGTAATAATATTATTATTTATACTGATTCTGGTTCCAAATGTATTAAATCTTGTAAAAGGTTTTATAGTGACGAGAAAAAGTATAAGACATTCGCACACAATAATTTTTTTAAATAATAAAAAAGAATCAAGAAAAAACTTTAGTATATCTTCTATACCTGGGGAGTCAGGATGGACTACATATAGATATGGTTTAGTTCATGATGTATATACATATGGAGCAACGCAAGATATTACAAATATTCCAGATTGGCTTGAAGAATATACGTTTATAGATTATGGGATCTATGTTTCAGATCCTGATGAAGCGAGAATAAAAAGTGATCTTCAATATTATAATACTAAATCATATTATTTAAAAGTGAGCAGAGAATGTTACGCTTATCACATCAATACACATGGTTTAACTTCATTAGATGAACCAGACAGAGCATTGGAAGCTGCGGATGGCAACTGGTTATATCCTAGTGAAATTATTAATTTATGGGGTGATTATAATGGTGGTACCATTTATCCTCATGGCATTATAGTTGCATATGCTTGCCAGAGTCTAGTTAATGAAGGCGAAAGCGTCTCAGGAAGCGAAATGGCTAAGGCATTTGTTGATTACGGAGCAGAAGCATTTGTTGGCTCCACATTTGATGTTCCTCTTTCAGGAACTATGAATAATGACTTTATAGATGCTTTTTGGGAAGTAGCTATATGTAAATGGGACTACTCAGTTAGTGATGCTGTGTCGTATACTGTACAAATGCTTAATTTGAATTCTGGTGATTTTAATTATTATGGAAATGGTAGCTATAAATTGCCTAGATCTTAATAGATGCTTTGGTTAGGTGTATCAAGATGAATAAAAAGATATCTCTATTAATACTATTTATTCTTTTTATGCAGATAATCACATTTAGTACAAGTATATATCAGATTTTCTCTATTAATCCATATTATGATGAAAAAAAATTTAGTATTCCTTCCAAAGAAATAAAAAATAAATTTTTAGTAATATATGGGACTTTAAAAATTGATGATAGAAGCAAATTATTGATTAGGGATTCTGTATTAATGTTTAGTTCTCGTGAAGAACCCTATGTATCTATAATTATTGAGGAGAATGGGAATCTCACTATTATTGGTTCAAAAATTTTTCCTAGCCTAATTAATGGTTTAAGAATTATAGCGAAGCCTGGTTCTCACATATTTATAGATAGATGTGAGATAATTGGGGTTGAAGGCATATATATTGAGACGAATAATGCTATTATATCAAATTCAATTATTATTAATGGTGGTGGATTTTACTTAGAAAATGCTCAGAGAGTTAAGTTAGTGAATAATACGTTAATCGGATCATCATATGGTATTCATATTGTTTCTTCTAGTAGAAATGTGATCGATAATTGTAGAATTATTAATAGTAAGATGGGCCTAACACTTTTCGTGTCTGATAAAAATGAGATTAAGAATTGTATTTTAAGAGATAATGATAAAGGTTTGGAGATAATATCATCAAAAAATAATGTGATTGAAAATAATGTTTTTGAAGGTAATGGTGTTTTCCTGGATGAAAGATCAACTGGT
>JAHQWF010000024.1 GCA_029856055.1 Candidatus Njordarchaeota archaeon | reverse complement strand
ATATTGGTATGTCTTATAAAAACAAGGAAGAAGCAATAGATTTTATTGAAGATATGATTCGTAGACTTAGTCTAGTAGCTAGAAGCTGGAAAAGAACTAGAAATATAGATAGTTACCTAAATAAGGTCCTAAAACTTGTTCAGAGACAAGATAAAATAGATGTCGTAATAAAAAGCATGTATCTATTATTAAACAATAAAGGTACTCTCAGCGATTTCTGTGCAATTATGTTATCTTTACTACCCCTTGATAATGTACATATAAGAAATCTCTGGATCACAACTGGTTGTTATACAACAGATGATTTCTTAGAGAAATTAGAAGCCGATATCGACATAAGTAGCGCTTTAAGAGAGTTATCTAAATCTTTAATGGAAGCTGAGAAAAGGTGGGCTCCTGAAGTATCAATCGCGGAGTTATTAGGTATGTCGTGGTTAACTTATGTTAGTTCGAGAGTTTTTTACAATTGGTTAGAAGGAAAACTTGATGTAGCGTTTGATTCTACTGTTATGACCGCTGGTACAATACCTGAAGAATTTTTGGATGTATTGAAGACCGCTCTTGTAATCGCGTTATCGAAGATAGATTGTAAAAATAATGATTGCAGATTGCTTGTAAGAATGTTATTTTCTATACGTAAAAGATTCTTGGAGTATCCAATAGCTCTTTTCTCATATATAATTGATGCTATAAGAACTTTTGATGAGAATAAATTATCAATAGCGATATATATCCAAAGAATTCTCGAAATACACGGACACATGCCTTACCTCTATCTCCTAAACAGTTATTTCGACCCTAAGGAAATACATAAAGTATTAGCTATTCAGCACATTATTCAATCTAGGCTAGGTATTATTGCTCGGAAAGTAATTTCTTACTCAATGAAAAATGAGGATGTTCTAAGGAGCATAAATGAAAGATTGCTATCCAGTAATTTCAAACCATATGGTGTCACTGCTCCATTGCAGTGGGAGCTTCATTTTAAATCATTATCAAAACTAAGTGAGATGGTGAGCTTAGCTAGGCACTATATGGAGGACTGTGGAGTAGAACCTAATAGATTATTAATTTCATTAGATCAATTACTAAAATTGTATCCAAAGATGCAGGAAATAAAGGAAGTTGTTAAAAGGAAGGACTTAAGTGAGTTGAAAAATGCTTTTATTAATCTCTCGATGGCTTCAAGACTCCTTAAATTAGTCGTAGAGATGCTAAGAAAAATGTATGGTAGCGAGGAAGCTCCATTGGTAAGAAGAATAAAAATGATGATTTCAAATTACCAGGGGTCCTTGAATGAGTCGTGGGAGAGAGCATTGCTTAACGAGTACACAGAAATTATTCAGAATACAAGTAAAGAAAAATCAGTTACCGAGATTAATAAGATTATAAGAGATGAATTAGTGGAAAAGAAATCGATTATAATGATAATAATAGACGGCTTAAGAATAGATGATTTCCTAATTAAACTCCGCGAGATGTTAGTATTGATAGGTTTTAAACCTATTATTGAAGAGAGTTTAATATCCATATTGCCCTCAGTAACAACTATATCAAGGAGAGCTATTTTTGGTGGCGAGAAAGTACTTAAAATTTTTTCTCCCTATCCGAGGGGAACTATAAGAGAAATAAAAAGAGAAGATGAATTGCTTAAAGAGATTTTTGGGAAAGATACATTGTATTTTCAAGGCGCGATAGCTCATATAAAGAACATAATAATGGGACTAGATAGAACTGACAGCTTAAAGAGAATAAATGCAATAGTATTAAGTGAGTTGGAGAAAGCAGCTCACGGTGCTGCAGAAGGTTTTCTAGCAGAAATATCAATGGAATATGCCGCTGAGATAGCTCGACTAGCTGAATTAATTTCAAGGATTCTTTTTATGAGAAGAAAAGAACCTGTTTACTTAGTGATCGCTTCAGATCATGGATTAGGTTTATTTACTAAAGAGACGGAAGCAGATATAAGGGCTGTTATAAAGAGATTAGAGTTGAAAGGGTTAATTGATCCTGCTCATGAACCATATATCGTTGAGCGATACGCTTTGATTCCCACATTAAGCGAGGAGTCTGCGAGTATTGCGAAAAACATCGTTGAGTTAGAATTCAAGGCAGATATGTATCCAGTAAAAGCTAATGAATTAGGTTATGAAAAAATAGTGTTGAAATTGAGAAATCAAGACTTATTGGATGCAATGCCAGCTAAAAACGTGTTAATATTATTTGCGAGAGATAGAAAAAGGTTTCTTGTTGAGAAGCGAAGAAAGAGAAGGGTAGTTTTACATGGAGGGCTATTACCAGTTGAAACTATAGTCCCCTGCGCTATTTTTGAGTATAAGAAATAGATTAAAGTTCTTTAAGCGCTGTCTTAATTGATTCAAGAAGGCTTCTAGCAATCTTCTCTCCTAACTTCGTTAATTTTAGATCCCAGCGTTTAGCGCGTCCCCAACTAATAACTTTTCTTGTTATTAAACCAGCAGCCTCTAAACTTAGAATTGTTTTCCTAACGCTTCTATATTTTGAGATACCTGATACAAACATTAAGATATCAGATAATTTAGCTTCGCCCTGATGGAGTAAGTATGTTAATATCCTCATAGCGAAAGGATTATTTAGTGCCTCTAAAATCGTAGTGAATAATTCAGCACCCATTGAGTTTCACCAAAAACAGTTAAACCCTATAATTCAAAGCATAAGCAATTTTGCTTTAAAAGTTTATTTACGTAAATCAATAACATTTGTAAACGAAAATATAGAAAACTAATTCTCGATCAGTTAAATTATCTAGGATTTTCTTATGGCATATATACATCACAGAACATCACTATAACTAACGTATGCTGCTTTTTTTTGGAGTACTAGCTATCCAAAATCAATAACTATTGCTATTAACAAAAGTTTATTATATAATCGAGAAAACAATTAAGTATTAAAGTAATGATTTCTAAAGAGAGGTAAGCAATAATGAGCAGTGTAGATATAGCAAAGATTTTAAGTACATACTTAAATAACTCAATATCGCGAGCGGGGCTTAGATTTCTATTAAGAAGAGATAAATCATCAAAGAAAACTTTAGTTGAAAAAGCATTAGAGGATTTAGTAGAAGGAAAATCAGAATACAAATCAATTAGTTCAAGAGTCGCAAAGTTCATTATTAAGACCACTATAAAAAGAGCAGCTAAAGTATTCGGTATCTCTTACGAAGATGCCTTAAAAACCTTTGAATTACCTTACGCAAGGAGAGCTCTTTCATCAGTCATGAAAGGCATATTAGATTTTGGAGTAAGAAGACCATTTGTACCAGGTGCACCATTTCTAGTTGTTTGGGATTACACATATAGATGCAATCTCAGGTGCAAACACTGCTATATAGCGGCTGGAGCTGGAAACAGGCCTGAGATGGGCATGGATGAGCGTAGAAAAGCTCTTGATATATTAGCTGATGCGGGAGTGGTGATAATTGCTTTTTCTGGTGGTGAACCATTATTAGGACCAGGAATATTTAATATGATAGAGAGAGCTAACGATTATGGCATATACACAGCTATGGCTACCAATGGCACATTAATTAATAAAGAAGTATCTCAGAAACTGGTTAAAGCAGGATTACAATACGTACAGATAAGTCTAGATGCTCCAATCCCTCAAGTACATGACGAATTCAGAGGGATTCCAGGTGTATGGGAAAAAACTGTTAGGGGGATAAAGAATGCTAGAGAGGCGGGATTATACGTAGAGATTTCGATGACGATAACTAAAATGAATTATGATTTGATACCCCAGATGCTTGAACTTGCTAAAGAGCTTTGTGTCGACTTATTTATGCACTACAATTTCATACCTACTGGAAGAGGAAAAGAAATAGTTGAACTAGATATCTCACCTCAGGAAAGAGAAGAATTGTTAAAAATGCTTGTGAAAGTAACAGTTAACAAAGAGCTTCAAGCGGCGTCAACGGCTCCGCAATTCGCTAGAGTATCGTTACAGCAAACTTCAACAAGAAATGAGAAATTACTGGCTGGACACTTCTATAGATATACCTTTGACTCAAATGTAGAGCCTATAGCAGAATTTATTGGTGGTTGTGGAGCGGGAAGAGCGTACATCGCCCTAGAGCCAAGTGGAGATATACAGCCATGTGTCTTCATGCCAATAAAGGTCGGGAACATACTTAGAGACGACTTTGAGGATCTATGGAGGAACAACAAGGTCTTCAGAGAGCTAAGAGACAGAGACCTGCTCGAAGGCAACTGCGGTAACTGCCCATTCAAATACATTTGCGGAGGCTGTAGAGCTAGAGCGTACGCTTACTTCGGCGATTACCTAGCTCCAGATCCAGGATGCATATACAATATTGAGTGGTGGAACCGAATAATTTCACGTACCATAGAAGTTAGCAAGGAGGCTTAAGCTATATAATTTAGCATTTTGGGGTCACTTTTCCTAAGAATAAATCTATAGAACTCTATGTAAATAACTTAATATAATTGATCTATAGTATCTCAACTATATATAATCTAATTTATTAACAACGTTTCTTATTTCTTCTCCTAATAAGAACTTCTTTATATTAATCAGAGCATGTTCGAAAACCTCCTTTCTTACATCAGGTGAAAAACCAGCTACATGCGGAGACATAATTACATTCTCTAATTCGTGAAATGGATAATCCTGAAACGTCTCTTTATCCAACTCTCTAGGGTATGTCCACCATACATCTAGTGCAGCTATCGCCTCTTTGTTTTTCTTTAAAAATTCAAACAAATCTTTTTGATCAATAACTTCTCCACGGCCAACATTAACAATGATGACATTACTTTTCATTAACTTAAACTTATTCATATTAAATAGTCCTTTAGTATGTTTTGTTAGAGGCAAAGTAATTACAACTATATCTGACATAGAGAGGACATAGTCTAATGAATTAGGGTCCCCGATACAATCAATCTCTAAATCTGTTCTACCGCTACGATTTATACCATATACTTTAGCTCCAAGCGCTTTTAATTTTTTAGCCAATTCCTTACCTATATGCCCAAAACCAATAATTCCAATAATTTTATTACTAATTAATTCATGGGGCATTCTCCGTAGCCAGATACCCTTTCTCATAAACCTATCTCTTAAAGGTATTTTTTTCAAAGCACTCAAAATTAAGGCGAGTGCATACTCTGCTACAGCCCGAGCATTGCCACCAGCATTACTAGCAACCACTACCTTATCGTTCAGGAGGTGGAATGGAATAGCATTCACGCCGGCTGAAAGAGTTTGAATGAACTTTAAATTAGGTGTCTTAGATAAGATATCTTCCGTAAGATTTCTTCCGCTACCAGTTAATATAATCTCAACATCATAAAGAACCTTATCTAATTCATCTTGGCTAATCTCATGGAGATAAACTACTTCCGCTAATCCAGATAAGTAATTCTCTATAATCATCTTGTCTTCTTCACGCGCCTTAAAAGCTACAAGAACCTTAGGTTTCATTAAATCACCAATTCATCTATTATTTAACGTGATTTATTTATTTTTTCTCGCAACTTACAAAACGAGCAAATTTGGTCGGTGGAAGTGGTTGGATAACCACAGATTTTGCATGGCATTAGCTTGACTTCAGATCTAAGCACTCTTTCTCGCAACGATAATACTGTTCTCGTGAAATTATATTGAGACATAGGATTTATCTCAAGTGCTGTTTCCCAAACTTTTTTATAACGTTTCAGTAAAGCTCCCTTAGATAAGGGGCATTCTGAATCCACAAAATCAATTTCATTTAATATGCAGTAAAACTGATTTTCCTTCTCAGTTAAGAAGATTTGCGGTCTTAACCGCCCAACCATTTTATCATTTAGTTTTGGCGGTGAAATTACTTCGTTTCCTCTAAGTAAGTCCTCTTCCCTAA
>JAHQWF010000109.1 GCA_029856055.1 Candidatus Njordarchaeota archaeon | reverse complement strand
CATTAATATAGCCATCTAAATCCACTCTCCATAGATCATTGATAAAGTTAATCTCCAAAGTAGAATTATCTGTTGTTAGAATATGTCCATTTTTTATTTGGTAGAGTGATATATAACCGCCTGTTGAGTTCTTTTTTATTTCAAAGCAGATAAAATTTTGATCATCTAAATAGAGCAAGTAAGTGCCTAAATATATAGGATTATAACTTGCATTAAAATTGAAAGAAGATAAACTAGTTTTTATTTTAGTTATAGCTGAATAATTTTTTCGAGACATTATATTAGAATGACTTGATGTTTTTTGATGAAATAATGAGTCATCTGTTGGGTCTATGACTGTGTAAACAATCCATCCAGTGTCATTCGTTTCCCAGTCATTCAACTCATCTGGACTATTGAAATCATTTTTTACCACATCTAATAGACTCGCGTCAGGATCAGGAATAGTAGCATTATTCTCTGATCCATAAAGCATCTCTAGCACAGTGGTACCTGAATATACTAGTGTTGGCTTAATCCATATAACAGCTTTTAAACCATCCCAATATTCAATATAATACTCCTCTGTCCGACCTATTCCATATCCCGCTAACTGAAAGAAAATATCTGATAAATCTGGGTTAACTGAAAGAAAATTGAAGTTGGATTCGTTTAGCATTAATTTAAGAGGATAATTACACAATGATATATTCAATGGATTCTGTACTATAATGTTCTTGATGAACCTATATGATTTTATGTATTGAAGCTCCTTTGTAATAAGTCTATAATATACATCAAACATCTCAAATGGAATATAATTACCCCGCGAATCAATGAAAACTATTTTTGAAACCTTTTTCCAGGGATAATTCCACACATCATTGCTAGAGAAGAACAAAATATGATAACCCTTATGCTGCGTCCTTATTGTTCTGTTAGGATAAAACCACTCCACTTCTGGATCGGAGTATAAAAACCTCCACCATCTCGACATATTAATAAACTGTATGAATGCTTCCTCGTACTCCGTTGTTATTTCTACTTTATGTATTATAGTCATTTCTGTTACATAATTATACTCTGTTTCTAAACTCACAATCTCTGGTGCTAATGTGAAATAAACGAAACTTATTCTAGCCATAAAGAAAATATATTGATCGTTTTCGCCCTCACCATTTATCCTCAAAATCAATTTATTATCTCCAGTCATATACCTATTCTCAACCCAGTATTTATTACCATCAGTTAAACCTAGATACTCAAATTGCAAAGATTTAGTATTGTATACACTGACATTTAATCTTATAAAGTCTGAGGCTATTAAACTGTTAGATGTCGTTGAATATAGATCATAACATGCATAAAGATTAAGCCAACCCTCCCCTTTTATCTCTAGGAACACAAAGATCTCTAATTCTGGTATATTTTCTACCTTAATAGTTAAATCATCACTATCATTGGAAAATAGCGAGACTAAGTTACCTGCTACGTACTCTCCTTTTGAAATCAAATAATCATAAGGCATAATAATCTTATCATAATCTATTTTTACAAGTATAGATTCGCCTATCACCCAGTTGTTATCAATAACTGTATTACCTGATCCCTTCAATAAACTCATTGAAAATAAGGATACAGTTGATAAATTTGCTAGAGAAATCAAAATTAATATAAATAAACTTATTCTTCTTAATCCTACCAAAGATATAACCTCCCAATAGATATGATAAATAAGACTAATTAGATCGTCCAACACAAAACAAAAAGGTGCATAAGGTGCAACTAATTCCAGTTGACTTACATGTGCATACAAGCAGATCAGATGGTGTTTCATCACCTTGTAAAATGATTAAAATGGCTAAAAAGAAGAATCTAGCTGGCGTAGCAATAACCGATCACGATATTCCCTTGACGGAAGACGAGCTGGAGAAATTAACTAACTGTATTAATACTAAAGAGATATTAGTAATACCTGGAGTAGAGGTGACTACACTTAATGGCCATCTGATTTTGCTCGGCGTCCATGAAGCACCTGAAAAAAATGCTCCTCTTCCAACTGCTATAAAGTTTGGAAGAAGAAAAAACGCTATTATAATAGTTCCCCATCCTTTCGATTTCTTGAGAAAAGGCATAGGAATGGCTATAAAGAAAATAAACTTTGATGCTATAGAAGTATATAACGCGGGATCCATAATACCAATCTTTAACAAGAAAGCTCTTGATTTCGCTATTAATAACAATATAGCTTCTGTAGCTGGAAGCGATGCACATCTTCCTGAGGCTATAGGTTTAGCTTTTACAATAATTCAATCAAAATCACGAGAATTAAATGATGTATTAAACAGCATAAGAATAGGTAGAACAATACCAGTTACAAATAATCCATCAATAGCTAAGATATTATCTCTAAAAATAAGAAGAAAACTAATACCAACAAAATTAATAGTTTAAATAAGTTATGACCCAGTACCGTTCTATAGAGATGTCTTGTATTGTGTTAAAGATAGATGCGCATTAACTACGTTTAATGCTTCAATCTAACCATTTGGGGATAATCTTGAGCAAGAAAGAATTTATCCATGTAGTTGATACCATGACTATACATATAGAGACCTTTCTAAATACATTATTATCTTTCCTAAATTCTCCAGAAATAAAAAGCTTAATTAAAGAGAAACATATAGCCCTATCAGGAAAAGTCTTCTACGATAAAGTCTCAAGAATATATATACAAGGTACAATTAATGATGTAATAGGTTATCTAGATGTAATTCCACGAGATTATAATTTATTACCAGAAACTAAAAAATTATGGATGTCTATTGAAACAAAAGAAGATCATATTCGTACAGACATACTCCAGTTAAAAAAAATCAGAAGAGATTTAATTGAAAAATCAATTCATCCAGCCCAATCAGTCAATAAAGCATTCGTTATAAGAATATTTCTACAAAGAAATTTACCAGCTAAATTAATTTTTCTCGTACGAAACTTCGTTTTGACTTCAACCTAAATTAAACCAAGCTTTCTCAGAGCACTAATGCAATCATCGCAGTAATCTTTAGCTTTCATATCTAGTTCATAAAGACTATTGGCAAATCTCATTACACAATTTTTATTACAATGCTTTAGACCAAAAATATGTCCCAATTCATGCTTTATGGTTTTTAATAAGCGCTCTCTAAACTTACCTTCGATTTCCGTTAATGCTAATCTATATGTAGATATTACGGCACCTTTCCAGGGGTAAGCGACACCAAAAACAAAATTTAGATCATCAACAAATATATCCTCCGACACAATACCAAGAAAGAAACCTTTTTGCGTCATACCAGACAACATGTGAAAGATTGATCCAGCATCATACTGTTTCCTAACTTGATCAAAGGCTGAATCAATTAACAAGTTAAATGATCTATATTCCTTTTCTACATTCCTGAATAATTCGCTTAGTATATTCCTAACTTCGCTCCTAACAGTATAATCGCAATTCTTATCGAAATATACTGTCAATAAAAATTTCATGGAAATCAGCCAAAAAAGTTCCCTAAGAAGTACCTGACTTCTTTTTCTTGATAAAATAGACTAGATTTCTTATAAATGCTCCTACATCTTCGCTGTCTATCATAGCTATATACTCATGAAGTTGACCTAAAATAGCTCTTATATTATTCATTTCCTCATCTGAAAAATGATTCTCTGTAATTCCAATTAACATAATTTTATCCAAATACATAACAATATTGTCTTTATACATGAAGACAGGTCTTCTTTTAGAGGAGCCTAATAGCTTCAAGAGCCTGGCTGATATAGCCATACCCTTAACTGTTGCATCGTTATCAAATATAAATTTAATCTCCACATCATCTTCATTATTTAGGATTGTTATATATGCTTGTAACCCCGTTGAATTAAATATATATATCCTCTTTAATCCGTAGAACATTTCTTCATCACGGCGCTAAGAATTAATTCTAGATAGCCAAGTAAACTCTATTAAAGATGAAGAATTATCTAGATATGCTCCATGAAATATATCTCATTAAATATTGATTCTATAAGTTAAATTAGTTCTCTCTAAAAGCTATTCTAAATAAATAATTAGAAGTAGTGATGCAAGTTGAAGAATTACGAAAAGATTTTAATATTTGCTTTCGCGGGTTATCAATTGCGTAAATCCATTACAAGAAGATATTTAGCAACAGTATCTTACATATGTTCTAATTTGTTGAATGAAAATATTATAACTGTATATGATGTTTATCCAGATGGAGTAGAATCGGAAGAAATAAATCTTTATATCGATTATCTTGCATCAAAACAATACTTCTTTATCTCAGGCGGATTAATCTCAATAACGAGCAAGGGTAAAGCATATGTCAAGGAATTATTAATGAATCCTGATATGAAAATTGCGAGAATATATTATAGAGCAGCTAACGAGGTATGGTTATTAGACACGGATCTCTCGATAGCCATAGCTTCATATTTATATTTCAGCCAATTCAGTGATGAGATAAAGGGATTCCATAAAATTAAAAAAATATATGAAGAAATCAAAGACTACATATCTATCTTCTTAACTAAAAAGGAAAGCGAAAAAATAAAGAAAAAAAGAAAAGTCTGATTTCACCTATTTTTTCCTAGCTAGTAAAACAAAAACACAATTCTCCTCTTCTTCTATCCAAAACATGCATTCATTCCCAACGCACTCTACTAATGCTTCACCTCCCGTACCTATAGATAAGATAGGACATGCTTTTCTTTCTTCTTCATCACCCATTTAATCACCCACATATACTTACTGAGCCCGGGCCTTCTTCCATAATATCAGCTTCTCAATTGCTTTAACGATTTTTTCAACATCTTCCTCGGAAATATTTGGATGCATGGGTAACCATATTGTTGTCCTAGATAGTTTTTCAGCATTTGGTAATTCAAATCTGGAATAATCTGGATATTTATTTACCAATGCAAAATGATTAACATTTGGATCATTTATATTTAGGAACAATTCTTGTTTATGCAGAGGTACATGATAACCCCTTCTAGCTTCAATACCCTCATGATCCAAAGCCTCAACAAAAGTATCTCTATCCCACCCAATTTTACTCTCGTTAATATTAATAGAATAGATGTAATATACATGCTTCTCATTCTTTTCCTCAATCGGCACTTTAATACCATCTATTCCACTTAATCTTTCGTTAAGCATCTTAGCGATCTTCCGTCTTCTAGTTATAAAATCATTGATTTTTCTCAGTTGGTAATAAGCTATAACAGCCTCTATATGACTCATTCTCATATTATATCCTAAAAGCTTATATAGATAAGCCCCCTTGCTACCAAATAAAGCTCTGAGTTCTCCATGAGCTCTCAATAATTTAAGTTTCTCTGCTACTTCGTCATCATTCGTTGTAATGACTCCTCCCCATCCTCCAGCTGCCAATATCTTGGTCGGATATAAAGAGAAAGCTGCTATATCGCCCCAACTACCTATTTTTTGACCCTTATACTCTGCACCATGTGCATGTGCTGCATCTTCTATTACCAGAAGACCTTCCTCTTTTGCAATCGATTTTATTTCATCCATTTTTACAGGCTTACCATACATATGAACAACTGTAATTGCGTCAAATTTATTGCTTGCCAACCCTCTCTCTACAGCACTCGGCGAAATATTTGAGTCCTCGCCGACATCCACGAAATAAGGAATTGCTCCTGCATGAATAATCGTTGATGCTGATGCAACAAAAGTTAGTGGTGTGGTCAAAACCTTCTTGTTAAATGTTAAACCTAGAGCTAAATAAGATAGAAACAAAGCATCAGTTCCATTTGATACAGCTATAGCATGTTTCGTACCAACGAAGCTCGAGAATTCTTTTTCAAATTTAGTTAAGTACTCCCCAGAAACAAATTGTTTTGATCGCACAATTTCTTCAACAGCTCTTTTTTCTTCTTCACCAATTAATATTTCAGTGAATCTTATTTTTTTGTCAGAAACAGGTTTACCGCCTAATATAGCAGGTTTATCGATCATTTAACATCACATTTAATTAAAAGTAAAATAAATTATTCTTTGAAACACTCCAAAATCACCTTAAAATCCTTATGCTTTTTATAATGTGCACTAGCCTCACTTAGTTTACTAAGATCTAAAATCTTTTTTATTTTCAAGGATACTGGAGAATCTGATATTGCTAGCTTATAGAGATAACTAAGAAATTGTGTAACATTGCTTCTCTTAGATAACGTTGCCCTCTCAAAATCTATGATATATGGCTTTAACGATTTAGATATAATGATATTTTTTGTTGCTCTACTTAGCTCATCCAAAAAGACTTGTTCAAGATCTAAGTTATAAATTAAATTAATTAAATGATACAATACGTTTCTTAATTCATCGATAGTAGCATAATTTAGAAATTCTCTTAAATGTAGTCCGTCGATGTACTCACGAATAATGATCGGTTTTTTCTTGTCTATAATCAAAGCATATGGTTTAGGAACATTTAATCCTTTTCTATACAGTATATTTAAAAAATTGTATTCCTTCTCAGCATTCTTAGCTAATCCTTCTTTGAATACTTTAATAACTATCCCTAAATGAGGATAAATAATTACGGTTGAGTGCCAGCCCCTCTCTATTTTGAATTCGAAATCTTTGTTACTCAACTGTGACACTCTTAGCTAGATTTCTAGGTCTATCAGGATCTAATCTTCTTTTAATTGCCGTATAATAAGCTATTAATTGTAAAGGAACCACGTATAGCAATGGTGCTAAGATATTTGAGTAGTTTTCAGGAATAACAAAGTGATAATCACTTAGTCTCATTGTATCCTGATCATTAACTTCATTTACTGAAACTATGAAACCCCCCCTGCTTTTCATTTCTTCTAGAGCTATATGCATTCTATGATAAGTCTCATCTTTTAGAACAACTCCGAATACGGGAAAATCATGTGTTACTAGTGCTATGGGTCCATGTTTTGACTCACCTGCCGGGTATGCTTCGGCATGAATATACGCTATCTCTTTCATTTTAAGCGCGCCTTCCATAGCTATAGGTAAGCCTATGCCTCGTCCCAGATAATACGCATTGTTCCGCTTGTACATTATCTCGCTTAGATTTTTAGCTTTCTTCTCATTTTTTTCCAACACTCGCTCTACATCTTTGTGAACAACTAATAATTTATTCATTAAATAATCTACATCAGCACCATGCTCTTTAGCCCATGTTAAAATGAGATAATTTAGTGTAGCTACTTGTGATGTAAATGTTTTTGTTGCTGCTACTCCTATTTCAGGACCAGCCCCCATTATTATCGATTTATCAGCTATCCTTGTTATTGCGCTACCAACTACATTAGTTATAGCTATTATTCTAGCGCCCTTTTCTCTAGCGTATCTTAGCGCTTTTAGCGTATCTGCTGTCTCCCCAGATTGAGAAACTCCAATTATTAAATCATCCTTATCAATAAATGATCCTACTTCCTCTAAAAATTCGGATGAAACAATAGCTCTACTTTTGAATCCATATTTTGCAAATGCGTACTGTCCATGTAGACTAGCATAATATGATGTTCCAGCTGCTAGTAGGTAAACATCTTTAGCATTTTCAAGCAACTCTATAACACCATTAATTTGTTTGCTGACCATTATTACTGTTCTTCTAATGCTCTCAGGTTGCTCATGGATTTCTTTTAGCATATAATGTTGATAACCGCCTTTTTCAGCCATTTCTTTGGTCCATTCGACAAGTACCCAATTTCTACTCTTCACAGATGGATCAAAAAGATTCCGAACATATATATTATCTCTCGATACGAAACCATAATCTCCGTCCTGAAGAATTATAACTTTTCTAGTCCATTCAAGAAACGCTGGGATATCACTTGCCAAATATATATCACGATCATTAATTCCTATAACTAGGGGTGAGAAAAATCGGGCAAAGAAGATTTTATCTGGTTCACGTCTGGTTATTAAGACTAAAGCGTATGCTCCTTTAAGCTCGATTAAAGCTTTCTTGAGACTTTCTAAAACTGAGCTGTTATTCTTTAAATTTTCTTCTATTAAGTGAGGTATAACTTCAGTATCCGTCTGTGTGAGAAATTTGTGGCCTAATCTCTCCAACCTTTCACGAATCTCTATGTAGTTTTCTATGATTCCATTATGTGCTACAGCTATTTCATTTAAACAATCTACATGAGGATGAGCATTAAACTTTGTAACTGCACCGTGAGTAGCCCATCTTGTGTGCCCAATTCCTATGAACCCTTTCATTTCATCAAACTTAAGTTCTTTAGCTAGTTTATCGATTTTACCTACTCCTTTCCTTAGGCTAATTTTATTATCTAGATCTAATACAGCTACTCCTGCACTATCATAACCTCTGTACTCAAGATTTTTTAACATCTTTACTATTTTTGGTGCTACATTTTCACCAATTCTAGATAGACATGCTCCAATGCCACACATAAAGATCTCTCTACATAACATTTCCTACTATATGACTTCCCCCTTCCCTATAAATCTTTCTCCATTTTCCTAGATTATTGTACGTTATTTGTGGTTGTTTATATATTCTGATGATATATTTTTAATAGGAAAGTAGGGGGAGGTTACATGAAAAGTAAAAGTAATAACTTTTTGCTTGATTTTAATTTCCTAATAAAAAATATACTCATAACCAGTTATATTTGGTCTGAGATCAGAGATAATGTAGGTCTATTCTTGGAAAGAAACATTGATTTAATATCAGATGAGACGTACTTTTTCTTGGTCTCTTTTGCCGAACTGTTGGATAAGATATTACTAGAAGTAAAAAATCTTGAGAAGGATTTGAGAGTTAAATTGCGTTAACATAAATAAAATAATTTTTAACTTTCTTTCTCAGCTTTTTCCTCTTTTTCCTCCTCTTCTTTCTCTAACTCCTCTAACTGCTTCTCGATTTCTTCGACATTTATCTCTTCTGGACTAGGTGTCTGAATTAGTGCCCAACCAATCCACGAAAGAATAGCTCCCCCCATTAATATGACTGCTAGTATAGGTAGGAATAGAAGCCAATATAGAGGTGGAACAGGTATGTTCCCAAAAGGTGTGTTTAGTGAACTCCAACTCATTATATCAGTAACCGTCACGAATGGAGCTATAAGCCCCCAAGTAATATAAAGGATCATAACTATAATAGACCCAATTATGAATAGAGACCCAAGCAACTTTTCACTCGCCATGAATTTTCACCGATTTCATTATCCACTCGCTTAATTAATCCTGTTATTATTATTTATTTTTTACGCCCTTTTAATCATATGATAATATGTGTCTATATTTCCTTTATTTTGTTTTCTTTCATAGAGTTTAGAGCCATCTCACAGACTTTTAGAGCTATTATTCCATCATCGATAGTTACTTCTGGTTTTTCTTTCCCTAGCATAGCCAATATAAAGTTCTTGTCCTCTGCGTAAAGCGGTTCAACGTAACCTATATTTGGCTGAAATACCCCATCATCTTTCAATATTTTAACGCTATGTGTCAATAGATCAATTATCGCTACACCTTTTTCTCCCGTTATCTCCATTCTTCTTATTTTGAATGGAGTAACCCAGTTAGCTTCAATAAGCGAATGCATTAGATGATTACTCTCTAATTCATATTCGATAAACATAGAAACATAATCTTCATAATCATGTTTTATAGCTCCACCACGAGCATATACGTATCTTGGTTCCCCATCAGTAATAAATCTTATTAAATCAATATCGTGAATCGCTAAATCACGTATTACGCCTACATCCAGAGACCTATTCGGCCAATAACTAGTTCTCTTCGCCATTATAGTTAAAATATTACCTAGCTCGTTGCTGTGATAAATATTCTTACTATATCTAATCGCAGAACTAAAACGAAGCAAGAAGCCTACCATTACAATCCTATTATTCTCTCTAGCAATTTCTTTTAGCTCTAGAGCTTGATCAACAGTCTCTGTTAATGGTTTCTCTACTAAAACATGTTTACCAGATTCTAATGCCATTTTCGCATGTTCATAATGTAATCCTGTTGGCGTAGCTATTATGACGCCGCTTACATCCTCGAGACCTAGAACTTTCTCATAATCCGTATTCCACTCAGTACCAAACCTCTTAGCCATTTTCATAGCTCTGCTTTCATCTATATCCACTACAATAACGTCATCGATCAGATCTTCCCCCCGTAGAAAAGATAATACCCTTACGTGATTTTGTCCCCAGCCTCCAACACCTAACACTGCTAATTTCATTTATAATGCACCATGTTTATTAAGGTAAACTATTAGAATTTCAAAAAAGGATTTAACTTTAAAGGATAATTAGAGAATGAAAATATTTATTATTCTCTTCTCAACCTATTTTATCTACTACATAGATTTTACTAGCTTTGCTCCTTCCTCTACTGCCCTTAAATTTAATTCATATAACTCTGACTTACCTAATGTTTTTAGCGCTCTAGATAGATCCTCCTTGTCTATAATATCTGAAAACTTTGAAAAAACGCCTAGTAAAACAATATTAGCTACCTTTTGTGAACCGATTTTTTCTGCAGTTTTGATTATTGGTAATCGTATTATTTTTTTGCATTTAATTGACACTTGCTTTACGAGATCATTGTCTACAATTACTATATTTGCTTCTTTTGGCGCATGCTCCTTTAAACCTTTTTCGTGCAAACCTAAAATAAAATCGGGCTTCCTAACAAATTGAAACAATATTTCTTTATCCGATATAATAATACCGCTACTAACCGCTCCTCCTCTAACTTCCGCGCCATAAAACTTAGTCAATATAGCATAATAATTCTTTAGCATTGCAGCCTTAGCTAAAATCTCTCCTGCCAGAACTATACCTTGCCCCCCAAAACCAGAAATAAATATTTCTTCTCTTATAATATTTCACCTCCATAAGCTCAATGCTCTATCAATTAACTTTCTATATCTCCTTAGGTACCCTATTCTATCTCTCTCAGCAAACTCTCCCACTATTATCTTACCTGACTTTATATCGTCCTCAGAAGCCACTTTTATATTAACGCTATTGTTCTTGAAATAATCTAGAAGCTCATTAAGACTTTTCATATTCCATCTTATAAATCTCGTTGTGCAGGGAGAGAGAACTTCAATAAATCTAAAACCTTCAATATCTAGAGCTCTCATTAATGATTTCTCTAACTGCAAGACGTGCACGATTGTCCAACGAGCAACATAGTTCGCTCCGGCTTCAGCTATTAACTTAGCCAGATTAAATGGCTCTTCAATATTACCGTATGGAGTGGTTATTGTCCTTGCATTTACTGGTGTGGTTGGAGCTAATTGCCCCCCAGTCATCCCGTAATTAAAATTATTAACTAATATAGTAATGATGTCGATGTTTCTACGAGCTGCATGAAACAAATGATTTCCCCCGATTGCAGCTAGATCACCGTCACCTGAAATAACAATTACGTTTAGTTCTGGATTAGCTAATTTTATTCCCGTAGCGGCTGGTATTGCCCTTCCATGAACTACATGAACCGTATCTGCTAGAAAGTGAGGTGATGGTATCCATGCAGCACAACCTATTCCACTAACAAATACGAATTTATCGAAAGATCCATATTTCTTATCAATAGCTCTGATAAGTGTATTTGCAATTGACATATTTCCGCATCCAGGACACATACCGTGAGGCATAACCTCTTTCCTTAGATACTTACCAACATACGGATGAATTAAATTTACGTTACTTTCCAATACTATCACCTCACCTTCTTAATGAAACCTAAAATCTCCTCAGGATAAATTGGTAATCCCCCACCTATCTTATTTAGCGAGAGAACCTCAAAATTACCCCTAACAGCTCTTTCTACTTCAAGAGCATACATCTTCGTGTTTAGCTCTGGAACGATTAGAAAATCTAGATCTTCCGCAAATTTCCTCATCTCCCCGTCTGGTGATGGCCATAGGGTTATCGGCCTAAATAACTTAACTTTAATCCCTTCATTCCTAGCCATATTTAAAGCTTCTAATGCTGATCTATAAACAGATCCATAGGCAATAATCCCTATTCTAGCATCTTCGTCTCCGTGAACAGAATAATTAATTATTTCATCTCTATTAATTCTTATTTTATTTACGAGATGATTGACAAGCCTTTTATGGGTTTCTGGATCTTGTGTTTTTCTATATCCATACTCTGTATGCGTAGATCCAGTTACTAGAACATTAAATCCTTTACCGAGTGTAGGAAAAGGGGCAATATTTATTCCATCTCCACCAAATAAAGGTTCATCCTTCGTTAAAGGCTCTTTACGAGGATATATAACGATATCTTCCTCATTTGGCACAAGCACTATTTCCTCAGCATGACCCACAATTTCATCTGAAAGGATTATTACTGGAACTCTATATTTATCAGCTAAGTTAAACGCATGAATCGTTAAATCCAGCATTTCCTGTGCACTCGCAGGAGCTATAGCTATAATTTCTTGATCACCATGTCTCCCCCACCTAGCTTGCATTACATCTCCCTGAGCCGCTTTAGTTGCTTGACCAGTAGAAGGCCCTGCTCTCATCACATCGACAACTACGATAGGTATCTCTGCCATAATGGCATATCCAATACCTTCCTGCATTAATGAGAATCCCGGTCCGCTAGTTGCAGTCATTGCTCTTGCACCTGCTAAACTCGCCCCGATAATAGATATTATCGAAGCAATTTCGTCTTCCATTTGAATGAAAACTCCGTTAACTAACGGTAAATATCTAGCCATTAGATTCATTATTTCTGAACTAGGAGTTATTGGATATCCAGCATAGAATCTACATTTAGCTAGCAATGCACCAATAACTAATGCTTCGTTACCCATTAAGAAATGTTTTCCAGGCGGATATATCTCGTTGACACGCACTAAAAATCGCCATCAAAAATAATTCAACTTTTTAAAAAACTATAGAAAAATTCTTCACATATTAAGTAATAGTATAAATCCTTATAACTTCAAAACAACGTATTTAGATAAACCCCTGGGGCTATCAATTGGTGTTTTCCGTAAAATACCTAAGTTCAGAGCTAATAGTTGAAGAGGAATAACATTAAGGAAAGGTGTGAATAACTCATTAATTTTAGGAAGTTTAATCACCTTACTAGATAATTTCTCAGCTACCATATCTTCACTATCAGTTATTATAACAACATCAGCTCCCAAATCTTTTACTTCTCTAAACAAACTATAAGTATCCTCCCTAGCATCTCTCTCGTACGGCATTATAGTTATTACAGGGAACCCTTCGCTAATGACTGCCTTAGGTCCATGCCTTAGCATTCCGGCCTCTACGCCCTCGGCATGAATATATGATACTTCTTTGATCTTAAGAGCTCCCTCTAGAGCAATTGGAAAATTTAATCCTCTTGAAGAGACATACATAGAACTTTTAGTATACAGTGTCTCAGCTATTCTCTTAACTTTATCGGAGACACTAGATATTGTTTCCTCAATCAACAACGGCAATTCTCGCATAATGCCCCAAAGCTTATTTTTCTGTTCCTTCGAAATAGACCCATTCATCTCTGCTGTTTTAAAAGCGATTTTATATAGCGCTAATAATTGACCGAGAAAAGATTTAGTTGCTGGTACGGCATGTTCTAATCCAACGCCAATAGGTAAATAAAGGTTGGAAGCATACATTAAAGGTGAACCCAACTGGTTAAGAATACCTATTATCGATGCACCATACATTTTTGCTTTAGATATCGCTCTAATTATATCTGTAGATTTACCAGATTGAGATAAAGCTATTATTACTGTCCCCGGCGTCACATCTTTAAGAGCATAATATGGAAATTCTGTTGAATCTATAACATTTGCAGATATACCTGCCAACTCTCTAAGAAGATAACCACCTAGTAATGCAGCATGATACGATGTTCCAGCCCCTATCAAATATATTTTCTCAGCGCTGAGAAGCATCCTAGATATGAGCTCTAAATAATATTCTTGATGTACAATATTTGCTTTTTTCAGCGCTTGTGGAGACTCATAAATCTCTCGTTCCATGAAAAATTTGTATCCTCCAGGTATTTTGCATTTAGGTATTTCATCTACATTATTCCATTTAGGTATGTATTTTCGACCTTCTAACGTTTTAATCGTCATTTTATCTGATGATAATATGGCCATCCCGTCTTCTAGTCTAAAATAAGAATTTATGTATTGCGAAATAGCTTCTACTTCTGAAGCTATATATAAAGCTTTGTTATTCTCATTTTTACCTACATAAAGACGGGATCCACGAGTTATTAAGAATAGGAAATTAGGATAATTTTTATTTATTAACAAGCTAGCATACGAACCTTCAAGATAATTTACTGTATTGAGTAGAGCCTTCTCACAATCCTTACTTCTAGAAAGTTCTTCCTCAAATTTATGGGCTAAAAGCTCCGTATCGTTGCGTGAATTGAATATGTGGTGATTTTCTATTAGCTCCTCTTTCTTTTCGATGTAATTGCTTATAACTCCTTCCATAACTACATATATTGTTTCACTACAATCGCTGAGGGGAGGAGTATTTTCGGGAGAGGGTCTACCGTGGGTAGCGAAACGCATCTCACCTATTACTGGATTTAACTCCTTATCCATTAAATCACTTGCTAGATCTACAAACATATTAAATTCTCCAGGGTACTTCCGGATCTCAAAAGTAGTATCGCTATTTAAAGCTGCTATACCAGCTCCGTCATTGCCTAAATGTTTCATCTTAGACAGAATGTCTAATGCTTCTTTTATATTTTCTGCCGAATAATTTCTGCTTATAAGACCCATGATACCTCCAAGTAACGCCATCTACATCACTCATTCTTATCGATTTATAATAATAAATAGCCAATAATTAAAGGTATGATTTGCACAAGAATTTTTGCATTAACAAAGCCTGGATCAATCTCTGGACAATACTCAACGAAATCCATATATCTTATATCGCCTCGATTTTTTATGTTGCTTAAGGCTCTAAAGAAGTCGCTAATTCTTATACCTTTAGTCTCTGGTACTCTAGTGGCACTAAACTCTGATGCATCAAAGAAATCTAGGTCAAAACTTATTGCATGGGCTTCTTCTATATGTTTTGGTAATTCTCTAAGCGTTTCATCAGAATTCACTATATTTACACCAAGCTTTTTTGCCCGATCTATCTCTACCTTCGGTGTCGAAAAACCCCTAAAACCTAACACACTCACACTTATGTTTCTTCTTTCATTGATTATCCTCATTAAAACATTAGCGTGGTTTATTTCAGATGAAACTCCATAATCAGTCTCGTCTTGTAGATCTAAATGCGCATCTAGCCACAATAAATTAGAGAAATCGATTTCTTTGAGAGAGTAATAAGTTGTCGAGTGATCCCCTCCGATCACAACAGTCTTTCCTCCCTTATTTATAACAGATCTAACAATCTTACTTAACTCTTTTGCCTTAAAATCCCCTAGATCAACTATATCGTAATCATGCAATAGTGCGTATGAATTATTTACGTACCCCACATATTCCATGCTTACAGATCTTAGAATATTAACAGCCTTACCAACTCCATATTTCTTATGAATACTTTTTGACTCAACTGTTGACCCAATTAATACGATAGTTCCTTTAGTAACATCACTGATATCTACTCTTGGAAGATTAAAAAATGTGACATTGTTACGCATATTCAACAACTTCTTATATTTCCTGCAACATAAATAGAAAAATGTCTTTCATCCACTTTATAAGCTTCAGATATGATTACTGCTCTCATCTTATTTTAAATTCATATATTTTTTCCCCAGCTAGATTGTATATTTTAATAATTGGTTCTGACTTCAAATGAATCGTACCATTTCTTATATCTATGTAATTTTTATTAACCAAATAATTAATATCACCCTCGGGTAGAAAACTATAGGGTAAAATTTTCTCAGCAATTAACCTACTCAATGCGTTTCTTAATCTGTCATTAAGGAAAACCCTCACGGCACCCTCAAGTTCGTTTAGAAATTCTTCGCGCATGAAAAATTCATCAGCTAACTTCCTGAGATCTAACGATGCAAAAGATATACTTAATGGTCGACGCAAAGGTAGTATTATCTTGCTGATTTCTAACCAAATACTACCTCTTACCCAAACAACACGTACAAACCCGATGGAACTTAAAATTGTCAATACATCTTGTATATCTCGAGCTGATGCTGAGATGCGTTCGTGAAACGCTAATTCAATAAACTCATCAAGGTTTATTACTGGATTTCTTGCTAGTAACCAATATAATCTAGCAACTAAACTATTGGTAAAAACGAATAACGGTAATAATTTTGAATTCAAATTCCTTAAGACATCTCTGTATTCATCGGTTATGTGTTCAGATAGTTTATCTAACCCAATATATCTTACCCTAATAGATAAGTCATAAAGCACTACTTTGACTATATTTTTATCATCTCCTCTAGAGACAATTATAGTGGGTGTTGATGAGTATGGCCCTAGAAAATAACAATGATATCTCTGATTTCTGAAATCTTGTAGCCAATAAGCAGGTTCTAGACGCCGCTCAATTGAACCAAGTGCTTTGAAGAATATTAGTTCAAGAAAATCCTTCGACAATTCATGTTTTGAAGCCAAAATGTTGTTAACGATATAACCTTTTTTAACATCCCAATTAACAACAAAAACTTCGATCATAATATATATACCTATTAATTCATAATTTCACTTTTGATTGCTTCAAGAACAATAGCTTTGATCCTACTTAGATAAACATGCTTTTTCTTTTCTAATAGGTTTTCGAAAACAATGCGTTCTAATTCATCATCAGTTATTACTACATCATTCAATCTTATGTAGCCAAGCAACTTCGATCTTAATAATATCCCCAATATGTAATCGTTTTCATATTTCCTAAATAGTTTCGACAATATGTTTCTTATTTTGTTAGTTATTCTACGCATTGTATGTACAACCTATAAAAACTAAAGGCTACTCATATTTTATTAGATAATAATACCTTGCTTATCCATAACTCAAATAGCTTCGCTACTGGCCCCTCCCGTTCTAATATGGATTCCTCATCCAATATATTAGACATTAACATTGAGTCAATGAAATTAACTAGCTTTTTAACCATAAACGGGACCATAATGGCATTAAGGGGTAAAGTATTTGTAGCTTCATCATATAATTCTTTAGCCATGAATAAGAAGAAGACAACTTCTACATCTATTGGATTGGCTTCCACAGCGAAATTCTTGTAGGTACTCATTAATTGATTAGCTACTTCATTAAATTTCTCTCTAATTAATAGTAGATCTCTTATTCTAAGTAACCTAAGGCTTCGTTCATACGCCATTCCGAGAGCAGAATATAAGTCTGATGATATTGCTTTAGTTATGCCCATTATGGGCATCATTGATACATCTGGCTCTCTCCCAAACAATCTCTTTAGAATAAATTTGAGCCTGGCTCCTAAAGAATCAGGCTTCATTTCTTCGAATAATCTAGGTGTTATTATGTGGATAATATTCTCTCCTTCTCTACCAAACAAGTCTACATGTCTCTGCGTATAATTCATAATGGTGCTCCTTATTTGCTCGATCTCGCTTACCTCTATTGATGAACTAATTGAAGTAGCCCCCTTTCTAAAGCTACCGGGACTCCATATATGGAAGAAATAGACTTTTTTAAATTCATCTAAAATTCCCTTAGAGGCTTCAAAAGCCTCATTAAGCGAAATGTTAAAAGCGGGTATATTTAGATTTGTGTCAACTACAGCAAAAAAAGGCTCCTTTAAGTATCTCTTTAGCTTTATTATTGTATCAAATATAGCATATGGAGGATACGGGATATACCTGTATTTACCGACTCTCGCTACACTCCATAACTTGCCGCCTCCAGAAACTGTACACTCTGTCATAACCAATGGATAAGGCAATCTTTCCCCATCCACATGGGTAATCAATTCAGGCTTCTCAACTAGAAACCTCTTAAAAATCTCGTATAAGTCTGGATTAAGGGAATTATAATCAATTGTTAGTACGTTTAGTCCCATTCGCCTAAGAAGAATAGATAATAATAAAGCAAAAGGCGTTTTGCCTGCTCCACCCTTTCCTGATGTAAATAATGCTACGCCTTCCCTCAAGACTCACTCCTCCTGTAAAATTTGTTCTAAGTCTCTTAATATATTCTCGAAATCATCTAATTCCTCGATCGACCGTTCCTCTTCATATCGTTTTTCCTCGGATATTTTCACTCCCTCCTCCCGTAAATGTCTATTAACGTATTTCTTTCTCTCATAGTCCAAGGACTCCAAACAAAAATACATAGTAGTTTTTGCATACCTAATAAATGCATAACTCATACCTAATAATAAAGAACTTACTGAAATATAATAAATTTCATTTTGACTTTGTAATAATAATGTATCACTAAAACTTGTAAAAATAAAGCTCGATAAAGTAGCTAGAAATAAGCAGGTTATTAGAATTCTTATATGATCTGTGATGCTTCCTAACCAAAAATTATGGATTCTATCTCTTAACTGATTTTCAAGTTCGTCATCGCCTAGTCTCATCCTAAAATTTGCGAGAAACCAAATATCCCTTGTTATGAAAGGATATACAAAGATGGCTACCACTGCGACAGCCATAAGGATGAACATTGGTATTAGATAGGTGTTTAATGCATTTAAGATAATTACATTTTCAACTAAAACTCTTAGAGAGAAATAAATCGGGATAATTGAAATTATCGGTATCATATAAACAAATGTTGGATCGTTTATTGGATCTTTATTTATGCTAAACAATGCTTTATACCAAGTTAAGATAATCCTTCCCAACATAAGTCCAGCAATGAAATAGAATATATTTAGTAGTAAAAGTCTAGATACGTT
>JAHQWF010000123.1 GCA_029856055.1 Candidatus Njordarchaeota archaeon | reverse complement strand
CATGTTCTGCAGCTTTATCTGCTTCATCGCCTGTAACGAAAATTATGTCGGGCTTAAGTATGTTTGCTAATATATATCCGGCAAATCTTTTATAATCACCAACAATTTCATCAGGATAACCTGAACCAAAATGTCTGTCTGTAAAATGCACAACTTTAAGTTCATATATTCCAGGCTTAACAACCCACACACTTCTTGGTAAGTAAATTCTTTCTTCGCCTGTTAAAACTAAGTCATAAAGTCCTGGAACAACATCTTTAGGTACTTTAATCTTAATAACAACTTTATTTACACTTTCAACAACTATTGTGAAATTATTGACTTTTAATTCGTTATTTTCTAGGCTAATGAAATACATGAAGCCTTTAGAAACATTAACCTCCCTCTTAAACTCAATAGCGAAAACCCCTCCAGGCGTTATAGTAGCTGGCTTAGCTACAGATACATTAAGTGATGGACATTCAGAGACAATGTATTCAATACCGGGTAACATAGGAATTATTCTTAATGTTTCAGCATTTGCTGTATATATAGATGCGGTAAAAGACACTAAAATTAAAACTACTACAAATAAGGCAAATAATAACATTACTCTACTTGACAAATTTCACACCCTTAATAACTAAGTTCAAAATATTAAAAGCATATATTGCATTAAAAAGGAATGAACAGAACCTTATGCAATCAAAAACAAAAAATAAGGCATTAACTCGCGAGAAAAAATGGGTGAGGGAAATGGTTAAAATCAAACAAGCTGAAGAGATAAGGCGTCTAATCAAGACACTACCTCTAGAACAACGAAGGATATTTAGCGTAGTCGCTCATATTGACCATGGGAAGTCTACTACGTGCGATTATTTGCTTGCTAGGGTTGGTATGCTATCTAGAGATCTTGCTGGAGAGAAAAGATTGACTGACTTTGATGAGGAGGAGCAGAAGCGTATTATCACGATTTTCACTACTGTTGTGAACCTGCTTTATGAGTTTGATGGTAAACAATACTTGATTCAATTGAACGATACTCCCGGTCACATTAGTTTTACTGGTGAAGTTTCTAGGGCTATTAGGGCTAGTGACGGTATTATCCTGCTTGTTGATGCTGTAGAAAAAGTGATGACTCAGACTGAGACTAACTTGTATTTGGCTATGCAAGAGATGTGTAAGCCTGTTTTGTACATTAATAAAGTGGATAGATTGATTAGGGAGCTTAATCTTACTCCTAGAGAAGTCGTTTCTCATATTGATAGGATTATCGATGATGTTAATAAATTGATTGAGAAGTACGCTCCTCCCGAATTCAAAAACGATTGGAAGGTATCTTTCATCAAGGGCAATGTTGCTATTGGTTCTGCTAAGGATGGTTGGGGTTTTACTTTTGATGCTTTAAAAAAGAAGTTCGAGGATCCCAAGGCCGGATACATTAAGGTTTTCGAGAAGTATAAGGAAGGAGACATTAAGTGGTTGCGTGATAATTTGCCGTTGGATGAAGCTTTACTAGAGATGATTATTAAGCATTTACCTGATCCACTCACTGCACAAAAGTATAAGATTGAGGCTATTTGGAGGGGTTCTAGAGATCTTGATGTTTATAAATCAATGTTAAATGTTGATAGAAACGGGCCTCTTGTTGGAATGATTACCAAGATTTTCATTCATCCTAAGAGTTTTAGGGCTACCTTGATCGGTAGAATTTGGAGCGGTACCTTTAGGAAGGAATCTGAAATTTTCCTTTTGAATGCTAGGAGTACCGCTAGGCCTCATAGACTTGGGGTCATGGAGCTTATGGATATTCTTGATGTAGATGAGATACCTGCTGGTAACATGTTTGCTGTTACTGGATTCATTGTTCCGGCCGGTGAAGCATTTGTATCTAAAGAAGTCGTTGAAAAATATAATGATTTAATTGAAGCTGATGAATTCGGGTTTGAGCCAATTCCTTATGCAAGTGATCCTGTAGTGAGTAGGACAATCCGCCCTAGGAATCCTCAAGAGATCGACAAACTTGGTGAAGTTGCTAGATTATGGACTATGGCTGACCCAACAGCATCATTTTATCTCGATAGAGAAGCTGGTGTCTATGTTCTTCAGGGTATTGATCCACTGCAGATCGAGATCTTGGTTAAGCGTATAGCCATGAAAGTTGATATCGAAGTTGATGAGCCAATTATTGTATATAGGGAGAGAATTAAGAAGCGAGGGGAAGAGATATGGACTAAGAGCCCTAATGCGTTGAATAGAATAAAGATATATGTGGAGCCTCTTGAGGATGAAGTAGCTGAAGCTATACGTAAGGGCATTATAAAGCGGGAGCAAGATCCAAAATTACGAGCTAAGATTCTTAGAGAGAAATTCGGTTGGCCCGCCGATATTGCTAGGAGAATCATCGATATTGATGGTACAAATATATTGATTGATGCTACAGTCGGTGTTCAAAGGTTTGAAAGAATTCGTGATTATGTGATCAGCACTTTTAGGAATTTTGTGGAAGGATGCATTTTAGCTAAGGAGCCTGCTCAAAATATTAAGGCAGTAATTACCGATGCTTTCGTGCACGTAGATCCAGCGCATACGCAGATGGCTCAAATATTCCCGATGGTTTACTCCGCTTTATCTATATCATTCCTAACGGCTGAACCCACACTTTATGAGCCTATACTAAGAGTCGACATTAAGGTTCCCCAGAATTACATGGGCGCTATACTAACATTAATCCAGAAGAAGCGTGGTAAAGTGCTTGAGACTAACTTAACCGAAGATACAGCACACATTATAGCTAAAGTTCCTGCAGCTGAGACAGTGGATTTGGCCGAGTTACTTAGGAGCGCTAGTTCTGGTAGAGCATTCTTTGGATATCAATTCTACGCTTGGGAAGAAGTTCTTAAGAACTTGCAGTTGGATGTTATTATGAGTATCCGTAAGAGAAAGGGATTGCCCGAGAAGCTACCCACTGTTGAGGACTTCTCGAGATTCATTTATGAGCGTAGATAAAACGCCCTTTCCCTTGTTTCTTAATATTATATTTAAATAACTGGTTGCTTTTAAGGTATTATATAGTTCTCTTTCAGTATACGGGTGTACTAGTTGCCTAGGGTTGCTCTACCAGGGCTTGATAAGATCAAAAGATCCAAAGCGCTAAGAGATTTACCTTATATAGTCTTAATAGTTGTCATTCTCGTTTCACTTAGCATTGGGGTAGCTTATTTTCATGGAGTTGATGTTCTGAAAATTAAGGATTTATCCGATAGATATAATGAAAATTGGTTCAACGAGAATAATAGGAGTAGGCCTCCACCAGATATATCTAGATATATTAATCCTCCAGAAGGAAATTACACTTACCCCCAACCTCCTCCTACCTCAAGTAGCCCCGAAGATATTATAAAGAGGTTGAATCTGTCTTATATTAATTTTATAATAGAGGGATCCGTGCCATTACTAGCGTGGAGACTAAATGTTTTTGATTATTATGAAACCGATGTTGGTTGGTTGCGGGGAGTAGAGGCCTATAGTGATTATTCTGGGGAAGAAAGAGGGGCGTTTAGTTTTAAGGTCATTAAGCCAGTTGAAGTAGGCGAGGGTGTTCAAGATATTGATTTAGTTAGTTTATGGCAAGTTAATTACGGTGTTGAAGCTAATCTATTTCCTCCAGTTAATATTAATGTCTCCAGGATAGTGTTTGTGCCAAGGATTTCTAATCCTAATGAAAATTTACTTGTACATGTATCCGCAGATAGGCCTGCTAGGTTTGTTATTGAGTATGAAGTTTATGGAGATTTCATTGATAATGCATATGTAATCTCTTCATCAGCCACATTATTTGATGTTAAAAATTATGTAAATTCACATCCGGAGTTAAATCGCTTTGTTTTCATTCCAGAAGATTATTTTGATAGCTATCCAGTTGTCTATAATGTTGTTTCTAACATAACTATTGATGACAATGCTACCGTTTATGACGCTGTATCTCTGTTATCATACTACTTCTCTCTCAATTACAACGTGTCGTATGAACAGATTGGGTATTCTGGAGATCCGGTAGCATCATTTATATCGGAAGGCGGCGGATCTTTTATGCAGTATGTTTATACCTTGGCATTAGCCTTGAGAATGAAAGGTATTCCCTCAAGGGTAGTATTGGGTTATCTCGGCGGGTTTTATAACGCTTCAGAAGATCTCACGTATCTTCGTGTAACAGATTTATTTATGTGGATTGAGGTTTTTGATCCAGGAATTGGGGGGTGGGTTCCCTATAATTGTTTAACAATACCAGTTGATATAGGTAATTTGGTTGAAGTGGGTTTAAGGGCTTCAATATCCGTCGATACTCCAAGATATATTGATGGGATCCCATGCGTATACCCTGAGGAGAATTTTACTATAACGTTGATATTGTCTGGTCCTGGGGCTGCATACTTGGAGGGTGAGGTTTTATTTGTCGATTTAAATGAGTCAGAATTATTGGGAATTTCTAATCTCTCTCCATATGGGCCAAGTGGTGCTGCAGCATCGATAACTACATCTTATGAGAATTTTTATCTTGCTATTGGTCAAGAACCGAGTTATGGATTGCATATAATACTTATCTCGTATAAGCATTTAGCATTTTACGTGGCTATAGCACTATTAAAGCGTGTGTCTATTCAACCATAAGTTATATTAAGATTTCTTGGATTTCCCGTAATGTCTGTATTACTTTTTTTTCATCGGTGGTTAATCCTACTTCTTGAAGAAATGCTGTACTAAAGTATTTACTTTTTATTACATATATGTTTCCTTTATCTGTGTTTACCCTAACACTCAGTAGCCTTACGTTTTGTCCAGATCCGTATCTTTTTAGCGATGACAGAACTGTTTCTAGGATAACTAAACTCTCGCTGGCGATTTTCCCTAGTACATCTAGTTTCACATTACTAGCTTTTATAATCTTTCCATTATTATCAAAAATCACTACATGTTTGACTTTTGGCTTGGACTTAATTCTATTAAATAATTCTTCTATTTCAGTGTTATCCACTAGTTTTGCCCTCCTCAAAGTTCTTAATCCTATTTGCGATATTAATTAATCTCTCTAGTATTGATAGAAGAGAGTTTATATTCATACCTTCATGTTTTTTTTCCATTAGCAGAATTAATTTTTCTATGATTACTAAAATTAATTCATTTATAGATTCGATAACTTTTTCATTCAATGACTTTACAGGCTTTAACTTTTTTATTTCTAAGCTTTCTCCCTTTTCTTCTTTCTCGACTTCATCTATATTAATCAATTTTAATTTGCTTTTATCTATCTTTGCATTTTCTATTTCTTCTAGTGTAGCGACATATATATCACATTTAGGGCAGTACTTTAGTCCTACTTCTTTTATGTAGAATAATGGTGTGCCACACTTTGGGCAACTTTCATCAAGCATTCTAGCACCACTTAATAGTAGGTTCTTCATCTTCTGTAACAACTCTTTGTCTTTATTTTGTGATGCCATTTTTACTCTCCCGAATAATTACTGAGTTATTAGTTTTTAATAATGTGACTATTTTAATGATATTTGATTAAGCAATGATTTTCATACAACAAAATTACGGATGTGATATATAATGTTTTTCAGAGAAATTATTGAATTTAAAACTAAAGGTGAAAATGACATTATAGACCTAACTAGCAAAGTCCAAGAGATAATCAGTGTTAGTGGGTTAAAAAATGGTATCGTGAATATTTTTGTTCCCGGATCAACAGGAGCTATAACTACAATGGAATATGAGCCAGGTCTAATTAAGGACTTGACAAGAGTTCTAGCAAGAATCGCACCTAGCGACATTGATTACGAGCATCATAAGAGATGGGGTGACGACAACGGGCGAAGTCACGTTAAGGCATCCTTAGTAGGCCCTTCCTTGACAATTCCATTTGAAAATGGTAGACTTTTATGTGGTACATGGCAACAAATTGTTTTTCTAGAGCTTGATACGAGGCCTAGGAATAGGAAAATTATAATAACTATCCTAGGTGAATAATTGATTAAAAAAATTAAAATACGATCTATTGTTATGTTTTCACATATCATAAGGCATCAAAGTATTACTGTGTAAAATATTGTGTGGAAGTGGTGTAAATAGATGGTTGCATCAGAGAAGGCAAGAGGTACAGTTGCTAAGTTTAAATTCGACATTGAGGAGTATAGAAGAAGTATTTATGAGAAAAAAGGCAAGAGAGCTCATAGATGCATAAGATGCGGTACAACCAAGGGAGTTATCAGGAAATATGGATTATATATTTGTCGCAGATGCATCAGAGAGATTCATGACATATTGGGTTTCAGGAAATCTAGTATACATAGAGGGTGATGAATATGAGGTTAGATCCGATTGTGGATGCATTGTCGGCAATTAAAAATGCTGAAATGGTTGGCAAAAACATAATTTACCTATCTCCCGTATCGAAATTGCTTAAAAACATTCTGAAAATACTTAAGGAGAATGGCTATATTAAGGAATACGAGTATATAGAAAATCATAGGGGCGGAGTTATGAAAGTAATACTCAAGGGTAAGATACATAACATTGGAGCTATAAAACCTAGATTTCCAGTTAAATGGAAAGAAATAGAGCTATGGGAAAGAAAGTTTCTCCCCTCTTACACTATGGGCTTGCTTATTATTAGTACTCCAAAAGGATTAATGACGCATGAAGAAGCGAAAAAGAATAGAATAGGTGGAAGGCTTATAGCATACGTGTATTAGAGGTGTTGATGGTGCAGTCAGATCTATTTTTATCCGAGGAACAAGCTATACTAGAAGCTATTAAATCAAAACAAATCATCGGGATAGAATGGGAGACTATAGAAATTCCGGATGGTATTAAAGTTGAATTATTAGGGAAAAAAGTTAGGGTCGAAGGTCCTCGAGGGAAAGTTGAGAAAGACTTTTCATATGTGAGGACAGTTAAGATCATTAAAGATGGCAATAAGATAATTGTTGCGTGTCATGTTAGACGTGATAAAGATAGAAAGCCTCTAAGAACAGTGGCCTCAAAAATAAAACGGATGATAGAAGGAGTGCAGAAGTGGTTCGTTTGTAAACATAAAGTTGCATTCGCGCATTTCCCAATACGAGTTAATGTGGAAGGTAAATTCATAGTAGTTGAGAATTTTTATGGTCGGAGAGATAGGATTAAGATCCCGATAGTAGGGGATCAAACTAAAGTAGAAGTTAGATTACAGCCGGATTCGGATATTCCCGACGAAGTAGTTATAATGGGTCCAGATTTAGAAGCTGTGAGCCAGACTAGTGCTAATTTACAGGAAGCTTGTAAGCTAAGGGGTAAATTCAGGAAAGATCCTAGAGTCTTCCAAGATGGAATCTGGCGATATATGATTACCCGGGAGGGGGAGGAATAGTCACGGAGAGGAGATGATAAAACCCGGGGTATATGATTAGATTTTAGAGATGATTAGGGGTTGATATGTTGATCCCCGCAAGGTGATTACTATGATTTCACCATTTAGTAACATCAAAGAGGTTGAGCTTAGAAGGTTATTAAAGATAAGGAAGATGAGAAAGAGAGAGTTCAAGAGGCCGTACTCATGGATATGGAACAAGCTAGATGAGAGTTGGAGGAGACCCAGAGGGAAAGATAATAAAGTTAGACTGCAAATTAAAGGAAAACCACCGCTGGTTAAAACAGGTTATAGATCGCCTAAGAGGGTCAGGTGTCTTCACCCGACTGGAAAAGAAATCGTGACTGTTAGAAAAGTAGAAGACTTATATAACATAGATCCATTAACTCAAGTAGCTATGATAGCTGGAACAATAGGTGTGAGGAAGAGACTGGAGATACTAGGGTTTGCTAAAAGATTTGGCATAAAGGTTTTGAATCCGGGAAGAGCTGAGGCGCGTCTAGAATTGGAAACAGAAGGCATAGCTGAAGAAGAGGAAGAGGAAGAGGTGGTGGAGGAGTACGAAGAAGATATTGAGGAGGAAGAGTAAAAATGACCAAGAGTTTACTATCACAAAGAAGAATTGCTGCAGAGATTCTAGGTGTAGGTATTAACCGGGTATGGATAGATCCAGAGGCGCTTGATGAGGTTGAGAAAGCAGTAACTAAGGATGATATCAGAAAACTGATAAAAGAAAGAAAAATATGGAAGTATCCAATAAAGGGAGTCAGTAGACATAGGGCTAGAGCAAGAGAAGAAAAACGCAAAAAAGGGCGAGGAAGAGGACCTGGAAGGAAGAAAGGGTCAAAGTACGCGAGGATGGGTGGGTCAATGGTATGGGTAATGAAGATACGGGCTATACGAAAGATTTTAAGGAGATTGAAAGACGCACAGGTAATCGATAGAAGAACATATAACAAGTTAAGAAGAGTAGCTAAATCAGGATTCTTCAGAAGCAAAATGCATGTCATTAGTTATATTAAGGAACATAGGTTGAATCTTAAACCTATCAATTCAATAGAAGATCTTGAAAGATACGAACAAGAACTTATGAAAGATAAATTGAGTTAAAGAGTGTGATTTTCAATGCCGATTAAAGGTAAGTTTGGACCTAGATACAGAGTGCCATTTAGGCGTAGACGAGAAGGCAAAACGGACTACAGAGCACGGTATAAGATGCTATTGTCAAAGAAAATTAGAGCAGTAGTAAGAAAGAGCTTAAGGAATATATTTGTACAATTTATTAGAGCGGAATTAGGAGGCGATAAAACAATCTCTACTACTAAATCAGTAGAGCTAAAAAAATACGGTTGGAAATATAGTGGCGGTAATATACCAGCAGCTTACCTTACTGGTTATCTAGCTGGTCTTAAAGCTATGAAGTTAGGTATCAATGAAGCAATATTGGACATAGGACCTCAGAGATCAACAAAGGGAAGTAGATTATATGCGGCTCTAAAGGGTCTAGTAGATGCTGGGGTTAACATTCCCTACAATGATGTGATATTTCCATCTATTGAAAGGATACAAGGTTACCATATAGCGCAATATGCAGAAAAACTGGAAAATGAGGATCAAGAGCTATATAAAAAAAGATTTAGCGGATATATTCAAAATGGTTTAAATCCAAGAGATACACCCACTAATTTTCAAGAAGTTTTAAATAAGATTGCGGAAGAGTTTGGTGTGGAGCCACCTACTCTTACAAAGGAAGAAGAGGAAGAATTTGAAGAGGAGTAGTTAATTATAATAAATTTGGTGATTTGAATGGGGATAGTTAGAGAAATACCAGATATAATTACTCCTAGAGAAGAATTAGAGACAGAGTGGAAACCAATAACGAAGTTGGGAGCTCTGGTAAAAGGTGGCCAAATTAAATCCATAGATGAAATTTTTTCTGTGACAAGGAGAATACCTGAGTGGCAGATAGTTGACTGGCTTGTCCCCGAATTAAAAGGTTATGTGATCGATGTAGAAATCGTCCAAAGACAAACTGATTCAGGTAAAAGAAATGCATTCAGAGTAATGGCAGCAGTTGGAAATATGGATGGCTACATCGGAGTGGGTATTGGGAAGCATGCCGAGCAGAGAATGGCTATTTTGAAAGCTGTTAGGAGAGCGAAGAAAAATCTAGCACCAATATTAAGAGGATGTGGAAGTTGGGAGTGCCGATGTGGAAGACCACATAGTCTACCCTATACTACGGAGGGTAAAGCGGGTAGTGTGAGAGTAATTTTTTATCCAGGACCTAGAGGCTTGGGATTAGTGGCTGGAGACCTCGCAAAAATACTTTTAAGACTCGCGGGAGTGAGAGATGTTTGGTCAAAGACGTTCGGCAATACTAGAACGCACATAAACTTTGCTCAAGCAGTTTATAATGCCTTAACTAATACATATTACCTATTATAGCGTTATCTAGAGCATATTATAATGAATTGACATGGAGGGAAAAAAATGGGCAGGATTAGCAGGAAAATAGAACCGATTGAATTAGTTGAATTGAAAAAAAGACAGAGGCGTATATCAAGTATTCCAGCTGATGGAAGATGGATAGCAATTATAAGGATTAGAGGTACAGTAAATGTTCGTAAAGATGTTGAGGAAACGTTAAGGTTATTGCGCTTGCATAAGCCTCATCATGCAGTTATTGTACCTCTAACAGGAAGCTATAAAGGAATGTTAATAAAGGCACAGAGAATGATAGCGTGGGGAGAGATAACTTTTGACGTTTTTCTAGAGCTACTAAAAAAGAAAGGCAGAGTTACTGGTAACAAAAAATTAACAGATTCTCTCGTTAAAGAATACAGCAAGGGCAAATTTAGTTCAATTGAGGAGCTAGCCAAGGCCATTTGGAACAAAGAAGTAAAACTAAGAGATATCAGTTGGCTTAAGCCAGTATTTAGATTGAGGCCTCCTTCTGGGGGTTATAGAGGGACTGTTAAGAAGCCTTTTGAGCTAGGGGGATCATTTGGTTATTGGGGTCAAAAAATCAACGAACTTTTAGAGAGAATGATTTAAGATATTAGTAAAAGATCACATTTTTATCTTCCATTACTTCTCAAATTCTCTATTAATCATTAATTAACTTAACTTAATTACTTAACAAATATTACTACTATGGGTTTTTGATATGTCACGTAGAAAGCGTGGTCGAGAATCAGATGATTTTATGGAATCAAAAATTGTGACTCCTTCTGAGGGAGATTTATTTGGATTAGTCTTGAGAAGATTAGGGGGATCTTGGCTAGAGGTTTCGTGCTCTGACAGAAAAATTAGAAAAGTTCTTATTCCAGGAAAGATGCGTAGAACGAGAATATGTGAAGGCGATGTAATATTGATTAGACCATGGTATGGTATGCAAGAAGATACACGAGGCGACGTTATCCATAAATATAATAGATCTGAAGTTAGATGGCTACTTAAATCAAGATACAGAGAAGAGTTAGAGAAGATTTTACCTGAGGACATTCTTGAAGAATAAATCTAAATTGGTGAGTTTTTTGGAAGATGATTTCTATGACGCGTTAAGAGAACCAACAAAAAAAGATAAAAAATTAAAGGATTCTGATTTTTTCGAAGCTAGAGAAGGTGTATTTGATGCAAAAACATTAGAGGCTCTTGAAGTACTAAAAAGAAGAAAAGTTATTTCTGATATATATTGGGTAGTATCCACAGGTAAAGAAGCTGATGTCTTTTATGCTAAATCACCTAGAGGAGAAGAATTAGCAGTTAAGATATATAGAATCCACACTTCGAAATTCAGGAGGATGGATTTATACACGTTAGGTGATAGGAGATTTGGGAGAGCTAGAAGTAAGCTTAAGAGCAAATGGAAATGGGCTAGTAGGGAGTTTAAGAATTTAACTATAGCATGGAAAAATGGAGTACATGTCCCTAAACCAGTGGCGATTTATAGAAACATTGTTGTTATGGAATTTATAGGTGAAAATGGTAATCCTGCACCGCAACTAAAGGATGTAGAAAATCTAAATGATCCAGAAAAATCCTTTAATATGCTGATAGATGACATAAAGAGACTTTATAGAGATGCAAAATTGGTTCACTCTGATTTAAGTCCTTTTAATATCCTTTACCATAAAAGCATCTGTTATATAATTGATATGGCACAAGGTGTAAATATAAACCATCAATATGCGCTAAGGTTCCTTTACAGAGACTTATTTCATCTCGTTAATTTCTTTAAGGCTTATATGGATGATGTACCAGAGCCAGATGATATTTTCTTAGATATAACGGGTATACAGTCAGATCCCATTATTAAATCCCTAGTAAAGGACTAGATTCATCACAATTTCTTAGACCTACTTTACTTCGTATCCCATTGCTTAAAAAGTTGGATTATTAGTCTTGCGCGCTTGTTTTTATGCGAAATACTATAGATCTTGAATCTATTTATTTCATATTCTCTTATGATTCCAGCATGTTTTAAATCGGCTAAATATTTCTTTAATACTGTGTGATTCAAATGTATATGCTTCCTTATCTCACTAAATGATATTATTTCTTGATCTACCAGTAACTTAAGCAGTTTAACTTTGTTTTTGGTGCCAAAAATATTCTCAATAGAGGCATCTTCTTTCATTTTACTCCCTGTATCTTTTACCAAGTACTTTAATTACATGGTCCTCTAGTGAATCTAAAGGCACATTAACACGGATTCTTGTTGATCTCCCTCTCTGATTTTTTCCACTTACTTCTACATCTATAACTCCTGGGAATTCTTGACCTAGCTCTTTTATATATCTAAGTAACTGAGTAGTTCTCCGAGGTTTCTCATAGTATTCTTCGCATAATACTCTATAATACTCTCCCAGTTGTAACCTAGTTATGTAGCTCCCTCCATGAGCTTTCAGCGCTCTTATTATGCTAAGCAATAGAACTAGCTTGTGCTTGTCAAGCGTATCGAAAATTTCAGAGTCTACTCTTGACATATGAGGGTGATATTTAAGGATCTCTCTAACATGTTCAGCATCAAGTTGTTCATCACCTTTTTCATTTGCATACTCTCCAGCACTTCTAAGAATATCTACTGCGATACGTGCGTTGCCTTCTCCTCTATCTGCTGCAAAGCTTGCTATCAAGTCAATAGCATCGTCAGTCACACTGTTAGGTCTAAACGCTAAAGAAGCCCTAAACCGCAATATGTTAAATAACTCCTCTTTACGATACCTAGATAAACTTATTTCAGATTTCACAAATGAGGCTCTCGTAGCTTTATCTAACCATTGATAAAATAAATATTCATGAGTTTTAGCTACTATCGAAATGACCCCTATTTGTAGTCTGTTCTCTAAATCTCTAAACCTCTCTGAAAAGCGGGATAAGCTATATAACATGTCTATAGTTTTCTCAGCTTCGGGGTCAGTTAATAAAACACCAAGTTCATCTAATATGAGTAGCAGTTTGCCTGTCTTTTCAGCTGTTAACTGAAACAATAGAGTCATTAAGTCTTCTCTCGAAAGACCCTTCTCAGGCACTGATTTCTCAATTTGTTTTACTATTTCAACAAGAACTCTGTAGACTTTCCTACTTTGTCTGCAATTCACGTAAGCAACTAATATATTCTCACCAAATACTTCACGTAAATCTTTTTCTACACGCCAAGACAAAACTGTTTTACCGACACCAGAATGACCATAAATTACCCAAGAAGTATATGATTCACTAGACTCAAAAAGATTAACAAATCGTTTTACTAGTAGTTGTCTCTCTTTTTCTCTGTGAGGCAAGCTTGGGGGTGTAAAAGAGTGCTCTAGGGTTTCAGGATGAATCAATATTTTTTTCATGATAATCACTTTTATTTTCAATTTACCTAGAACAATAGTATATAGATATGATTAAATATAAAAACTATCAATGATTTTAAACCTTACCAATTCTAGCATTTATTTTACCCTAATTGAAAGTGATAGTTATGGAAAACAAAGATTCTGTGCTAGAAACATTAATAAAGTATTTAATAAGCACGTGGGGGAGAGAAATAGCTACCGAAGAGCTTCAAGAATTAGATAGCTTTAAGCTAACACATGTATTAATGTATTTGGACCAAGAACGAGACAAGGTAAGAAAAATTAATAATGAATTAATTAGGAGCATTAGGAAAAGAGAAATAGAACTGTTACAACATATAATCCATGATATATGGAGTGTGAGAATCGAAAAAATAATAGGCGCCTTAGTAAGTGATGAGAGCATCGATTATAATATTTTGCTTCCGCATGAAAAAAGAATAGTTCAACTAATTAAACCTATCTTAAAAGAGTTTAAGGTAGAAGAAATTAGCGAATCATTGATTGAAGAAGATTTGAAAATTATAGAAGACGAGAGCATAAAGATAGAAAAGGGAAAGATAGAATACGAATTAATAGTGTCGGAAGATGAAGTTTCGGCATTTATAGGCTTAGATGGATTGGTATACCGTGGCATATCAAGAGGAGATTTAGCAATGATTCCTAAAACTAATTTTAAGTTATTTAAAACCATTAAGCTGTTTTCTTTGAAATAAGGATCAAAATTATTCCAAAGGTCAAATAAGTACAAGACGCTAATTGTAAAACTAACCTTTTTAATCAGAATTAAACTTATATTTTTATATGATAAAAGACATATCAGCATAAAATGACGCTCTATTACTTTTCAAACATGCATGGTGTCAAATTTGGCTAAGAAGAAGATCCCAGCAAGAGAATTCATAATTAAGTTGCGAGAAGCGGTCATAAACATAGTAAAAGTAACAAGGGAACTACAGGCAAATATGTCTGAATTAGAAAAAAGAATAAGCAGAATTGAAAAAAGCCTCCAATATCTGGATTCGAGGATAAAAAAAATGGAGGAAAGCATACTACCAACACATCCTCAAAAAATTATGAAAGAACCAGAAATACCAGCAGTTGAGGAAGGTGCAGAAGTCTTAGGTGAACCAGAATTTATAGAACTAGCAAAAGAATTAGGTGTGGAATTGTCTGAATCTGGAGCTGCATCAGAAGAGATACCTACACCCCCACCTGTACCTCCTATTGAGGAAACCAAGGAGGTCAAAGAGACGAAAAAACCAGAATCCATGGATATGGGATTAAGTACTATCAGGGGTGCTCAAGAAGCAAAGACCGAAGAATTGAAGAAAGAAAAAGATGAATTGTTGAAGGCTTTGGAAGAACTAGATATTATATAAGAGATATTATAATGCCTAACATATATATCAAGGTTGATTTATCATTAATGATTTATCCGAATATGTAGTAAGTTGATTAACTTAATGGTAGTCATGAGTCCATATCATTTCATACCTTATGCCCTGAAATTTTTGCTACATTATATCTACGTAAATAACTCTGACAAATCTTCTGATGTTTGCTCTTTCTGAGCCTCTCTCAAGATTTTTTCCTGCATTTTTTTAAGCATGTCTGCTGTCTCTTCAATTTCTTTTTCTATTTCATCTAGACTCACTGGTAGATTGAGTAAATTTATTATTTTCTTTGCAAGGCGTAGAGCTTGGGCTCTGTTTATAACTCCTTTCTCAGTTGGAGCGAAAATAGCTGCTGCTGGGATATTTTTATGAGTAGCATATGTCAAAAATAATGCGACGCCTCCAGTTACAAATATCCCTTTAGGAGCGACAGATATATCCCATTTATCGTTATTCTCAATGATGTTCAATTTAAATATGTCATTAGAGACATATACAATGGGAACATCGTCAGTGTCTTGGAATGCCGTTATATCGATCCCGCCCATTAATAAAATAGCTCTTAATTCTGCTTTCTCGGCCAGTTTAGTCATTTCATCAGCTAGTAACGCTTGTTCTTCTAGTGTAGGTTGAAATCTTATCAATAATAAAACTGCATCTCCGACTTCTATTAACTCGTACGGGGATCCAAAATATCCGTTATTTAATACCTCAACGAAAGGGGGCATTATTCTACTTACAATATAACCAATTTTCCTACCAACACCTTGTTTTAAAGAGCTTTCTGCAATATATCTAACTGTTAAATGGCCAATTCCTCCTAGTCCATGAAATCCCGTAATTAGTATTTTATTTTTTAACCGCCTAATGTCGTCGATTAATATCTTGATATCACTAGTCTCTGTATTCTCTGTCATAATGTTAGTTTTTCTTTCTGACATTTTTCACACCTTAGTTAAAGAAAATTCCAATTTTTCGTATTTAACTTAAACTCGTTTTTTACAAGAGTTCAAGCCGATGTTAGTTAAGTAATATTACTTTTCTGATCACAAGGTTATATTGATAACGAACCAAAGATCATATAAACTTATTGATCTTCAATATTCCCGCTGATTTTTTATTTATTGACTATAAAAATACCTGTGCTTAATTTACCATATCTAAAGATTCTTCTCACCGTATAATCAAAATTATACTCTTTAAGCGTTCGTTTCATTAGACCTATCTCTGATGTGATTATTACGCTTTTACCCCCAGGTCTTAAGACGTCGTGCACGCTCTTTATAAATTTATTATAAAACTTCCTTAGTCTTGATTTATTAGGTAAACTGTATGGTGGATTAGACACAATCTTATCAACTGAATTTGGTGCAAAATAATTCGTTAATCTCTCAGCATTACCTTGAATAAAAGAGATCGTGTCGTTTACTCCAGCGTTTTTAGCATTTTTCATTGCTCCTTTAATATGCTTTATATTTATATCCATGCCAAAGATCTCGTAAGTCTTATCATATTTAATTACGCTTAAAATTTCTTTTTTTATCTCGTCTATAACTTCCTTATTGAGAAATTTTAATTTGTATAACAAATAATCATTTTCTCGGAATTTTACTGGCGGTATCTTTCTAGCAAATAAGGCTGCTTCAATAGGGATAGTTCCTCCACCACAGGTAGGATCAACGAGAATTTCACTTTCTTTCCAATCAGATAATCGTACTAAAGTATAAGCTAATGTTGTCCTAATGGGCATAGGGTGATTGTATACTCTATAACGCCTAATGTGGAGAGATAGACCACTAGTATCTATGCCCAATACAAATGTCTTGTTAATTAATTCAGCAATTATCTTTACATCGGGCGATTCTAAATTAACTCGAATCGGAACACCAAAACTCCGCTTAAGGTTCTCGATAATTGTTTGACCAATTATTTTAGACATATCTAGTGATGTAAATTTATGTTGACCAACTCTTTCCGATTTTACAGCGATTGTTTGTTTCTTATCAATATAGTTTGACCAATCTGTATTATTAACTACTTCTTTGATATCTTCTAGACTCTCTATGTTATCCTCGTAGGCTAATAAAACTACTACACGATTAATAGAACGTGCCGTAAAGTTTAATATAGGGATGAGTTTTAAGGATCCTTCAAAGAAAACTTTTCCTTTTAGTTGTCGAATTTCGCATTGTATTCCAAATTCAGTTTCTAGATCTTTTGCCACTAGATCTTCTATGCCCCTCTCTGTTGTTGCATAAAATTTCGTTTTTTGCGTATTTATTCGCCTCCCTTATACTTTTGTACGCTAAATGTAATGAAAATATAAAATCATCAACCGTTCGTCTAAAACTATCTATCAACTTTATCGGAGATCTCGGAGTTGAGATGCTTGAGCTAAAAATGAGTTTTTTCTTTTTAATGATTTGATGAATTTTTATGCTTTCTGGAGCTAATTTATTTTCAGGGTTTGTTGATTCATGAAGCGCCTTCAAGATTTTTTCGTTTCTACAAGTAATTACAACTACAACTGATAATTCCCTTATCATATCAAACAACCATTGGCATTATTTTCTTTAACAATTTAATGAATTCATCCTTTTTTTCAACTGGTATATATGCACCAGCAGCATCTTCATGGCCTCCACCCTCGCCACATTTTAACTCGTCAAGAACTCTAATTAGAAGTTCACGCAAGTTGTTAATCCCTGACCCTCGCAATTTACGTAAAGAGATTTTAACGTGATTGTTAATTTTCTGGCTAAAAACAACAAGGATATCTCCATTAAGCAGATTCTGAGACATTATAGATGCAACTGTGCTCGTTAAGTTCTCATCTAACCAACTTTCTCCATCTATTACTTTAATACGACCATGATCCTTTAATGATTCTCTGCTTTTCTTAATGCCTTCTGATATGGAATATTTGTATCGTTTATAAAGGGATATAGATTGATCATAGAACTTATCTTTCTCACTTATGATTAGCGCAACCCCTACCTGTGGTTGCCCTAACTTTCCGCAAGCGTTCAAGAGTGTTGAAAACTCTCTTGCATCAGCAAGCATAGGTTTGTCCTCATTTTTTAGTAAATATACATATCCTATTAACATATTCTTTATTTCTTCTACAGAAATTTTCCCGCCGAACGATAGAGACACTCTTTCAATGAGTTTCTCGAGCAGTATAGCTTTCTGTTTTTCATTTAGATCATCAAGAGTTATGCTATCCATATCAAGCCTACCAGCCCCTAAACCAATGTTATTAATGAACTTTAATGCACCTTCAAGACTGCCTGTTATGCCAGGTAAAATTGGATTATATGTTTCAGCTAAAGCTTGATATAGTGGTTTTGATTTTCTACCTAGGATTAGAAGATCTATTTTCTCCTCTATTATCTCATTTTGCTTTGCTTCATTAACTATCAAAGAGTTTAGGCCAATTAAAGACCTTTTTTCACCCACATCTTGATTATCGCCTAAAGCTCCTATCACGGCATACTTTGTGAAATTAATGACATCTTTTATTTTTCCCGCAAAAACCCTTGACAGTAAGTATGATAAGCTTGATGAACTAATTTCTGAGCCTCCATTGTACCCATAAAACCTAGGATTTACATGAATTACCTTGAAGGGAGCTTCATCGTGAATTTTCGAATAGTTATGGATGGGTACATGGTGATCTAAGATAAATACTCTACGAGCCTTACTAAGATAATTCGAAATTAGATCGAGTTGTCCACTACCTAGATCACAAAACATCACTTCTCTGGGCTCTATTTCGCTATCGAATTTTTTCAAGAATTCCATATTTAACCTATTTACAAATTTGAGAACGAAGGGTTTTCCGATTAGATACAGTAATTGAGCTAATATTGATGCACATGTAATTCCATCAGCATCTATATGAGATAAGATGTAGATTACGTCATCAGATGTCATCAAATGTTTTGCGGCGGTTTTTAGTGATCGAGCTAATGAGAGAAAGTCTCTAATTGATTCGTACATTTATCTCTCCAATGCATTATTTTTCATTTTGATTTAACATTTACTTTGCGAAACGTTTTAAGTGGCTGAAGTACTAATATATTCCCATAAATTTGTTATTAACTTTCTAACTTTTAATAAATTATCTAATCCAACTCTTTTTCTTTGTAGTACAGCGCTTAACAAAAGAATTTCGTTTTTTTCACTAAATAATTTCAATTGTTTAGCAAAATAATACCTAATCAACTCTTCTACCACATCACTAGCTGATTCAAAATGGAGTACTTCCTTAAGATATAGATTTAACCTAAAT
>JAHQWF010000044.1 GCA_029856055.1 Candidatus Njordarchaeota archaeon | reverse complement strand
AGCGATCACGGCTAGCAATACCATTATGTTCCAGGCAAGCGCCTTAAACAAGACCTCGTTACCCGTGACTCCTGAGATCTACCGCGGACAAACCAGCCGAAAAGGCGTTTAAACACCTTAAACATTGCCTCGAGAACCCAGCGGAGATTTGCGTAGCGCCTAAACCAAGGCAACTTTCTAATCTTCCAGAACAATGCCTTAAGGCCGTGTCTCGGGTTACCACGCCCCCTAGAAGGCTTTATAGCTGGTATTGCCCCAGCTTCTCTCTGATATTTTTATAGGTCTCGCTAGAGCTGTATGCTGAGTCAGCTGAGACAATCTTTATCTTGAAGCTTAGCTTTCTAGATAACTTGGCTAGCTCGTCGATGAAGTATAGTTTTAGGGGCTTTGAGTCATGGTAGTAGCGATCGCTCGGTGTTGCAAGGACTATGGTTCTCGTTGCTAGATCCATTACGACATGTAGCTTGAAGAAGTCTGCTACTCTCTGGGCTCTGTAATTATAGTAGCTTGAGGCATCCATTATCTGGAAGCCAGTGGAGTCTATTAGGATGACTCTTTCATCGCCTCTATCAAGCTTGATTAGTATAGCTGCTGAGAATTCTATCGCATCTTGTAGCTCTTGCGGCTTTATTCTTCTGGCAAAATGGTTAAAGTTCTGGAACGTCGTGATTCGCCTTATTCCCAGGACTTCCTTCAAGTCCTCTGCGATTGCTGGTATGTCTCTGTACGTGTATCCGAAGGCTTTGGCGATGGTTATTAGGGTCATTTTCTGGGGTATTGTCACTTTTCTCTGGCTGTGCTTGCTGTATTTTGGGTATATTATGCTGTAGAGGGCGTGGAGTATCATAGCCAAAATTTTTAAGGCTTTGGATGGTATATATCGCATATGGGGGCCTCCTTTCGGATTGGTGTTGTTTCGTAGGTCTTCCGTAATACGTTACGGAGGCCCCCCAATCTTAAATTTGACGCTTCAACGTCTAGAACCAGAATTTTTGACAAACCATATATCAAGCATTATTAGGTGATGCTATGAGCGTATTGATTCTAACGGGTGATATGGCTGAAGCTTTAGAATTATTTTATCCCTATTATAGACTAAAGGAAGAAGGCTTCATTACGCATGTTGCAGCACCAACTAAGAAGGTATTACAAACGGTTGTACATGATAGAGAGCCAAGTTATGAGACTTATACCGAGAAGCCTGCGTACAGATTTATTTGGGTTGATAAATCTTTCTCAGGGGTTAATCCTAGTGAGTATGATGCTGTTTTGATTCCTGGAGGTAGAGCTCCAGAATATATTCGTAATCATAAAGATATTAGTAGAATTCTTGAGCATTTCTTTGCGAAGGATAAGCTGGTTGGAGCCTTATGTCACGGTTTACTTGTGTTGAGCGCTTTTGGCTACTTAAGGGGGAAGAGAGTTACTTCAACAATTGCAGCTAAAATGGATTTAATTGCTTGTGGAGCGATTTGGGAAGATAAAGAGGTTATAGTAGATGGAAACTTAGTGACAAGCAGAACGTGGCGGGACCTACCTGCTTTTATGAAAAAATTTATTGAAGAACTAAAAAAGCGTTTAAAAATAAAAAATAATATGAATATCTAACCTCGTATTAACCTCCTACATAATTTATCATTTTTTTACGATTTCGCTACTATATTGTTACATAATTATTAATTATTCAATATAAATTTTAATAAAATTACGTTATATTATTTGAGGTTATTAAGGATGTCCGACGAATATTTCGATACGGGTAACGACCCGAGAATAATATTCTCCATAAATGTGCTAAATAAAGCGTTGTCCTTAGCTAAGTCACAAAAGATTGGAGTACTACGCAAGATCAATATAGATGCAAGACTAAATGAACTGATTAATCTATTGAATCAGATAAGATATATGTATCTTCCTAAAGAAGATCTAGTTCAATCAGAACAATTCTTAAAGATGATGAAAATAGCTAAAAATACCTATTTTGATTTAATGAGTTCATATAGAGATTTAATAAAATCAAACGAATATGTAGTTAAATGGATTAGATTCGCTCTAAGAAATGCCTTGTCGCTTAAGGATAGACTAGTAAGCTATCCAGATAAACCTTCAAGTGCAGTAGAATCTTGCTTTGTTAAAGTACTATCAATTTTAAAGCATCCTAAAGCTGAAAAATTATTTTTAGCATCAGTAACCGATGGTGATGAGAAATTCGATATAATAACTAACGATAAATCAGTAAAATCAAACGAAGTGCTATTGCTATCGTTCCTTCCGCCAAAAGAATTCAATGGGATAACAAGCGAAGGGATGTTTATAGGTCCTAACGGTATAAGAAGAGGATCGGAGAATGATATTGGTGCGAGACCAGAATTAAGTGATACTGAGGAAAAGAAGATATTAGCTGAAATTTTTACTTTGATCAAATAATTTACTCAGAATATGATTTTTAGTTCACTTATTCCTCTCCTTGTAGCATTAAGATATGTCTAAACTCGTTTTCGAATAATTTGTTAAGTGAATTAATGATATCCTCAGAGAATTGTGTTAGATCACTCTTTTTTATCACATTATGTACTTTTCTTAGATATTTATTAATGTTAAATTCTATTATTTTGGGGATCTTATTTGCTATGATAACGCATTGGATCTCACAATATCTCTTTATGCAAACAATTTTATCGTTTATCCGTAGCGATAAAATATTTAATTTAGGCTTAACTCTTAATGTCTCCTGACCAAATAACTCTAGCGCGGTCAATAGATTTGACACTAATTTATCTTCTAAACCCTTCTTAACCATATCTTTTTTCCCGCTACTCCATATAAGTGCTCCATTAAGCGTGACTAACATTATCTTTTCTAATCTGAAATCTTTCGACTCATATAAGCTTTCTGGCAAGTAAATGAATAATAGTTGATTCTTGATGTAAAGCAACACTATAAATGATGCTAATGCTGTATAGAAATTAAAGACGTATCTCCAATTCAAAACATCTATTATTGTGAGTAAAAGAAATATATCTGTGAATCCATAACCAATTATAGCAGTAATGGTGAATACTATCATCTGATTCTTAATTAATTTGTGTTTAGATAACTTATTCATCAAATATATCACGTGGAAGGCTATTAGGGAGATGTATGAGTAGAAAATTAACTGCGCAACTCCTGCTAATAATTTGCCTGTCCAGAAATATGGTCTTTCCAGTGAATATAGCAGTAAAGCACTGATAGAGAAACCGTATAAAATTCCGCCTAAGAGAACCCTTTTATTAAATAAGTTTCGTGTCCTAGTAGATTCCCAAAACAACATAGAGAAAAAGGCGCCTGTTATTCCTATTGCACTACCTATAAAAAAACTAAATTATTTTGCCCATACTCTCTCTCATATATGATAGATATCGTAAAGATAAATAGGCCAAGGAAAGTTAACGCAAAATAAAAAGCAGATAGAAGCTTATTTTTCCTATATATGTGTAATAACAACATAAATATTATTAATTGGTCTATAGAAGCTAGACTGCAACTGAGTAAAACTAGATTATTTACAGGTATTAGATTAATCACTTCTGCAACCTTTATGCAAATTTTAAACAAGACTAGACACAATTTTATGCCATCTAGTAAAATAAACAAAACTATAATAATTTTTTGCTTTATACAACCAAAATATTGTTTTTAATAAAAAAATAAAAAGTAAATGCTAAGTGTGGATTGGTTATTTATATTAAACGCTTATAAGACGATTTCTATTCATAACCCTAGGTATCCAGGAGCTTTGGGGAACAATGTCGCATCAATTATATCTCTAATACCAGTAATATATCGTGTCAAACGCTCTAACCCGAACCCAATTCCACTGCACGGAGGTAGACCATCATATAGTAATTCAAATAACCAAATATATCTCCTTGGATCTACCCCCGTTTCTAGCATTCTATCTCTTACCTTTAACGGATCTATTTCACGCTCACCACCCGATGCAGCCTCTCCAAAGCCTTCTGGATATATTAAATCCATATCCAAGAGATGTTCTGAATCGATCTTTTTGTAGTAAAATCCACGTATTTTAGCTGGATAATCTATTATCCAGAAGGGTTCATTATGTATCATTGATATGTATTTTTCCGCTTCTTTAGATAGTTCTCCGGATGAATCTAGGCCGTATCCTTCTTCACTAGCTATTTCTACTGCATCATCAAACCTGATTCTCCTGAAAGGCCTCTTGGGTATTTTTATATCCCTGCTAAGCATGTCTAATTCTTCTTTCCTTTCTTTCTTTACTTTATCTATTATATATATTAGGAATTCTTCTGATAGACTAATTAAGCCTTCTCTATCTGTATATGCTGCCTCGATATCTATTTGCCGGAACTCAGATAAACGAGTACTAAAATCGCTTATACTTATTGGCTCTATTCTAATGTTAGGAGCTACATAGAATATTTTGTCATGAATCTTTAAACCTGCTAACTTATATAGTATCGCGCTCGTCACCAGTACTGCTTTCTCACCATAAAATCTAGTCTCGATCTCTCTAGCTTCTCTGATACCCGGATCTGTGACCGGTGCTATAACTGGGGCTACTAGTTCTATGAATCCCTTATCATATAAGAAGTCTCTCGAAGCTTTAAGAATGGTCGATTGTATTTTAAATATGCTTTTATATATTAGCGAATTTAGAAATAGATGGCGCTTATATATTTTCAGTTCAGGCACAATACCTTCTAGTGTTTTCATACTCCACTCCATACACCCCCGTTAAAGAAGGTGTTAATAAACCAAAACCTTGAAATATACTTATAAATTTTTTCGAAAAATTAATGATTTACATATCTGGACTCATGATAAGTCATCTAAATGTGTAGAGAAAATATCATTATTGATGGTGTAGCATGTGTTGAGAAAACTCTTAAATGTGAAGCTACATGGATTGACAGTAACAGGAAAAAGAATTGACTATGAAGGAAGCTTAACGCTTGATAAAGCTATCATGGAGAAAGCTGGTTTATTGCCTTATGAGGCTGTTACTGTTGTTAACATAAATAATGGTTCTAGATTCGAGACTTATTTAATACCAGGTAAAGAAAAGGAAGTTATTTTAAATGGTGGGGCTGCTAGGCTGGGTGAAATCGGTGACAAATTAATTGTTTTTGCTTTCATATATCTAGATGAGAAAGAAGCTGTGGCATTTAAACCAAAAATTATACTTTTTGATAACAATAATAACATTACTATGATTAAAGAGTAAATTGGTTTGTCAAAAATTCTGATTCTAGACGTCGAAGCATCAAATTTAAGAGTGGGGGGCCTCCGTAACGTATTACGGAAGACCTACGAAACAACACCAATCCGAAAGGAGGCCCCCATATGCGATGTATACCATCCAAAGCCTTAAAAATTTTGGCTATGATGCTCCACGCCTTCTACAGCATAATATACCCAAAATACAGCAAGCACAGCCAGAGAAAAGTGACAATACCCCAGAAAATGACCCTAATAACCATCGCCAAAGCCTTCGGATACACCTATAGAGACATACCAGAGGACCTAAGAGAAGACTTAGGGATAAGGCGAATAACAAGCTTCCAGAACCTTAATTACTTCGCAAACAAAATAAGGCCAAAGGAGATACAGGAGGCAATAGAGCTCTCAGCAGTCATAATAATTAAGCTTGAAGGCGGCAAGGAAAGAGTCGTCTTAATAGACTCAACGGGCTTCCAGATAATGGATGCCTCAAGCTACTATAATTACAGAGCCCAGGGAGCAGCAGACTTCTTCAAGCTACACGTGGTGATGGATCTAGCAACGAAAGCAATAGGCCTTGCAACACCGAGCGATCGCTACTACCATGACTCAAAGCCCCTAAAACTATACTTCATCGACGAGCTAGCCAAGTTATCTAGAAAGCCAGGCTTCAAGATAAAGATTGTCTCAGCCGACTCAGCATACAGCTCTAGCGAGACCTATAAAAAGATCAGAGAGAAGCTGGGGGGCAATACCAGCTATAAAGCCTTCTAGGGGGCGTGGTAATCCGAGACACGGCCTTAAGGCATTGTTCTGGAAGATTAGAAAGTTGCCTTGGTTTAGGCGCTACGCAAATCTCCGCTGGGTTC
>JAHQWF010000101.1 GCA_029856055.1 Candidatus Njordarchaeota archaeon | reverse complement strand
ATCACATCTATTTTATTCTCCTTGAGAAGATCCTTTATTTTTTTCAATAGATAATCCAGAACCTCACTTTCACTCTGCCCTAGTTTCGAAGCTATTGTTTTAGTGACTTTTATTAACGAGAGCATCTTTATGCTTGAGTTGTATAGCATCTCCATGAATTGTTCTGTTATTGGATGAAGGTATTTGCCTATTAGGCTGTGCATAAATTCAATCAGCTTATCTAATTCCCTCTCAATCAAAATGAGGCTTTTACCTTCAAGATACTTCTTATCAAGCTCATCTATCTTTTTCTCTAGGTTGATTATCTCATCTTTCGATACTTTCTCTTTAACCAAAGGTTCCATTTTGAGTAGCTTTTCTAAATAGTGTCTTGCTTTACTTAACTTATCTGATATTCTAATCTCTGTATTACTTAATTCATCTAATTTTGCTTGAAGATGGGGGTGAGAGCTTGCCAGGCTTTTAACTAATCTCTCAAAATTCTTGATAAGCAGAAAGAAATCCTCAATTTTAATGCTGTTTTTAAGTGATATCTTCAGTTCTTCCTCTTCCTCATTAAACTCATTCCTAAGATCAATTAACGGCTTAATATACTTATCCTCCTCTAGGTTACCCATATTTATGTTCATAATAATGCGGTCGAGTAGCACGATAGCATTTCTAGCTTGATCTATTTTTGAAGCAATCGACTGCACTGCAATCTTGATTTCACTTAATGATGCTTTAATCTCTGTCTCCTTGCTCGATATACTGTTAATTATATCCATAAAATCATTAAAAGTAAGCGCCTTGCCTAATTCTAATTCTCCTATTAAATCTCTATATCCTATATCAAAAACGCTTGGAATCTCACCACCAAGTATTTTTGCTAAGCTATTTGAAATCTCTCTCTTTATTTTACTTATTTCTCTAGGTAACTCTCCAATATCTTTTATCTTTCTGAAACCCTCATTTAAAGAAATCATCATAGATCTCATTTCATCACATATCCTCTTAATCCAATAATACTTAATATTAAAGTAACATGCTTTTTCTAACTCGCCTAAATCTCTGACACTTAGTTTTCTGAAATCGAAAACATTCTCTTTTCTAATCCTATCCAGTTCGTCTTTAATTATTTCCTCATTCAAATTCAAGTCAATTATTCTCTGAATCTCATTCAATCTTTCTTCTAGGCTCGATATTTCTTTTATTTGATTTGGTCTAATCCTAATATTTATCATTGATAACATATCACATATCTTTTCAACCTGTTTTTTTATTTCTGTTACAGCGGTTTTAGCCTCTTCTCGTAGTCTCTTGATTTCTTTGTAAGCTTCCTCGACTATCTTAATGTAAATATCAAACAGATTTCTTAAACGAATAACTGTTTTTAATAACCTTCTCTTATCTAATTCTTCATCTATGCTGTAACCTACGTCAATAATATTGCGTAGCTCGCCTATAAATTCATGTAAATCTATGAATCTATGACCTCTCTCTTTTACAACTAATAAATGAGCTATGTTTCTGAAAATAACGGAGCGTTCATAAAGCGATTTTTCTGCTTCTTCAATCACTCTTCTAGCTTCATTCTCAATTTCTTCTACTCCTACTAATTCATATAAATCTCCTTTTTTATCTACTTCTTTTATGTAACCCTTACGTTTGAGAATTTCTATGTAGATGTCTTTTAATACTGTTTTCTCGATGTTTTCAAAAGCCTCAAATATAAAGATCTTCTTCAAGTCATTTATCGAAAACCTATTCAGTTTCCTTGCTAAATTAATTATTCTGCTCTCAACCTTTGAGTTATTTGTAACTAATCCCCTCGCTACCTCTTTTAGGAAATCGTTTCTTATCAAATAGTTCTCTAGCTGTCTTAATCTGTCTTTGCTTTCAATATCTATTCCACAAGGTATGTCTCTAGCTCTTAGTCCATAAAAAATGTATTTTTTAACATGATTGTTTATCCAGTCAAAAACCTCTTCTGATTGGAATATTGCCTTAGGTTGCGCAAAGTAATAATCGTAAACTCTAGCTATATCCACTATAGATAATTTGGGATCCCATGTCGGTCTACTAATGACTAATCCCATGGCCTCACATTTAGGAATTAATTTTTCTAGAAACCTATCCTCAATCTTGTATCTATCCCGTATTTGTTTAATTATCTCTCTTACTTCACCCTCGAATAATCTTAATTTACTTCTCCTAAGTCTCCTAAGCCCTAGAATCTTTGCCATATCAGTTGTCCCTAAAGATATTACCTCTACAAGATGTGTTTGTTGAAGCTCTTGTTTAAGTTGTTCAGCATACTTACTTAAATCAAGCTTAGTGAATAAAAAGACAATTGGAGCCTTCCCTAGTAACTCTTTATACTTCTCTTTAAAGTAATTAGGTTCGAGATTACGCCTATCTAAAATTCCTAGGGGTATAAACTTGAATTCAATTAGAGTCTGGCCATAATTCACTTTTTTTCTCATGATTCCATTTTCATAGTAATCGCTCTCACTAAAGAAGGCATTCGGTATAATCAATGGTATTATTGCAATACCAAGCTCGATCGGATCAACGTCGCCTTCTGAAACATCTTTAAGAGAGGCTCTCCATATTTTTTGTGCCTCGTCTTTTTCGGCTACGGCTCTACATATTGGACACGGTGGAGGATAAACGTTATTATGTATATCTATGGTGAAACAATAGAGTGCCTCCTCTTTATCGCTTATTTCAAGTAAATCAGTAAATAATTTAATCAAATAGTCCTCTCTTATTCCCGTGCTCTCGCTTATTTCCTTAGCGAAAAGATCTATATCGTCTTCATACGGAATTATTATTTCTTCAACTATGCTTCCGGAGCTATATTTGTATCTGGTTAAGTTATCTAGGATCTCTGTAAGTTTTTCTTCGAGTAGAGACCCGAACCATTCACTCTTCGTTAACTCCTTTAGCTTATTTATTGCGTTTACTTTAGAAACTGAATGGAATCTCAGAATTGGAACCCTATAGATAGAGCTCAACTTTGATTCAATTATCTTAAGCGCTGTCTTAATATCTCTCTCTGTTAAACTGGGGTTTAGGGCTTTAATTTCGCTAATACTTAGCGGCGAAGGGACTATAGCCAAGGTCTTAGCTACATTAGAAACTATCGATCTCATTTTTTCACTATCAATATCTCCAGCAACTATGGCGATTAAGTTATCTATATAACTAATCTCGATTGATGACCCTCCATGACTTAATTCCCAAAGTGCTGGGCTCTTTAATGCAGCTTCTAAATCCTTAATATTTACTGCTCGTACCTTCGATTCGGGGCATTCGCTACTAACTAGTGAGCTCAACAACATATTTAGGATAAGGATCATGTATCCTGGGTTCCTTCTACCGCCCCAAATTATAGCATCTAAAACAGATAATGTCGCTACAGGCAACATATCTGGTAAGTTATTATTATAGATATAGTTTAGGTATCCTAAAAATAATTCGTAGCACTCCTTCCTCGTTAATGGTCTTAGTTCTATTGTTTTCTTTATCCTCCTTAACATCCTTCCTTTGGTCTCCTGGAATTTTAACTCTGATTTAAACCTACTAAGGGCTTGAGGCGTCATTGATAAAATCAAATGAAGTCTGCCTTTATACATCCCAGTTTTTGATAAAGGCTTGTATTCACCATTTATGAGTGAAGCTATTCCTTCGATTATACGAGATGAAATAACCACTTCCTCTTCTATAACACTCTCAAACTCATCCATTAAAACAAAAACTTTTTCACCACCAATTTTAGAAAGTACCTCGTCTAATAACTTCTCTGTTGTTAAATCTTCACTTAATCCTAGCCCTCTCACTTTATTAATCACAAGTAATAGAGCTCTAATAGCTTTTTCGGAGATTAAAATAGGCTTGTTAAGTAGACTTTTGAAGAAATCAATGTAATCTCTAGCTTTTATTAAAACACTTTCCGCATTTAGGTTTTTAATGAAAGGGATTACAAAGCTCCTGAAGCTTGATGTCTTTCCTAAACCCCACTCTCCTACTACTAGGCAAACAGATATTTCATTTGTCTCCCATGCTTCCTTAATAAAATCTATATAAGCTCTCTTTATCTCGTTCCAATATTCCAACTCAACGTATTTCGATACTTCATATGCATCTTGTCCAGTAATTGATGGTAATTCCTTAACCCATTTTTCAATAAAGCAAGCCATAATCAAATATACCTCCTACCAAGATATTTGCTAACTAATGTTTTTCCAACAGTTGGTGGAACTTTCCTCTTCGGCACTTTAACTAATAACGGGAATTGTACTGGAAGCATCTGCCCATTAATGACAAGTACACCTGTTTCAAGACTAGTTAACCTTCTAGCTAAACTCTCAGGTAAACCACCAGTCACTCTCTTAACGTAGTGTAGGTCCTCTGGAGAAATTCTATGGATAAAGTATGTATTTATCATAGACATAACTATCGGATCTACGAAAATCGGTCTCTGTGTTACTAATATCAAGCTTAATCCAAACTTCCTACCTTGAGTAGCTATTAGTGACAAATACTCTCTCGCGACACTTGATCCAACGGGATAATTAGCTAGATTCGGACAATAATATTGAGCTTCTTCAATCACAAAGATCGCGTATCTAGCATCATTATATCCATCTTTTGTTGGTCTCCTACCCATCTTATAGTCAACGAACCTCTTGTATAAAAGTATTGTTAGATAAGCCACTATAAGTTGCTTCATCTTTAGGGATACTCCTGTAGCGCCATCAACTGAGAAATCTAGGATAGCTAGTTCGTGATCTTCAGTAACTTTATCAATAAGTTCAAAATTAATTGTTGATTCATCAGATCTAGCTATCAGTACTCCAGTTTTCTCTAAATCTACTCTAAATATCTTTACAGCCCTTTTAGCTGCGGATATAGTTTGGTGATGATAACTTTGCTTGAACTCATCTAACGTGCCTAATACAACCGATTCAAACATCTCATCGTCCTTAAATATGTAATTTAGGTTTTCGTAACCCTTATTATAAACAGATCTGAATAACTCTTCTAATAAAGACACAGCTAATTCTGATCCAGTTAGAGTCTTATAGTAATCCATTATTAATTCAGCTAACTCCCTAAAATTGAATAAATTCAGATCTATCTTTATACTTGTAGTATTACTATCATTTATTACTGCATGAGAATGAGGAAAAACAAACCTGTAGATCCAGTTATAAGAAGTATCGAACTCATTCTTATGGAAAGCAAAATAGTAATCTAGATAATCCCCATTAGCATCAATGATGAAGCCGGGAACACTAACTTTGTAGCCATTTGCGTCTATCGATGATAATTTCTCCAGCAAGTATCCTGTTGTATAAGATTTACCGCTTCCTGTAACACCCAATACAGCTACGTGCATTGGTAATGCCTCTATCGTTAGTGGTATCGGTGTTCTTCCATACCCATATATGGTTCCAAAATCGATTGAGAATCCCTGCTTCTTTACAGCGGAAAAAAATTCTTTGGATTCGCTGAGGAGGAAAACGTCGTCACCTGGAGAAGGAGGTATAGTTACTTCACTTATATCTGGCAGGTATCCAAGTATCTCTAGCTCACATATAACATATCTCCTAGCGATAGATTCGGGAATTTTCTGACCAACTCTTCGAGCCTCACTCCAAATATCTCCTATCTCATAGAACTCATTGAATGAGATAATATTAGATACTCTCGCTAGTATCTCTCTTCTGGCACCACTCTTAGTCTCAATAAGCAGAAACATTCCTTCTCTTATTTTGTTCTCGGCTTCTTTAAGAAGCTGACATGGAGCAACTCTAGTGCTAGCCCCTGATAAAATTACTCCGACTCTTGATCTACCACTCATCTTAATCCTCTTCCATCACATATATCATGTCTTTCAATGACTCGAAATCAAATTCGCCTGACGAGAAACTGATTAATCTAGACAAAACTTCTCTAAATAGAACTCCAGCTACTTTCTTCCTTATTAAACTTGTTTTGTGAGCTAGTAGAACTGGAAGTGGTAAATTGGTTCCAGCTACCGATATTTCATTTATCAGGTTTGATAATTTTTCTAGCTTGTTAATTGCTTCTTCCTCATTTGATGCGAAGAACTCAATTTTTATGGGCCTAACGCCTTCCTTAACTTGTATATATGATGCAAAGATTCTTTCTTCTATTCCATGTTTTTTAAAATATGTATCGTATAGATCTAGTACATTACGAGAGTAAACATATTCACTATCGGGTGTTATTGGGTAAGGTTTAGTTGCTAAAATATCATTATTATTAAATGTATAATTTCTTCTTAAGATCGAGAAAAGGATAGGGATTATCTCTTGATCAGATGCATTAATCACGTTATCTGGAAATATTTTATCTTTAATTAGGTTTGATTTATATCGCTTCACGAATCCTATAATATTTATATCGTTCTTAATGGCGTTACATACTGCTTCTGCTCTAAAATTAACATAGTTTGTATAGCTGAGATTAGGTGGATCAATGATTGGCCCATCTAGAAAAATAAATCCTTTTTGTAAGTTATTAACCAGAGCATTAATAGCTTTGCTCTCCCCAATCATCATTTTAATTACGGCTTGATACCTAGGCGACATATCGTATTTCTCCTCAATTGTTTCCATGTTAACGCTTAGATTGATTTTAGGATCATCTAGATCCAATGTACCTTTCTTAAATATGACTTGAGAAACACTTATCAAGGCAAAAAATCTTTTTCCTATGCCCCTCCCTATAACTAAACTCCCATCAACCCCAGCAATAGGGTCAGTAAAATCTGTTTCTATTTGCTTTAACTTTAAAATATGATTGCTTATTGTTCTTTCAATCCGCCTAGAAATCTTGATATTGATATTTCTTATGGCTTCATAAATTAGTGATGTTTTATTTTGGATCTCATTAATCATCTTTGTCACTAGTTCTGGATAACTTCGCTTGAATTCTATTTTCTCCAGCATTTTCTCTAATTCTTTTTCACTTAGTATTCTTTTCATCTAAGCACCGAAGATATATTATTGAAACTAAAAGTATTCTATAAAATTACGTGTATTATCGAATTATTTAATATGCTATAATTGCTATTAAGAATAAAAATTTACTTTCGCATCAAAAAGGTCTATCGGAAACGTAAATCTTAAACAGGAATAAACCAAATAAGCTAATTTCCCAATTTTAAGAAAGTTAATAAAAATAAGGGGCAAAAAATATGTAATAAATAAACATTTTGTGATTTACTTCCATCCTCTAGCCCATATCAGATATATCATGATGATGATTGACAAGAATACTATAGCTGCTGCTAAATAGGCGGTAGTCACCATTATGCCTTGTGTAAATGAGTACCACAAGTATGATCCCAAGTTAACTATAATCACAATTAGCAGAACAAAGGACCCGCCTGCGGCCCATTCCTCCTCTTTTATTAATCCTATACCTAACGCCACAGCAAGGATACCATAAGTGAATTCTGTGATTGCTCCTACACTACTAAGGTATTGTGAGAGTTTAACTAGTTCGGGGATTTGTTGTAGCTGTGATATATACCCTAAATGTATAGCTCCCACTATAATCAGAATGAAGCCTACGAGCACGAACAACCCGCCAATTAGTTTTGCTAAACCCAATCCTTTCTCTTCTTCAGACATTATTACCACCACATATTTTTAATTTATTGTTTTAATTGTTTTAATATTATAAAAGGATTAATAAATAATATGGTAAAGGATCGAAGAACTTCAAGTATTCATTTTTGAGATCTCGAATATGAAATCGGATATTAATTGGTAGATTTTTGCTACCTCCCCTTTCTGGAGAACCCTATGACCCGCATTATTTATTATCACTTTTCTCTTTATTTTAGAACTTATGTTTTCGTAAATTATGTCAGCTGACTCAATAGCTACTATCTCGTCTTTTTCACCTTGAATTATGAGTGTAGGAGATATTACGCTTTTCAACTCGTTTTTAACTAGATTTTGTAGCTTAAATAGCTCTGCTACACCATTTATAGGCCATACATCGTAAGCGTATGGGTTGATTTCTCCTTTCTTTTTAATAAATTTCACAAACCTCTTTGCCAGTGGACCCAGCTTTAGTAAAAAGCCCTTAATTACTATTGGCGTCGCAGCTACAACTAGACCGCTTATATCTCCATAAAGCTCTCCTAATCTAAGCGCCAACAAACCACCCATTGAATGGCCAATTATGTAGACTTCACGATATTCTTTTTCTCTTAATTCATTATATGCATTGATAGTTGCTTTTATCCAATCCATGTAAGTTACTTTATTTAGATCTTCGGGACTAGTTCCGTGACCAGGTAACAATGGAGCATAAACTGTTAAATCGCTGTTCGCTAAGAATTTCGCTAAACCATTTAAATCTTGTGGTGAAGTGGTAAAACCATGTAAAAGAAGAGTAGCTTTATCCCCTTTCTCGATAAATATTGGTGAAGCTTTGAAAGGCAAGCTTTTCACCAATTTCTAATCATGTTAAAACACTAACCATATAGGCTCTTTATCTCTAAAGACAAAGCGTCGATAATCTCGCTATCAATGGCCTGGAAATATTTATCGAAAATTTCGTTTACATTTTTACCTATAAATCTAGATAATATTGCGATGGAAAATAAGCAATAACTTTGTTTACCTAACTTTTGTAAATCATGCATAAAATTTGGGCCAAAACTATAACTCAATAATATTTCATTTATTACTGGTTCCATCAAATTTTTTAGAAATTTAGGTGTTATAAAGCCAGACTCAACTACAATGCTTTCAATAGACCCATTTATATCTATTGGAAAAATGCTCAGTCTAATAGTTAATTCGTAGTTTATGGAAACCTTATTAAATTCTATTGATATTAAGTTACTGTTTATTTCCCTCTTAATTTGTTTTGAGCCCCATATCTCATTTAGAATTAATTCGGCTCTTCTCTCTAATGATTGATTTATACTTGATAAATCGAATAATGGATAAAAAGTCATCCAAACTATCGTATTACCTACCTTAGCCATAAAACCATTATTAAATAAGCCGTATGGTTTCACTGACCAAGTTATAGGAAGTGTGATTGACCATCTGTAATTTTCCTCATTCACTCTCTTCCTACTTTCATATAATCCATGTAAAGGTTTACTTAATCTAATTGACTCAATTACTTCTCTTAGAAGCCTAGAAGATTCTTTATCTCTTATGTTATGATATGTCATAATTAAAGCTCCTTGAATTTTCAATATTCTAACATTCACTTCACCTTTAACATCACGGCACAAAAGCTCTCTATCAGAAACATAATCTAATTTAACTTTATCACACCCAGTTAAACCAATAATTTCTAATATTTTATCTAATGCTTTTATATCATCATGCGCATCTCGAGTAATGATTAGACCTATTTGTCTCTCTCGATTACCTATAAAGATTATATCTTCTTTAGCATCATAATCTATACTCCATTCAGCAGGCATCCGAACCTCTAGTCCTATCTCAGGAATTTTAATTAAACTAAAAACCGTCAAACAATACACCCCCAACTAACTTAAAATAAAAAAGACCATTACAATTCTTTAAAAGTAATATAATAGGTTAAAAGAAAAAGTGTTTTTTAGACACCACCCCTATTTCCGCAAATGAGGCCCAAAAGAGGACCCCTGCGTACTTAGCAGCCAAAACGATGCATCATTTGTTGCGGTAGGGGCGGCTTAAATTTCTTATTCTTAAAAATTATATCTAATTAAGTTATTTAAATTTAAACTATCTAGTGATTCAGGATATTATATCCACTTGCGCCAGATCAGTAGCTCTTTCTCTAAGACCTATTGTTATAACTGCTATATCACCCTTTGCTACTATTCCTTTCTCAACATATTTCCTTTTTAGTTCATTTACTGGATCTTTCTCTAAGTCTATACTTATTTTAACTGGTTTCAGCCCCCAAAGCATACTTATTTGTCTCGCTATTGTCTCATCGTCTGTCGCTACATAAGTTGGTACGAGCGGCCTGTACCTAGATAATCTACGTGCTGTTGTTCCTTTCTTCGTATAAGCTAAAATCTTTGCATTCAATGACTCTGCTAATAGGATTATGCCTTTAGCGAACTTATCGTATATCGTTTCGTTCAGGCCCTTGATTTTTGCAGGAATAACCTCTCTCTCAGCTCGCTCTATCGTTTTTCTCAACCATCTAACTGCCAGAATCGGATTTCTTCCAATAGCTGTCTCCCCGCTTAACATCATGGCGTCTACGTAATTTGAGACGCCATTGAAAATATCTACTACTTCTGCTCTAGTTGGTATTGGGTTTTCTATCATTGATTCAAGTATCTGCGTAGCCAGAATAACTGGTTTACCATGCTCTAGCGCTTTTTTAGCTAGATGATTCTCTAAAATTGGTATTTCTTCTAATGGATAAAACATGCCTAAATCGCCTCTCGCGATTAAAATACCATCAGCTGCGTCTAGAATACTATCAATGTTTTTCATCCCACTCTTTGTTTCTATTTTAGCGTATACTTTCACGTCTTCTTTCCCACTATCCTTTAGTATCTTTTTTAAAGAGTATATATCTTCCTTCGTTCTTACGAATGATTGAAACATAATATCGATGTCATTGGCCGAGATAAATTCTAGATCTTTCATGTCTTTTTGCGTTAATGCAGGTAGATTTAGCTCTTTTCCCTGGATATGCACTGTTACTTTAGGTCTCACGGATCCCCCTATCTCAACTCTACATTTAGCTATAGTTTCTTTCACCTCTATTGTTATTAGACTTATTCTGCCATCATCAATAAGCACCGTGTCTCCTGGCTCAAGGACCTTGAAAAATAAATCTAGTGGGATACTTAGTTCTCCCTCACTATCTGTTTCGTCTCCATATAGTAATTTGACCTCATCTCCTGGATTTAGCTCTCTAGTCTTAAAGTTTCCTAATCTTACAGATGGACCTTGTAAGTCAGCTATTATTGGTATGAATCGCTTTAGTTCCTTCTCAATAGACCTGATTATATTTATTTTACTAGCTTTTTCGGAGTGATCTCCATGAGAGAAATTCAATCTGAATGCATCAGCTCCCTCCAAAGCTAAACCTCTAATTATATGATGCTCTGGTGATGCAGGACCTAGCGTTGCTATAATCTTTGTTCTCCGCATATAAATCACCACTATCCCATTCTAGGTGCATATTTCTTTTGAAGATCAGCATAATCTAATAATAATTCTATGATCTCAAATTCCTTGAATTGTTTTTCCTCTTTTATTTTTTCAGCAATTATCTTTATAAGTAATCTCCTGGCTATTTCAACTAATCCACTACTAATTTGAACATATCTATCAACATAATCTAGGATTTGAGGGCAACCCGTATGGGTCGCATGTGCATTAATCCAAGTAAGAATATCTTCAAATCCTATCTTAGCGTAATCTAAAGCTTCTACACTTATTACTTGTCTTGATCTTTTTGGCTTGAGAATAGCGAAATCCATTTTCTGGGCCCATGGATGAGATTTTATGAACCGATCAGCTATTCCCCCATATTCCTCCTCTGTAACTATTGATTCGTAAGCTGGTGTAGTACCTATTGGCCTACCAAATATTAATGCTTCCGAATTATCAAGAACTAGCGAACCTAATGACTTATCATTAGCTACCTCAAGTAACTTATTGAATTTATCTTTAAGAGAGGGCTCAAGAAGTCTCTTGAAACCTTTTGAGATGAATCTACTCCGAACTCGTTTAACTACGCCGATCAAAGTGATACCTTTAATCTCGCTACTTCTAATCAATTTTTCAGTTATATTAATCAATTGCTTTTCTTCATCGTATAGTCTTGATTCAGGAATATAATACAAATATAAAGGAATAATTGGACCATCAATAAGTATTGCATTTATATCTGATTCTTTTTTCACTAGATCTAATCCTATTTTTCTTTCAATTATATGTGCGTAAGCTGATATAGCTCTCAGAGATGATGAGATATTGTTAGTTATTCTAACACCGACTTTTAAACCTGCGTTTTTTGTTTTATCTTTGGTTTGCAGTCTTGGGTAACGTATGTATCCAGCTGTAACGATGAAGAAGTCTCCTACAACTAGAGGCAATACTTGCACAAATGAGGAATCGATAGCATACCCAATTATTTTTTTTCTCACAGATTTTTCAAGCTTTATAAGTGCTCCTAGATCTTTCAAAATCTCTCTTACTCTTTCTCTAACTTCCATTAAGTTAGTTATTGTTTCTATTACATTTCTGGATTTTTCAGTTAGGGTTCTAGATAACTCTGATAATAGTTCTGGAGTAATCTCTCTTTCTTCTTCGTACATATTTATCACTGATAACTACTCAACTTTCTTCACTCTTATAGCTATTGGCTTTCTTAGAGGATTCATTAAGCCGGCTACATAGAATTCTCTGGGTACTAGTTGTGCTAAATCAGATTGCTCTATTCCAGTTATGTCCGCAAATTGCTTTATTTCGTTTAGGTCACCAGTTTGACTTAGTTTTGAGAATAATACCGTATTTAAGTTAGCTCTGATATCTGTGCTTATGCTTCCAGCTAGTCTTTGGGATGCTATAATTAGCCCGAATCCCCATTTTCTGCCTTCTCTAGCTATTCTAGCTAATCCTTCCTCACATCTACCTGCTCTCCAAGCATAGTTCTGAGCTTCATCCACTGCTATAATTAGGTTTATCTTTTCCCTTGTTTCAAGAATTCTTCTCCAAGCCACTTCTATTACGCTAGCTATTACTGATCTCTTTGCTTCTAAAGTTTCTTCTAAGGATAAATCTATCACTAATGGCTCATTTTGTTTTTTTAGGTTAAATGCCATATCTAATACTTGATCAGCGCTGTATTCTCTTACAAATATTCTTGCTAATTCTTCAGGTGGAACTAATATATCCATAAGAATCGACAGTTTATATATGGTAGTGTCTTTTGCGCCTAATTTCTGCGCTGTCCTAGTTATTTTCTCCTTTAAAAGATTATGTAATCTATTCATTTGTTCTCTTTTTTCCTCCAGATCTCTTAATTTATTTATACTTTCAAATATATTTTCTAGTTCTGAGCCAACATAATCCCTAAATAGCTCTAAAACGGATATATCAATATAATCAACTAAATACTCTGATAATCTCAGTTTCTTGACTAACCAGGTAGAGAAAGTTAATGGATCTAATCTAATTTTTAGTGATTCCAATGTCGAGTCCGGGTAAAATTGGGTGTAATCCATTCCTGTGTGATCAAATACAATTACTGCGTAATTCGTTTTAGATACAATTTCATCCACCAATACTTTGACTAATCTGGATTTTCCCATACCAGTGGCTCCAAAAACACCTATGTGATAAGGAATATATCTTGGATTTAAAGGTATCTCTAGCCCCTCTGTATATTTGTGATTGCCTAGAACTAGAGGTTCTATCTCAGCTGGTAAAAGAGTTCTTAATAAGTTTACTAAAGCTTCACCATGTCTTATTTTATATACCTTGCTTCCAGGAAAAGGAACGTATGTGACGTTTCTGCTTATATCTATTATCTCTTCGCTATTTTCATCAACTAATAATTCAGCTAGCGGTATAACTATCCCATTGGTATATGGAAGCTTCTCAACGTTATCGATTGCGTCTGGGAAATCTATCACACTAACCCTCTGATATCTTCTTAGAAATGGCTCTAATCTCCTTAGATACCTTAAAACTCCCAATAACAAAGGAGCTTTCTTGTGGTGAAAATCGTGTATTAAGACCAATTCTTCTTCGCGTGTCGCGATCTCAGCTTCTCCAGAGAAAAAAGCTATAGGAATTCCAATTACCGTTGATTCAGAAAGCACGAATCCTAATGGTTTTTCCAACAGAGTTTCTTTTATGCTTATCCGTGAATACATTATCCTCACTCATCGAATCTCAGTCATAATAACGTTAACATAGTCATATTTAAATTAAATTAATAACCTTTCATTTAATTACATCTTAAATTATTCGCTCAAGTTGATGATGTTTTTTCACATAAATGTTTTTAACGTATATTTTTTAAGATAATCATTAGACTCATATTAAAGGGTAATGATCTATGTCTAGTGGAGCGATTAAGTATGGTGAGAAATATTTTACAACTAAGGATGGATTAAAATTATTCTATAGATATTGGAAACCTTCTGATGCAACCAAATCTCTAATTATCGGTGTGCATGGTTACACTGAACACTCTGGGAGATATAAACACGTTGGCGAATTTTTTGCATCAAACGGATTCTCTTTCTATATGCACGACTTGAGAGGTCACGGTAAATCTGAGGGTGAAAGAGGCTATGTTGATTCATTCTGGGATTTTATAAACGATTTAGATCAATTCATCAATTATGTTAAGGAAAAAGAAAAAGAAGAAAAAATCTTTCTTTTTGGACATAGTATGGGTGGATTAATTGCTATTATTTATGCAATAGAACATTATCCCAATTTACATGGATTAATAACATCTGGTGCAGCTTTAAGAACTGGTGTAAAAATTGGGAAAATTCAAGAAGCTTTATTAAAGACCCTAGCGAAAATTAGGCCTAAATATAGACCCGAGATAGTGATCGATCATAATTTGCTAACGCATGATCCTGAAGTAAATAAAGACTACGCTGATGACCCACTAGTTTTCAAATTTGGTACCGTTAGGTTATTGGCTGAAATGCAAAAAGCTATGGATTGGGCATGGATGAACGCTGATCGCTTAAATGTGCCAGTGCTAATGCTTCATGGATCTGAAGATAAAATAATTCCAGTTGATGCCTCAAAAGCGTTCTTTGATCTAATTAAAGTGGCTGACAAAGAACTAAAAATATATGAAGGTCTTTATCACGAAATTCTTAACGAGAAAGAAAAAGATAAAGTGCTCAAAGCTATTTTAAAATGGATAAATAGGCATCTATGATTCAATTAATCTAGCACACTTAAAACTCCGTTCAACAGCCAATTTCCAACCCCTATACAATTTTTCGCGTCGATCCTCACTTATTTTTGGTTCAAAAACCCTATCAATCCTCCACAAACTAGATATTTCCTCTAAACTGGCCCAGTACTCTATCGCTAAACCTGCTAAATAAGCAGCCCCAAGAGCAGTTGTTTCAAAAAAATTGGTCTAACAACCCTCTTCCCCAAAATATCTGCTTGAAATTGCATCAAACAATTATTTTTAGCGGCACCCCCATCAACTCTAAGCTCATTAACAGGCGCCTTCATATCTTTCTCAATAGCTTCTATGGCATCTCTCGTTTGATAAGCTATGGATTCTAGTACAGCCCTAACAATGTGCTCTCTCCTAGTGCTTCTAGTTATACCTATTATTAGTCCTCTAGCATATTGATCCCAATATGGAGCTCCAGGACCCACAAAAGCTGGAACAAAATAAACTCCTTCTGTACTATCAACCTTTGAAGCTATTTCCTCTGTTTCCCAGCACCTCTAATCACACCCAGATTATCTCTCAACCACTGTACAGCAGCTCCCGTTATGAAAATACTTCCCTCAAGCGCGTAGTAAACCTCATTCTTCTTAATCCCCACGCTATCGTAGTTAATAGACCATGATTCGACCTAAAAATGTTTTTACCGGTGTTCACAAGAATAAAGTTACCTGTTCCATAAGTGTTCTTAACCATACCTTTCTCAAAACAAGCTTGACCAAACAACGCAGCTTGCTGGTCGCCAGCGTCACCAGTTATGGGTACTTCTGCTCCAAATACTTTTTTTATCTGTGAATCCATATCCATTTTTATCGCTAGATGGTCTAGGCTCAGGCAATATATCTTCTGGTATATCTAGAATTTCGAGAAGATCCCTATCCCATTCCAATTTATGTATGTTAAAGATCATTGTTCTCGATGCATTGCTATAATCAATTACATGAGCTTTCCCTCTCGTCAATTTCCATATTAGGTAGGTATCTATTGTCCCGAAGAGAACCTCACCTTTCCTAACTTTTTCCTTAAGGCCGGATACGTTATCAAGCAACCATTTTATTTTTGGTCCAGAGAAATGAGAACCAGGGATTAACCCTGTTTTGTTAATAATTTCTTCCTCATAATTCTTTTTTAGCCAATCAACGATTTCCGCTGTTCTTCTACATTGCCAAACGATAGCATTGTAAACTGGCTTGCCGGTGAATTTATCCCATATTATCGTGGTCTCTCTTTGATTAGTTATCCCTATCGCTAGTATATTTTTTGGTTCAATATTAGCTCTTTCCATGGCGACTTTACATGCTCTCTTCTGCGCGTCCCATATTTCTTCTGGATTATGTTCGACCCAGCCAGCTTTAGGATAGTATTGGGGGAACTCAAATTGGCCTATGCCTAGTAGTCTTGATGATTTATCCCAGATTATAGCTCTTGCGCTTGTTGTTCCTTCATCAAGTGATAAAATGTATCTTTCACTCATCTATTATCACTTTATATACAATTGTTCTAATTTCCGACTAGTTTTGTCCATAGATTAGAAAATAAATTTTATAAAAAACGATTACTTCTATGGCAGTAATGGGTAAAGTATTCTTTCTGTAATATCATCTATCTTCTCTAGTATAGCTTGTTCAGTAGTTACAGATAATAAATCTTCCTGAGGTATTTTTCTTTCTAGCTCTATGATTAATTCTCTTAACACTGGTTCAATTATTGTAGATTCTGTATCTGTTAGCAACGCTGCGTATAAGCTCTGGCCAGTTTGAAGATTCAACACTACCTTCTCAAACAATATCTTTCTCATTGATCCAACCCGGATCACTTCACTTAATGCTGAAACTGTTGCTGTCATGAAACTAGCAAATAGAGATTCACGGCCTCTCATGGACTCGGCATAAACCTTGCTATGGATTAGTATACCGTCTGTTTTCCTGATTAATAATAATGCTTGTATGGTTTGTGTAAGTAGGTTTGCAAAGTAAGGGTTCTTTGTCAATATTATAGCTAAAATTAGCCACCCTAATGATGTAAATATAAATTGTGTGGGCACGATAGTTGTTCTCATTGATGGGTTAATGAAGCTTAAAGGAGATATTGTTAAGTATGGAAGCGCGAATAAAAGCACCGCGAAAGCAAATAATTTTGCTAATCTCTTTTTCTCTGGTGTTATAGTTTTCTTAATATACTGTCTCGAGACATACAGGAAGTCAATTAGTAAAATGAACATGAGTACTATTATCATTATTCTTCCGTAGAATCCCCTTAGAGATGTTCTTTCCCAGAAATTATTTACTTTAATCAAGTTATCGATTAGGTCTTTATAATATATTATGGGTTCCATTAGTAAATATCCGCATAAGATAGCGCCTATAAAGGTTATTTTGGTGGTACTTCGACCTTTTCTTATTAGTTCAATGAACATCAATCCCATTAGCACAGCTGTCGTGAATGCATCTACTGATAATACAAAGTAGTTTAGTGCTAATTCCTTAGAAAAGACATATGTACCGAAGACAGAGAATAAGGAAGCGACCGCTTGCGTTAAAGCAGCGAAAGTTAGTAAGTCGATTGATTGTGCTCTAAGCTTACCACGCACGGTCATTAGGATATATAGTGTGCTTAGGCAGATTAACAGTGATATTATTGAAGCTAACAATAGTATCATGAAATTTCACGTCAAATAAGTGGTATTTAAAAATCAATGAAAGAGGAAAAAGATCTCAAAATATTGTTCATTTAAACGCAATTTAAGTTTGTTTTCTTAAAACCAAATCATCATTAAAATTAAATTGCTTATAACTTTATTTCCTCTAGTTAGTAAATAAATAAAAGATGGGGTAGATAATGTTTACTAAATTAAAAAAGTACATTGTTAAGAAGAGGATCATTAATCCTTGGGTTAAAGAGACAAAAAGCTGGAAGGTAAGTGACTGGGTTAACTATATTCACAAGGCATTTGATGAACTAAAGAGAACTAAGTGGACTAAAAAGGTTTTTCCAGACCTATTTAATTTCACTTACGATGATTTAGATAGCTATAGAACAATAGATGAGTTCCCTGAATTCTCATATAATTATCCCGCGTATATAGAGTGGTGGAGCAGTGGAACTGTCAAGAAGAAAGTTATAAAATTAAGCAAAAATGACATTATTCCTCAGCTTAGAGCTCTCGGACGCCTTGTCCATAATGTGAAAAAAGGAGACCTCAATAACGCACTTGGCGTAACTAGCGTATCTCCATTCGCCACTGAAAAATTAATATCTTTCGGCCTTTTCTTTATCTCGAAGAAGTCTCTATCAGTTAGGATTTACGAACTCGATGAAAATATAGATAAAATTATTAGAAATAGGAAGTATGATGGGTTAGTGACTCTTGTTGGTTTTATGCAACCACTGCTTGAAAAAATTGTTTCTAGATATGATATATTTCATGAAGATCTAGCAATTGGATTAACCGGAGATGTTTTAACTGACAGTGTTGTTGTGAAGATTGAAGAATACTTGAAGAAGTGGATAAATAATTATAAGATACATAATGTCTATGCGTGTGCAGAAGCTGGCATAATTGCTGTCTCTCATACAGATTATCATGATTTAGTTTATTATCCCGAGTGCTGCGCAATTAGAATATTAACCGATGATAATAAATTAATTGATATAATGAAAGCTAAGAAAGGAATCAGAGGTGAGGCTGTTTTAACGATTTTTAGGGAATTATTAATTCCTAATTATAACTTAAGGGATTTAATTGAAGTAACTGGAACAGATCCGATGACAGGCCTACCAACCATCAATGTTTTAGGAAAAAAAGTAAGGAGGATAAATGTCGAAATACCAGAAGCCGGTGAAATAAGAGGAGAGACTGGGGCAGTTATTAGAGTTGCTGGAGCACCTTTAAATACTATTGCCTTTGATTCTGTTCTAGCTACATTTAATGTTGATTACTTAGTTCTCATAGATGATTACCGTCTAAAGGCTGATTTTAAGATATATACTGATAGAAAGATTGACATAGATGCGTTACTTAGTCGATTACAAAGCGATTATATAACAAATATTTGGGCTGAGAAATATAAATTGGGTATTGTTGATTTTGAAATAATTACTGATAGAGAATTACTGGATAGTTATAAGAAACTCATGGTCAACCTTGTTAAAGTTAAGCGTTCACCAAAGATTCCCAGGATAATTGTTAGACGGCATGATTAATTATGTGTCCCACATGGGTGTTCAATTAGGTCCCTTAATTAAATTATTTAATGTTGAAAAAATAGTTAGCATCTCCTTCTTTAGCGGAAAAATTGTTGTTATCGATGCTTTACCCACTATCTATGAAATGCTTGCAATAATTCGAGATAAGAGGGGATTATACTTAATAGATAAACTTGGCAGAGTCACCAGTCATTTAATCGGTTTGTTTAATAGAATATGTAGAATGCTGATTATCGGCATTAAGCCAGTTTTTGTTTTTGATGGCCCACCTCACCCATTAAAAATGGAGGAATTAGAGCGTAGAAAAAAAGAAAAAATTGAGTTCCAAAGAAAATATATCGAGGCTGTATTGAGTGGTAGATATGGCGAAGCTAGGAAGTTAGGGAAAAGAGCGATGTTTGTTAACGATGAGATGATAGAGAGCGCCAGAAAATTGATTGCTCTATTTGGATTACCCATAATTGATGCTCCTCGTGACGGAGAAGCTCAAGCCGCTTATAT
>JAHQWF010000111.1 GCA_029856055.1 Candidatus Njordarchaeota archaeon | reverse complement strand
TCTTTTTCTCCGTCTTTATTAATGTCATATGAATATAGGCTTGATACGGCTCCATTAACTACATTTGTAAGCAAACTGCCTTGATCATAGATGTAAAGAATTCCCGTACTGGATCCTATTATGTAGTACTGATTAAAAATGATTCCAGCGTGATAGGACAGATTATTTATACTATTACAAGTCATATCGTGTCATCGGATGATTTGGATGATGATGGTTTAGTAGATATTATCGTTGTAGACTATTCTGGTAATCTATTTTATCTCAACAATACTTATAGCATCGTATGGAATTACAATTTAGGAGCGAATGTGAGCGAAGTACTATTGGGAGATATAAATTCTGACGGATTTAAGGAAATTATTTTGAAATTAAAGAATAATACTTTGAGCGTGCTAGAATATAATGGATCATTTCTGTTTAGCTATTTTCTAGCACCCAGAATAAATGATTTAACCTTAGCTGACCCAGACAATGATAATTCCTTAGAGATCGTGATTGGGACAGAAAACGGCGTTTATATAGTTAACTCATCTGGGATTACGGAGAACTTATTGTATTCTGGAGTAAACATTACTGCATTATCAGCGGGCGATGTATTTGGATTTCGTCATGATACATTAGTGCTAGGGTTATTTAATGGATCAATAATTATATATGATCTTCCTACGACAACGACAAAGAAATTTGATTTTAATGCTGGATATATAACCGACGTACTTGTTGGCAGATTTGGCAATGCAGATAGCGAGAATATAGTTATCTCTACTGCGAATGGATTAATTGCTATGTTGAATACTAGTAAAACCCTTTGGGAAATAACCAATTCTATTATGGTTGTATCAGTCATGAACCTCATTGAGAACTCGGAGATCGTGGCGAATTATCGATTAGGTTACATCGGAATTTCATATAATGGCGTTATTAAATTAAATAAGACTCTTGCCAATATTATCTCACATATCACTAATGGAGATTTAATTGGTTATAATGTAAATGACATAATCATACTTGATAATGTTGGATTGATGCATCTCTTTGATCCTAATGGGTCATTAATACAATTGTTCAATTTATCCATCTCGTCTCCATCTGGATTATACTGCTTTGATGTTGATAGGAATCTTGTTGAAGATGTCTTGATAGCGACAGTGAACGGCTTGATCTTGCTAAGTACACCAGCCAAGTTTAGAATAATTTCGCCAAGTAACAATAGTTACTTAAATTTAAGTCAAATCGAATTAAAGTGGTTTTACCAGGGTTTTTCACCACTAGTTTTTGAGGTATACCTCAACTCTAACTTAATTGATTCCCTAGATCTCTCTTATAGATCAATTATAATCGATGTTCCTAGTGATGGAGCATGGATAGTAACAATTAGAGCAATACCGAGGGTTGGCCAATTATTATCATCTAGTTTGAATATTATAGTAGATACTCATTCTCCCGTAATATCGATTTTAAGCCCTGAGAACAATAGTTATTTTAACAATGATTCTATAAGGATCGTTTGGGATGGTTATGATAACTTTAGTGGCATAAATCACTATGAAATTAAGTTGGATGACGGAGATTGGATTAATGTGTATGGAAATACCTCTTATTCCTTCGAAAATTTAAGTTATGGCAAACATCAAATCTACATTAAAGCTATTGATAATTCAGGTAATTATAATCAATCATTCATAGAGATCCATATAGATTATGTATCCCCCATCGTAATTATCGAACAACCAGTAAACAATAGCTATATCAATGATTCTAAACTGAATATTTCCTGGAGATTTATTGAGGATAATTTGGATGAATTCGAATTATTTATTGATAGTGAACTTGCTTACACAGGCAGAAACACTAGTTACATAGTTAATGGATTAATTGATGGAAGACATACAATAACATTAATTTGCCGGGATTTAGCTAAAAATCAGAATTATACCAAGATCTATATAACAATTGATACTAAAGCTCCCTCGCTACAAGTATTGAGTCCTAGAAATTACACGTATATAAATCGAGACGTTATTGATATCCAACTGAGATATAATGATACTAATATGGATAGGATTATAGTTAGTATTAATGACACCTCACCTATAGATTTCGGACTGAATCAAAGCGTTGTGATAAAGATTTATTCTGAAGGCTATTATACCGTCAGAATTCTGGCTTATGATAAAGCATCTAACTTGAACCAAACTATAATAATATTAATAGTTGATCTATCGGATCCAATTATCAATATTACTTACCCATATAACAACACTTATTTGAACAAATCTGATATAATTGTTAAATGGGTTGGAATAGATGATGCTAGTGGTATAAAATACTATGAGATAAGAGTAGATCAGGGCGCCATTATTAATGTAAATACAAGCACTAGCTTTGAATTGTCAGGACTTCCAGATGGGTGGCACAAAATCGAGATAAGATCGTATGATAAAGCAGGTAATATGAAATGTCTAGCTTTATGGATTAATATAGATACAGTTCCACCGACAATTAAAGTTATTAGGCCTGCAAATAATACCATAACAAACTCATCAGATATTTTCATTCAGATTGACTATAACGAAACTAATTTAGGCAACATTAGTTTGTTTATCAACAATAGCCTTTTTGGAACGATCAATAACACCGCTGTAATTAAGATATATGAAGATGGCTATTATGTAATACTGATAAAAGCCGTTGATTTAGCTGGCAATAGAGCTCTTCTAAAGCTTGTATTGCTAGTTGATAGGATACAACCCATATTGATCTTACCAGAAAAACTGAATAATACAATTCTGGCCAATGAAACAATAATGATATGGTGGGAGAGCTATGATAATTTAAGTGGCGTCGCTTGTTTCTACATATCTATTGATAATGGATCCTATATTAATCTGGGTTTGAGAAAGTACTTCTTAATTGAATTAATGGAGTTATCCGAGGGCAGACATATCGTAAGGATCAAGGCAACAGATCTAGCGGGGAATGCTATCGTCAAGTCACTGTATTTTTATGTTGAAAGAGGTGAAATAGCTCAAGAAGGATTTCCGTTTAATGCTGTTGTTTTTTCGTCTGTAATCATCACTTTATTAGCTACACTAGATTTTTACTTGCTTTACTTAAGGAAAAAAATAAGACGAAATCAATAGTACTGGATGTCGAATGCCTTTAATCCATATTTTTCTTTAACTAAATCCTCTATTTCAGAAACTAATTTCTTGATGTTTCTGGATTTACTTAACATCTCATCTACAGTGTTCTTAGTAACAATCTCATAAAGCCACGCTAATTTATCTTTTCTTCCGCGCAATATCCTTCCAACTCTTTGAATAAGTTCTCGCTCTTGTTTCGATCCCCCAGCTATTATAGCTACTGATGCATCTCCAATGTCAACGCCCTCTTCCCCTTTCTTTACTAATACTAGACACCTTATTATTCCTGAATGAAACGAGTTGACTATTTTATCTTCCGTTGTTTTCTTTGTTTTAGAAGTAAGTAGTGCTGTGGGAGTAATACTTTTGATTTCTTTTTCTATTAGCTCTGCAAACTTAATGCTGCCAGCAAAAACGAAATTTTTCTTATTTCTATGCCTCTCAATAATTTCTCTTATAACTTTAATTTTCTCTGGATTGTCTCTAGCTATTTCAATCAGTTTATTTAGATATCTCCTTTTTTCAAACTCAGTTCTAGCTCTATTTAATAATCTCTCGTACTGCCTATATTTAGCAGATAAACTTGCAGGTAATCTAACATAGATCTTTCTGACGACTAATGGAGCTAGGATACCTTCTTCAACTAATTCTCTCAAACTGATTTGATAAACTATGTTACCTACTAGTTTAAATAACAGTTTTTCGTTGCGATCTCTTCTTTTTGGAGTAGCCGATAAAGCCATTCTATAGATCGCTCGTAAATAGAGAGCTATGTTCTTAAATGTCTTTGCAGGAACATGATGTGCCTCATCAAAGATTGCTAACGCAAATTTATCCGTGATGTCCTCTACATATTTATATGCAGATTGATAAGTTGATACAGTTATTTCTCTTATTTTTCTTTCTCCGCCACCTAATATACCTATCATGCCTTTTGGAACACCGAGATACGTGTATATCCGAGAAGCCCATTGTTTGAGAAGCCATTTATTAGGAACAAGTATTAAGGTAGGTAACTTTAGGTCAGCTATAGCTTCTAATGCAACAAACGTTTTTCCGCCTCCCGTAGGAATCACAATAGTTCCTCTATTACCCATTTGCTTCCATGCGTTGAATGCTTCTAGCTGATGCCGCATTAATGTGACTTTGGATCTAATTGTTTCAATTTCTTTCAGAATTATGCCGTAATCTATATCGACCTCTAAATCATATCTATTCAATATGCCCTCGACTACACCTATTGCGTATGATGGAAGAATAATCTTGATATATCCTTTCTCACTGACTATTCGTTTATGTAATTTATAGACTTTTTCCTTTAGTTCTCCAGAAGCATCTTCAATGAATAGTTTGATTTCTCCTAATTTTATAAGTTCTTCCTCAAGTTCTTTATTTTTTATTCGTCCTAGATCTATTAATATTTTTCTTGGACTAATGGGATAAACTCTGACTCTCTCTTCAAGCAAATCTTTATCTATTGATTCAAAAATTTCTCTGAGCATTTGAGGAAATACATTTAGTAACCTATCTCTTTCATTTCTAGCAACTTCCTTCGGGATAGAGATGTATGGGACTTTAAGTCCATTAAATTCCTCTAAATTGACTTTCCTAAAAACTATTTCTGCGTTTTTGCGGTTTACATTCAATTTTTCTATCAGTTCATAAGGATCAGCATCCAGTGATAAAAGTAGTATAGATTCACTAGATGCATGGAATTTTGGTATTTGATTAATAATTCTATTAATCGCGCTCTCTAATTCAGAGCTGTAAGAAGGATCTATCTTCCTTATCCTTGATATGACTCTTTTTACAGTACTCAAATTAGTGATTATTCTCCAATTTGCTATCCATTTCTTATTTTCTGGATCCCATTTTGCAAACTTCTTAATGTCTTTGGCTATCTCTAAAATATCGTCCCATTCGAAATCCTTAGAAGATTCTAATGATAGTTTACCAATTTGGATGTGATGCTTAGGCATTGTAATGACCAATTTTCTCTACTTTCTTTATATGCTAAGTTTAATTAGGAAATAATCAGTGGATTTTTAAGTTATTGTAATATGGTTTAAAGGAGTCTACATTGGCATATAAAATAAAAATTACTGTAAAGAAAATAAAGGGATATTGCCCCTTATATAAAGTTGGTGACACCATAATTTTTGATAAATATTATATAGATAGCTCTAAAAGTGCGCCAGTATGTATTCACGCACTTCTATCAATGACATCTGTAGTTTATGCAGCTTCACATGGGGTTAATTTGGATGACATAGGTATTGGCGATAATCCAGATGAAGGTTATATTAATTGTCCAGATCCCGGCCCACCTTTAACAAAAGGCGGTACAGTCTTATTTAAGATCGAGAGAATCAGTGGTTATTAGTATGCTTTAAGATCGCATCTATAAGCGCTTTTTTTATCTTTAGTGCGTAAATCTGATTGCATAATTATATTTTTTACTTCGTCTATACTTACTTTGTTAGTCGCACTTATTATTAAGTTTATAGCTGATTTCAATAGTTCTCTTCTTCCCCTGATGTTGTTCAAGTATCTTCTTAAAAGATCTTTAGTAAACTTGTTATCTAGTTTATTGATAGTGGCTTGCATCAATTAATGTTGATATAATAGATGTCTTTGGAACTTTAACAAGTTTATTTAATATTATATTGAATCTCTATGTCATCGAATTTATCTAAATTATCTCTTATTGAGATTATTAATGCATGTTTTATTCCTTTTGTCCATCTACTGTTAATTAAATACCAAATAGCTTCTTTATATTCCGATCCATCGATTTTATCCATATTCTCCATAATAGCACTACAAGCACAAGCCGCTTTTCTAACAGAGCTATTTTTATCTGTCACTAATCTCTTAAGAGGCTTAATGGAGTTTATTAAATCCTCTCCTATTAGGAAAGAGAAGGATATAGCTACTGTTTCTCTAATAAGTTGATTATCATCGATATAAAATATCTTAAAAAATATTAATATTTATTTATTTTATTAAAAAAGTTGTTAGGATTATAATTACATATGTCCATTTTAATCCAAATTATTCTATTCAAATCTCATGTTCGGGAATAAGCCTCTCTAAGCATTCGTAAGTAATCGATAACTAAATTTTTCTCTGTTTCTCCATTTTTTAGTTTCTCTACAACTCTCGCTATCGCGTATCGTGGAAATACATATGCAACGGTAGGGTCGCTAAATAAATAATATGATTCTTCATACTTGTCAATTATGTCATGAGCCCTAAGTTCCTCAACTACATCCCCCCAGCCCATAGAATTGGCCTCTTGAACACTTATTACTCCACGTTTTCTAAACTCTAAAATCACTTTGTATTTACTTGCATCACCTAGAATTCTAGGCAATATCTCTTTATCATTTATCCATTCACTCTCATAATATCTCTTAGCAAATACCTCCCATTTATCACGTAGTGTAGGTATCTCCTTCGATATTTTTTCAAATAACTCTGGTTTTCTTCTATGGAATAATACGTCTTTAAGTAAATAGACTCTCTCAACTAAAGCTTTTTCATCGTACTTTGTTGAGAAGACATTTAATGCTTCTAATGTATGTACATATGTTATTATGACATCCTTCAATAGTGTCGGGAATTCAGTTTTCATCTTTAATACCACGTCATCTATAGTAGCAATACCTTCTTCTACTAATATCTCTAATAACTTGTAGCTTTCTACATCCTGAAATACGTCACCTAGTCTTTGTTCTAATGACATCGAAGGATAATTTAGTAACCAGGACCAAATTTCACTCCATTTTTCCTCACTATCTATAGAGACTTCTCCTAACTTAAAGGTCTTTAATGCTAATCTTACTAACCCGCCTCTATAATCCTCAGGCTTCTCGCCTGGACTCAATATAACGCCAAATATTTGATTAAGTTCTTCCCCAGAGTAATAAGCTACTACATCAAGTCTAGAAGCTCCTACAGTTTTAAATGTATAAAAACCCTCTTTTCTTTCCTCCTCGTGAAGAAGAAGAGAACCAAAAATCTCTATGAGTTCATCTCTGGTAATCATTGCTTCTGATGGATACATGCCCAAGATATCAGGACCTAATCTTGGGTCCCACCTCATTAAAAATACTCCTTCAGGCATAATTATTTCACCAATAATTGATTAAAGGATTAAAATGCTCTACATACTTTAACGTAATAATAGTATATAAATAATAATATTAGTTAACATTTTGATAAAGTGATATAACACTTAGATAATATTAAGGAGTATTAGGTGTTTAAACTGAGCATAGAGAAAAAAATAATAAATGTTCTAAAAAACTACCAGTGGGGTTTGACTGCGAAAGAGATCTCTGAGAAAACAGGTATAAGTAGAATAACGGTATCAAAATACTTGGGGCAATTAAAAGCCGCAGGTATCTTATCAGAGCGGAAGGTGGGGGCTTATAGAGTGTGGTATATAAAGGATATTGCAGAGAAAACAAGAAAAATTTTGCCGAAGAAGATCATTAGTTCTATAGGGAGAGCATTTCTGAAGGTTTTCGGTAACGAGGCTTTTAGAATTGCCGAAAGCGTTGGTTTAGCGATAATAGATGAGGCATATGATTTAATCGCACCTTTACAGGATTCTCCAGAAGAAAATGTTTTCTCGATCGTAGCGAATCTGGTTTCGATGCTGTCTGAGGGAGTTAAAGCAGAGGCGATTAGATTGAGAGATGGAAGGGGGATCTTCAGAGTATATGTTGAAAATCACCTATTAGATGCTGAAATCATAAAGTTAATTGCCAACTTGTTTAAAGGTGCTATTATAGGTATTTTCAAAAGAATAATATTGAAAAATGTAATTATTAGAGATCCTGTTATAAATGAGGTGAAGAATGGTTTTGAAATAATTCTCGAAGTTGAAATACTATAGATTCGAGAGGAGATATTTAGTATGAATAATTGCTATCTTGTTAGAATATGGAGAAGGGTTGGGATCGATCTACTTAAGATCTGGCTAATATATCGGGAAGAGAAGGAGGACATTGTACTGAGCGAGAACGTCGATAAATTGTTGAAATTCGTGGTAGATGGGATAATTCCAGAGCTAAATAAAAAATTATGGAATGCAATTTCAAGAAAATTAGGTGAAGAAATTCTAAATGAATTAAAATTAATGGAGGATGAGATGATACTTTATGGTAATTATGATACACATCTAGAGCCGATTATAGCTTATGAATATCTTTGGTGGGAAATTTTAGCTGGATTATTCGATAAATTGCCACCTAAACTCGAAGGGTTAGTAACTACGAGCGATACATATAGGGAAAAAAAGGAGTTTGGTAATTTGTTTAAAAAAAGTTTAGTTAATGTTGAGCACGAGAAATACCCGATAAAGCTCCATTACGGCATATATGTTTCTAAAACAAATGAATGTACGATAGATTGAATATGTTTAAGACTTAAAATCTTGATTTTACTGCTTTCTTCAATATGTTTTTAATAAGAGATTGGTGTTAATAATGAGCAATAGTGAATATAATATTCTAGTTGCTGGAGTTGGAGGTTTAGGAATCCTTACGGCCACATCTATAATAGCTGAAGCAGCATTGATAGAGGGAAAAAACGCTATAATGAGCGAAATTCATGGATTATCTCAGAGATATGGTCGAGTAATTGCTACTCTAAGGATCGGTGATGTTTACTCCCCTCTTATAAAAAAAGGTAATGTTGATCTTATTATCGGATTAGAGCCGGTTGAAGCTCTAAGGAATATATCTATGCTCAAAGAAAATGGCTATGTAGTATTGAATTTAAATCCTATACCACCACCGTCAGTTACGGCTGGATTAGAGGAGTATCCGCCTCTAGATGATATAATATCCGCGATCAAAAAAGTGACTTCGAACTTAGTTGAAATAAACGCCTTAGAAAAAGCGAATAGACTAGGTAATCCAATTCTTCAAAACACCATACTAGTAGGAGCTTCATTCAAAGTACCTGGATTCCCATTATCAGCTATCTCTGGAAAAGAAGCGATAAGACAATTATTCATTGGTAAGGATCAGAAGATTATAGATCTAAATATTAGGGCATTTGAGGATGGATTTCAGATAGATATTAAATAGATTCAGAATTAATTATAAGAAATATTCTACGGACAACTGGTGGGGTATAGATGTTAATAGGTATATCATCGATACAGTTTTTCTCTGGTGACACAGTGGACACTACTAACAAAATGAAAGATTTCTTAATGGAACATAAATTGAATTATCTTGATGCCTTCTTAATTCCCCCATTCTTAACGGGGGAGAAACTTAGAGAAATGATAAATAAAATGAGAGAGAATCTATCTGATCTAAGAATAACACTAAGAGCTCCTAGTTTCGCTGAGAACTTGACAAGCATACTGAAGGGAATAAGGGAAGTTACATTAGAAGAATATGTTGAGACAATTAAATTAGCAGCAGAGGTGGGTGCCGAAGCCGTAATTATTAAACCAGGAATGATGTTTCATATCGAGAAAAAATGTAGAGATAAAATGCTTGATATATTGAGAGAAAACCTTGGATTTTTGGCGGACTTAGCATCACGCAATAACCTACTACTTTTATTAGAGAATTATTATTATCCGTACGAAGTATTAAGGCGTGCTGAGAGTTTTTCATATATATATGAATTCATTAAGGAATACAACAATGTTGGTTTTGCACTTAATATACCACATTTACTAGAGACCAGGAGTTCCACAGATTACCTAGTTAAACATTGTAGTAAGAAAGTGCTGAGTAGGATCAAATTAGTATATGTTGGGCTTAGACCATCCCCTTGGGAAAAAAGTAATTTTATTCAATCAATCACGCATAGTTATTACGAGTTTATTAAACTATACAATTGGGTGAAACCTGATTATTTAGTTATAGCATCTATCGATGCTACAGTTACAAGGTTATTAATGGATTATATACGTGAGCAACTATGAAATTACTATATGGTTTATCATCATCGCTTGCGGATAGTTATGAGAATGCTGTTATAGAGACCATTAAATTTGCTATACAAAATGATTTCAAAGTTGTTGAGATTTTCTGTGAAACCCCAGATGTTTTACCTGATGAGATAAGTGATGGAAAAATCAGGGAAATAAGAGAGCTAGCCAATTCATATAATTTGAGAATCCAGTTACATGCACCATTTCATAGTTTGAATCTGTCTAGTTTTAACCCTAAGATTAAAAATGTGTCTATGAAAATCATTAGAGACACAATATCCCTTGCTTATAAATTGGAGTCCTCTTTAGTAACTTTACATTTAGGTCTGTGTTTCTTACCTTGTCAATTAGACAGAAAAAAGGCTCTAACAATATTGGCTGACTCAATAACTGATCTTTTAAAATTCGCTAAAAACTATAATATTACCCTAGCAATAGAAAATCGCGGTGGAAGACTAGATCTGGGCAGATTAGAAGATTTACTATTTATTCTGGAGACGGTTTCTCATGAAAATTTAGGAATAACCTTTGATGTGGTTCAAGCTAATGCGGTTGGCGATCCTCTTATTTATTATGAATCATTAAAAGGAAATATTGTTAATATGCACATAAGTGATTCTCCTCGAGGGAAAAGTTTATTGCTTGCTGTTGGCGAGGGAGAAATTAATTATAGAGAATTAGTTAGGAGAATTATTAAGGATAATATTAATGTCCCACTGATCTTCGAGGTTTCAAATAAGGATAAAGCGATACAAAGTCGAGCAGTTTTAGAGGGATATTTTAAAGAAATTAAGAGTGATTAAGCTTGGAGATAGGCATCTCATCTATTTTAAATTTGAAAAAAAGCATTTCTGATATTTTGTCTTATGCTAAAATAAATGGATTTGATTTTGTTAACATATTTTTAGTAGAACCTCAAATATCTCTTAAAATAAGTTATAGGCAAATAAACAAAATCAAACACGAGGCATCGAAACTTGGTATAGGAATTAACCTTAAGTCGCCCTCTTTTACACAAAATATAGCTTCTTTAGATGATGAGATTGGGGAATTAGCTCTAAGACAATTAATTAAATCTATTGAGATAGCTCATTTATTGGATTCAGATACATTAATTATTAGAGCTGGCATGTTATTTTATCCCGAGAGACTTAACGTAAATGAGGCGATTAGAAGAACTAATAGGCGTTTAAGTTCCCTTTTACATTATTCCGAAGAATATAATGTTAAGATTCTAGTAGAGAATTATCCTTATGAATTTGACTTAGTGCGAACTGTGAGTGATGCAGAGGCGTTAAGGAAATCTCTAGGAAATGTACATTTTGCTATGAATGTTACTCATTTATATGCTTTAATGAAACACAGTGAACCCAAAATACTGAGCAAAGCAATTAGTGATTTAGCTATTATAGGACCTCCCCCTTCTCCTTATCATTTACCATATAATCTGCATGAATTAGTAGATGTTTTGAGGTTCTTTAGAAAAACGGTAAGAAATAGCCCTAAGAAACTGATTATAGCTACTGTTAGAGAGGATTTAGTTATGAGAATTAGAAATATGCTTTGTGATGTCTTATGAATTATAAGATAGGCATTTCTACATCAGTTTTTTCTGGTAAGAAAGTTGATTTGATCAACGCTATTAAAATTGCTCACAAATATAATTTTAATGCGATAGAGATAATTAGTTCTTATCCATATTATAAAAGCTCAAAGATCAATAGGAGAATTAAAAGAAAGATAACTAGTCTCTCAAATGAACTAGGTTTGATTTTGCAGCTTCACGCACCATTTTACTCTATTAATCTCGCAGATCATAATCGAGAAGTAAGAGAATTCTCTATTAAAGAGATTATTAGTACGCTTGATTTAGGTTACGATATAAATGCAAAATTAGTGACAATTCACGCAGGATTATGCTTTCTCCCATGTAAAGTCATGTACCGTAAGACTATCAATATCTTGCTTGAGAGCTTATCAATTCTTTTAGATAAAGCTGAAGATACCGGTATAAAACTCGCGTTAGAAACTCGCGCTGATAATTTTGATATTGGGAAGCCGGGGGAACTCTTATTCATAATAGAAAAAATAAAAAGCAAGTATCTTGGAATAACCTTCGATACTGTTCAAGCTCAGCTTTTGGGACGCCCTCCCGAAGTTTTTTCTACTATAATTAAATATTGCGTCAATATACATCTACGTGATCTAAAGGATGGTGATGATTTACTGGCAGTAGGGAAAGGCGAAATTGATTTCGAAGCATTGTTACAAAAAGTAATATCTCTTGGATATAGTGGTCCATTTATAATTGAGGTAAGCGATTTAGAAAGCGCCATAATGAGTAAAAAAGAATTATTAAAAATGCTACAGAAAAAATGATCTATTGTCCTTCAGAAAAATTACTTATCTATATTGATCACGTCTTCCGTACCTTCCTCTAGAGTAATGATTTCGTCTAAAACTAACTTTTTCTTCAGAAAGGTTACGTTCTTTATTCACATCTTCTTCAGCTATTTCCTCATCGCTTTTTTCAATTTCACCATATTTTCCCACATTTAATCTCATTGATCCTTTGAAAACTGTCACGAAAGCATTCTTTATGTCGTATGTTCCTCCCACTTCAACCGATTCTACTTTATCATCCCATAATGTTAATAGAATAACTCCTGTTTCATCTCCAATCAATGCTTCTGCCAATTTTCTTTGCTCTCCAGATTTCCTTGAAACTACTTCTTTACTCTCACTTATCTCTAGAACGCGAGCCTTTAAATTTATTCTCTTTGAGCTGGGTTTTAAATTTGCGATTTTTATTGTTCTTACTCCTTCCACGACTTATTACCTCAACTTATCACGAACCTAGCTCGTGCTAGGTATCCTTCCAATTTTAGGGAAGGATAAATAAGAAGTGAGATAGGTTAATGTATAAAAAGTTTACGTTATTTTTCGTATCTTATAATGGCATTTACGGGGCATATCTGTGTACAAACTCCGCAAGCTAAGCAAATATCATCTCTAATGTACGGCTTTTTCTTTTCTTTATCATATAAAATTGCTGGGCAGTTGAATACCTTGTAACAAATTCCGCAGTCGACACATTTTTCTGGAGAAATTTCGTATCTGCCTCCCATTCCAGCATGACCAAACAATCTTCTTTCAGTCAATGCACACCAATGCCTATACACAACAACTGCAACCCCTCCATTTTTATATGTCTTCCAAGCTTCCTTGAAGACCTCTTTGGCCTTATTCCACTCTAATACTGAATCAACTTCAGCTACAAAATCAGCGCCTAGTGCTTTTGCTACATCAGATATTTTGATTATCTTCGATTTCTCAAAATTAGCTCTGAATCCTGTTGATGGAGCAGGTTGAAATCCGGTCATAGCAGTTATCTGATTATCTAATACAACTAAAATAAATGGATGTCTATTATAGATAGCGTTTGCTAGTCCTGGTAATCCTGCGTGAAAAAATGTAGAGTCACCTATGAATGCTACAACAGGTTGGTCAGTAGATTCACTTAAACCACATGATGTACCTAAACTAGAACCCATGCATAGAAGAATATCTCCCATCAGATATGGAGGCATTATTCCTAGCGTCATGCAACCTATATCAGTTGGGAAAACAACATTCTTGGGGTTCTCTCTTAGCTCAAGAAGAGCTGTTTTAACAGCATAGTAAGAAGCCCTATGAGGACAACCTGGACATAAAACTGGTGGTCTTTTCGGTATATTTATCCCGAGTACATTTATAGGTGTATCGTAGTCGAGAGGCTTTATTTTACCAGTATCCAATCCTGCAGCAATTTTTATTCCCTTCTCAACGATTTCTGGTCTTAACTCGTATATTCTTGGAAATATTTCCTTCCCCAAAATTTTTACTGGTAAATCATGAGTTTTAGCGATAGCCTTGATATCTATTTCTAAAACTGGATCAACTTCCTCCACTATTAGCACAGTATCTAGATCTCGAAGAAAATTGACAATTTTATTTTCTGGTAGAGGATAAGAGAATCCTAATTTAAGCAATTTTGCTGAGATATTAAGTTTTTTAATTTCTTCTAAAGCATAATGATACGCGACGCCAGAAGATATTATGCCTAACTGACCATTAGGCGTCTCAGATCCATTTATTTCTATCATCTTATTTAAAGTACTTTTCTCAGATAATTCTTTTGCCTTATTCAATCTCTGTATTAATTTAGCATGGTTTCTTCTTGCGTTAACTGGGACGACTACATATCTTGATGGGTTTTTATTAAATCTTCCTTTACGTATTATCTTGTTCAATGTACCTAACTTGACTATCCCTCTAGCATGCGCTACCCTTGTTGTGGTGCGAATCATTACAGGGTGACCTATTTCTTCAGATATTTTGTATCCTTCAAGAATCATGTCTTTTGCTTCTTGCGGATTACCCGGTTCAAGCATAATAAGTCCAAATAATCTAGCATAATGCCTATTATCTTGCTCGTTTTGAGAACTATGTGCAAAAGGATCGTCAGCTGACACAAAAACAAATCCAGCATTAGTTCCGATATATGCTGAAGTCGCAATGGCATCTGCCGCTACATTAATCCCCACGTGCTTAGCTGCGAAGAAACTTCTTACGCCAGATAGAGCGGCTGAGAACGCCGATTCATACGCTACTTTCTCATTAGTGGAATACTCTACGTATATCCCTGTTTGCTTTGAAATTTGGGCTAGAGTATCAACAATCTCTGAGCTTGGAGTACCAGGATAAGTAGATACGTAACCGACTCCAGCCTCTAGAACTCCTCTTGCAATTGCTTCATTACCAAGCAGAAATCTTTTTTCACCTTCTCGTCCAAGTATAGTAGACATCGTATGTCACCTCTTAAATTAGAACTCTCTGATTAGGAAATATTAATGTAAGGTATAGAATTAAACATGGTATCTTTCTTTATTTCTCTTCAGATCTTAATATTTTCATTAATTGGGTAAAAGTTAGTCCGAAATTAATCTCCGCCTTGATTTTTTCGGTATTTGTTGTTATCCTGTAAAAACGCCACTTCTTCCCTCTAAATTTCACAGCTAGCCAAGCAATTGCATCAATATTCTCTCTGTACATAGCGTTAAGCCATTCTAACAAATTATCAAATGCCTTCCTGTAATATATCCTTCTAGAATCACTCGAAACTTTTATTTCGAATCCGTGTATCACTCCTTTAGATATGGCTAAAACATCTGGCAGTGGTTGACCAACAGCACTTACTGGAATTCTTGTTGCCCAGACACTTAATTCTTTTAGCATGTTCACTAATTCTCTTTCAGCACTATAACCTTTTTGTTTTCTTTTAGCCATCCAATTCATTAAAATCATCTTATTTTGCATTTAGTTTAATTTAGATTAATTATTATTCATGTCATTTAATATTCCTTTAGCATTATTATTATAAGTAATTGTCAATGGAAATATCAATGCTTGAATGTAGCATTATGATATATCTGCAATAAAAGGTGCAATAGATTGACTCAAGTAGATCTTTTAGGGCGGTATCCTGAGGTAATAATTGATATACATGAGGTAAGGAATATTCACAGGGAAAATTCTGTGACGTTGTTTATAGATAAATTGAAACAAAAGAATATTCCATTCAGAGTAGAGAAATTAGAGATTGGGGATATATTGTTACCATCGGGTTATGCTATTGAAAGAAAGACTGTCCAAGATTTCTGTCGAAGCCTCTTTGGGACATCTGAAGGTAGATTAAGACTAAAAGACCAGATTGAAGCTCTAATCGCAACATATGAGAAACCTATTCTTCTCCTAGAAGGAGGATTAGCTGTAAGGATGGATCCTATACATAATGTTCTGCTTGTACCAGTTAGACGATACAAAATATCTCGACGCCTTTGGCATGTAACAGAAGAAGAAATTAGGATCCACCCAAATCAATACGAGGGCGCCTTAAGGGAAATTGAAGCTAAGGGTGTCCGGATCATTAAGACATTTGATGAGAACCACGGGGCTAATATTCTAATGGGTTTGCTAATCAATGCGAGAAAAGAGGCTCGCGAGAAAAAGAAGAGGATTTATCCGGTTGTTAGGTCTAAGCCAAAATTAAAAAACATTCAAACAAAGCAGTTGTTTTTCCTATCTGGCTTACCTGGTATTAGTGTCATGCGCGCAAGGAAAATTTTGAAAATATATAAAACTCCATATAATGCAATACTAAAAGTAAAAAGATGGGATGTAGATGTAGAAGGTATTGGCCAAAAAACATTAGATCAAGTGATTAAAGTTCTTTTTAGCGAATATCAAGAGGATAATGAGAAGAATTCACTGCTTAAGAGTTAGATTTAATTCGCGTTTTAGTATTGTTCTAGCTGCTATTACGCCTGTCGCGCTGGCTTGTGCGAGACCTCTACTTATGCCAGCGCCATCGCCTATAGCAAATAAGTTCTTAACAGTTTTTGTTTCCATTTCTGGCGTGACATCTACTCTTGATGAATAAAACTTGACTTCCGCTACATATAACAATGTATGATCGCTATATAGTCCAGGAGACAAATTATCAAGTGCTTTTAAGGCTTCTAATATTCCCACTAGATGTCTATGAGGCAGAACATAACTTATATCCCCTGGTACTGCTGTATCTAATGTGGGTTCAACAATCGATTTAGCAAGCCTATTATTTGTACTTCGTCTGCCCCTCTTTAAGTCCCCAAGTCTCTGTATTATAACAGACCCCCCGCTGAGAAGATTCGCTAATCTAGCTATGTGTTTCCCATAAGAGATCGGATCCTTAAATGGTTCCGTGAAATTAGAACTAATCAATAACGCAAAATTTGTATTATCGCTTTTTCTTTTTTCATAGGCATGTCCGTTCGTAGTTATCACGTCCTCGTATCTCTCTTTTATCACGAAACCCCTTGGATTAGCGCAGAAGGTTCTAACTACATCATCATATGTAGGAGAATAATAAAGTAACTTAGGTTCATATAATATACTTGTTAATTCCTCCATTACCTCGTAATTTACCTCTACTCTCACTCCTATATCAACGGGATTTATCTTGAGTGGTACACCTAATCTATTCATCTCCTTAGTGAGCCATGAAGCACCGTATCTCCCAGGAGCAACTATGACATATTTAGCTTCTATAACTTCGCTAGTGTCTAGCATAACACCTTTTACTTTACCGTTATGCACAATTATGTTTTCGGCCGCGGTATGTAATTTGATTTCAATATTTTTTTCTAGTATTTTTTTCGCCTTCTCAACTGCTTTGGGGGCGTAATCAGATCCTAAATGTCTTATCTTGTAAGGAATCAATTTAAGATGGTGCTTTCTAGCTCTAGATGCTAATTCGGCTACCGCATCTTCATTATAGGGATAATAACCAGCCTCAGGAGCAAGTTCTTCCCAAATACTATCTACATAGTTTATTAAAGACTCGACTTCACGCCAACTCAACAAACTTGTTAACCAACCACCTATATCTGGACTTAGAGTTATTTTTCCATCGCTAAATGCTCCGGCCCCACCCCAGCCACTCAGAAAATCTTTTTTAAGCTTTCTTTCCCTTAAGTCTCCGCCTTTTTCAACCAAGAGGATTGATAATTTATCTTTAGCACGCTTTACAAGCTCTAATGCCGCAAAGATCCCTGCTGGTCCAGCCCCAATTATTACTACATCATATTTCTTAGTCACCTTTTATTCCCCTATAAAAAGTGATTAGAAGCTCCAGAAAAATAGTATCTTAATATTAGATAAAATAAAAAGATAGTAGTTTATCAAGCATCTATTTTTCATTTAGCATGTTTTTATTATTATTATTGTTAATGTTTCAAATATCTTCTACATCATCTGTTTCGCTTGAAAGTAATTCTCTGATCTCACTGTTTTCAAGAATCCTCCTTAGCAAATCCTCCGCCCTAATCAGATATCTCTTAGAGAATACATATTTATACATACCCATAGAAATCGAACTAATACCAATTCCCGAAAGTAAACCAATGAATAAATTAATGAAATCATAACTTTGCTTCTCTTTAATACTTATAACATCCGTATTCTCAACCTTGATAAATAGTAAGGGCTCACCATTATACTCGGAATCAAAACCAAATGTGCCATTAAGATAAACTGAACCATCTATCTTAATTGTAATATTGTACTCTGAATCACTAAATAGGTATAATTCATATGCTTCTAACGGCGGTACTATTAGAATCAATGTCTTAGAAATATTTGGAGGATTTATAGATACAGTAATTGATACGTCTCTTTCATTCAATATGATGAGCTTACCGTAATTTAAGTAAATTCTAACATCCCGGTTCTTTGTTACATTCCACCACAAAGTTCTATTCCAATAATCTTTTACTTCGATATCCAAACATTCACCTATCGTGGCTATCCTCTTATCCTCCGTTAATGTGCCATTTACATATAATCTTAACAATGGATCTTGAATTGGTTCGCCAGTATATTTGTTTAGTATCTTGATTTTGAATATATTTACTAAGGAGAAAAGATAATCGCTTAAGTTATCTATCTGATCCAGAGATATTAGTAATGATTTCGATAAATTTAGTTGCATGTCATATAGATTGACTAAAATTGTTTGATTAAGAAAACTTATCTCTGAGTTTAACAACAATATACCGTTCGAGATATCAGCAATGAGGTTATTTAAACTCGTATTAAATGCAAAAAGAGAATCATCTAAATCAATTGTAATGTTCCATAAAGATGAATTAACGTATATTATTTCATTTTTAATGTCTAGAATAGTTGAATATATCTTAGTTCTATCGAAATCGAACATAGCACTAATATTTTGTATTAAAGCTCTGATTGTTGAATTATATGAGACTAAATTATTCCAAACAGATAATAAGATCTCATTTATTGAAGAATTGATATTAATAACTTGATTTGATAAATTAAGTATCATGCGCCCTATACTCGTGTTCATCTCTACTACTTTGCTGCTTAGATCGAAAAGCAATGAGTTTATTGTATTATTAATAGAGAAAATCGAGTTAGTCACATCATAGATTAATTTCATTATACTTGAGTTTATTATCGTTAGATTATTTGATATATCTATAGTTAATTTATTGATATCTGTGTGTATAATCGATAAATTATTTCTAAAATCGAGATAAATCGCGTTAATAGAAGAATTCAAGCCAGATAATTCATTCTCCAAAGTCAAATTTAATTCTCTTAAAAAGCTCTCCGTATTGGTTAACTTAGCCTCTAATACGCTGATAGATGTATTAAGGTTCGAGTAAGTATTGTTGATATCTAAAGTAATTTTAGAAAACATCTCACAAATAGTAGAATTAATGTTATTTATACTTACACGAAGGTTTATACTTATATTATCCAAACTTGAGTCAAGTGTGTTTATGTATAAGTTAATACTATGAATACTATTCATTATCGTATTATTTACTTTCTGTAGCTCCAGTAGTATATCACCAATAACCGTACCATTTATCATAAAGTAAACATCTTTATCCAAATTTAATTCTATTTCTGCGGCTTGTTCAATATCGCTACTATAATCAATACGCAAGATATAACGATCGTCTGGCAATATATATTCGGAATATTCACCAGGTGAAAGCCACTCAGACCAATTCAATACACCATTTATTTTGCGAATTGTTATGTGTACAAAAATATCATCCCTATTATTCTTAATCTTAAAGGAATGCACATTAATTGGTATGATTATAGTATCTGAGGGATTAATGGTTATGTTAGTGATAGTTGTTCCAAAAATATCATTTGCGATCACGTTTAATAATGCGTCGTTTGGTACATAAAGATAATTAGAAAATAACCTTACGTAATTACTAGTTTCGTATGTGAACTCGAGAGCATCATTATTTATTGTCCCATTCTCTATATTTAATATCTTTAGATTCAATCCCGTAATATCAGTTATATTGAAATATCTCACGTAGGCGTAATCAACACCTATTGATGTATTAGCGCAGTAGAATCCAAATCTCCCTCCATTCAATAATAAACTCGAGTTAAGAG
>JAHQWF010000115.1 GCA_029856055.1 Candidatus Njordarchaeota archaeon | reverse complement strand
CCTAATTGGGGGTTTAGGTTTATTGAAAATCACTCTGGATGAAAGTAGAACTTTAGAGATCGTTTCAGCTTGCCATGAAATATCTTGTGTGGCATCTATTGTGATTAGAATTAAATCAGAATTCCTAACTAGAGATATTATTGATCTCCCATTTGGTGTAGAATCTATGTTTTCAGAAAATATAGGTGGGAGATCTATCACTTGGAAGAATGCGCCTCCATACTTAAATATCCCAACATTAGGAAGTAAAGTTGGTTTACCTATCGGTAAATTGTTTTGCGTTAGGTAGTTAAATAAAGCTGTTTTTCCAGTTCCAGGTAAGCCAAATATCGTAAGTTGGGCATCTTCTTCCTTCGGTATCGAGAATGCAGGATGAATACCTGTGCCCTTCCTCATCTCCCGTTTTTTGGATAACTCTAATTTAAGCTTAGTTAATGATTTTTTAGCATTCATGAGTAGTTTTTCAGTACCTTTATGCTTAGGCACTAATGAGATAAACTCCTCTAAAGCTCTTATTTTTTCCTCAGTAGTTTTGGCCTCTAGGTATTTTTGCCAAGCTAATTGAGCTTCTGTAGGCAAATTAGTTGGCATTTTTCCTCCCGATATAATAAGTATTAAGTATTAGATGCAATTCAGTATAATTGTAATATGATCCAATAATCTTAAAATGTGATAGTCTTTATTAGTTATAGTTTTTAGTTTAAATCAGATTAAGCCATGTTGAGTAATCTAAAGACAGTCGCTTATCAGCGAAAATTAAACATCTTCTATCAATAAATTCATAAAATTCATAGACTACAGAGCAGACTAGAGATAAGATGCATCAACGCATATAAAACATCAAGTCTCTGTTTAACATGTGGATCAAAACTGATCTCAATTGGGCGGAGGGCCTACTAAGATGCGAGAAATGCGGCCTAATCTTCGATAGAGATGTCTTAGCAACATACAGCCTGATAAGAGAAGACGGGATCCAAGCTCCGCTGACCACCATACACCATGCGCTGTTGCTTTTGAACTATTGGGAATCCCAGCTTTTTTCGTGAGGAGTTTCTGCCCCTAAATGCTCTCGATGAAGTCCTTCTATTATGGGAGGATGGAACGTGAGAACAGTTTCATCTACTACTAAAAATTTGCATAATTGATAAAAGTGGATGAAGCGGGGAATAGAAATCTAGTATTTAATTAGCAATAGTTTGTAGTATGTTTCTCAAGATAAATTTATCATTTTATTAACATGTTTAATATGTAGATTAAAAAGCGTTGAGGATCAACATTATAGCAAAAGATAAAATATTTAACTGTATTTGGAGAATAATGAAGCATAAGTCATGATCACCAAAAATTAATAATGACTGTTGAGGGCTTGTAAAGATGGCTACGATTTATTTAAGAAATTTCAAAGGTCCATTACTTTTAGCTCTTCTGATAATTCCCGTTTTACAATTGGGATTCATTAATACTGATGTTAAACAAGTATATTCTCATGAGAAAACTGCAATTTCTAAGGGAGAGATCATTAATTATGGTATAAAAATACCTGTCTTTCCATCTAGGGATCAAAAACTCACGGTCAATACTACTAGAACTCTAACTATAAGCGAGTTTTCATTGGTCAGCCTAAATGACACAATAGTGATAAAAAATCTAGATGAAAATTCATTCAATGCAATACTTGTATTTTATGAAAAAACGATTCTAGATAAACTAGTTAACCTAAGAGTTATGAGTTTATGGCTTGATAAGGATACGTTTTTTGATTCTCACATAATAAACTATTATGAGATAGGAGACTATATTGCATTAAATGTATTAATTAATAGGGTGATAAGTAAAGGAGACACATACAGAATATCCATACTGGCTGATCTTGCGGGGATGATTTCTTTCCAAGAGTACGAAGGAGCACTTAGATTTTATCTAAATTTGACTAGGGATATTTTACTTCCATTACACATCAATGAGTCAAGAACCGAAGTTATACCGCCTCTATATTCCGAGATACTCGATACTTTGATGACTCCAAGAGAGGGTTTTGGAATACAAGGCAACAAGGTTTTCTGGAAAACAGAAAATCTTGCACCATTTAATGCATCAATTAGTTCCTCGGATTTAGTTAAGATATCCTATGTATACCGATTAAAAGACCCTATTCAATTGCCTTTGGAAGTTCTGTATGCTAAGAGATTCATTAAGATAAATGCTGATGGAAAAATAACTATAACAGATAAGATAAGAGTCACTACATTAACACCAGAGGAACCTATTTCAATCGAAGATAGCAAGTGGAAAGCTCAGGCTATTGTTCTGGGATTGGCAGGTAATATTGATCCCGATACGGTGACAGCGAAAGATCGGTTTGGTTCACTTAAAATAACTGAAGAAACAACTTTAGAGAAAGGGGAGTTTGAGAACTACACTTTTATTAGAGTATCATTTAGGAATCCCCTTATCGGTGGTGAATCATATGAACTCTCGATAACTTACCCGCTAGAAGATGAATCATCTATCAGCAAACATGACGATGCGTTCGAAGTATCAATACCGCTAATGCCGATATTAAATGCATCAGTAAATCTTTTTGAACTAGAAATCGAATCAATTTATGAAGTGACTATAGAAAACGCTAATGCGCTACCAGTTCCAGTATACACTAAGAAAGTATATAATAAGGGGCCATTCTTTCTTGTTAGCTATCAGTCAACTAAGATGATTTATTCCGATGTTTACTCATCAGCAAATAAAGTGATAACATTTAAGTTTGAGATAGAGTCGGCAGTCTTGTTTAACGCGCTCATAGTACTATTTGAGTACCTCTTTATTACAGTTGGTGGACTAGCACTAATAACTAGAGAGATAGGTAGAAAGAAATTAGCAATAAAAATTGAGGAAGCACCGGCCTACGGGGTGTTACGGGAGAATCTAATTAAGTTTATAGCTAATTACGAAGAATACTTAAGTAAAGAGGATGAGATAGTGACTGAGCTAAGAGAAAGGGCTGTTGAAAGACGACCAGTTGCAAAAATTGCTCAGAGTTTGGCTGCTAAATTAGAGGAGCTTAGACGAAAGAAAAGCGTAGTTTATGAGTTAAGTGAAAAAATAAAGGAAGACCCGGATATCGTTCCGCTAATAGAAAAGCTATCAGAACTAGATACAAGGACAGATCTTGTTAGAAGGAAGCTTCTAGATGATTTAAATAGGCATTTGAGAGGAGCTATGAAACGTAATGAGTTCGTTTTTGAGGCCAATTTGGCGTTAAAAGAGTTGCTGAGATATATAAGGGTCAAGCGAAGAGCATTGAATTCTATCAGAGATATACTAATAACTAAATACTCAAGAGAGTGATCTTAAGATTTTTAAATATCTAAAATCACCGATATTGTTTTGCGTGGAGGGTTATAAATGGGAGAGGAAGAAGTAGACTACATAGAGGGTATCAGTGGACTAGAGGAGAAATCAATACTATCATTGCTTCCCTCAAGGATATCCAATTACTTTAAAAGAATCTTTAGGCATAGTTCGCGTGAGGTAGGTATTGTTATTGATGGACCTAATTTACTTAGAAAAGTCGGTGGCAAACGTGTATCCTTAAGCGAGATAAGGAAAAAAGCAGAGAAGTTTGGACATGTCAACAAAGCGGTTGCAATCCTTAGTTCTGATGCACCAGCAACTCTTATAAAAGCATTGTCAAATAGTGGGTTCGAACCAAGGATAATAACTATAGGCGATATACATGTAGCGATGGCTGTAGAAGTGATGAAGCTACTAAAAGAGAATGAATTAGACGTTATTATTGTAGGTAGTAGGGATACTAGATGTCTTTCTATACTACAAAAGATAAAAAGTGAGGGTGCTATCGCAGTAATTATGGGGTTTGAGCCAGGTTTTGCAGTAGCTCTGAAGAATGCTGCAGATGAGATCATTAATCTATCTCTAAAAGAAGAAAAAACTGGTAACAATGCATAGAGGTGGTTCAAAATTGGATAACATAAATGTTTCAGATATGGTTCTTATTGCGTTTTTCTCGCTTTTATCTCAAGTTCCTCAAGCTTACTTGGCACTTAACGCGGGAACGTCGATAAAGAATGAGCCAATAATATTAGTAAGCGTATTATCAACGGTTTTTGGAATGATTATAGTGGGTATTGTAGTTATAAATTATTTAAGGGAAAGAATGATCGAAAAACATGTAGTTCAAACGCCATTAATTACCTCAACAATAGTTATTTTGACGCAATATCTAATTTTCGTCTGGACCTTATCAAGCTTACTGAATCATCCAATATTTATTAATAGATTCCCAGACTTGTTTGTTTTTTCGCAAGCAATATCAGTGGCAATATTGCTAATTTCCGTTAGCATTTTGACTTCCGAATAGAGCAATTATTTAAAAAGAATTTAAAAGGTTAAAAAGATTATTTTTAAGCTATATCTAAACGGATTGGAAAGCATTAAATGCGAATCTCTTAACGAGGGGGTGAGTAGTGTTGACTAAAGTGAGGGCATTCAGAATAACTGCAAGATATAGTAGAGCTAAGAAGCGATACGAAGTTCAAAGAGACATAATAGCTATAGATGAAAACAAGGCACTAGAGAAATTTTTCTCGGAGCTAGGTAGACAAGGCCTAAAAAGAAATGAAATAACTGTTACTAGTGTTAAAGAAATAACTCTCTCTGAAATAAGGAATCCCAAATTAAGGAAAATAGCTCTCTCTGAAAATCCGGTTATTTACATTGAAGATTAATTATTATGAGGGGTATTGTTGTGAGTGGAGAATCGGAGACAAATAAGCTTCAAATGGCGCTACAAGTAAGACTTGAACAGTTGATAGAGTTACAGAATATTGCATCTCTGCACCAGCAAGTGATCGAAACAAATACAGTTATATTATCGGAAATAATTAAAGCTAAGCAAGCTCTTAAAGAGTTATCAAAAGTAACTACAGATAAATTGGACGGATTGATAAGTATTGGCGCGGGAGTTTACATAGATGGTATAATAAAGGTCATAGGAAAGGTCTATATCGACGTTGGTGCGGGAGTTGTTATGCCTTTGACAATAGAGGAAGCTGTTGAAAAGCTCACCCAACGGGAAAAACAAGTAAAAGATTCTATAGAGAAAGCTAGACAATCTCTCGTACAAATACAAAATACAATAAATCAGCTACAAAATGAAATAAGCGCTATTCAAAACCAACTAAATAAATAGATATAAGTTAAGTTAATTTTATGTTTCGAACTTTAGAAATTTTCTAGAAGTACTCTCTGGAGAATATCTGTAGATGTTTTACCTATCTTATCTTCTATCTCGTTATAATTTATTGTAACAATATTTAGTTTCTTCTTTATCTTTAAATATTCCTCCATAGTGCTTATTTTACCTGACAGAATCATTGCTCTCAATAATCTCTTAGGATCATTTTCAATAGTCATAGCTAATTTGGAAGGTATTCTATAATCACTTATCAACGCTTGTACTGTCTCATCTTGTAAATATGTGAAACAATGAACCCCGATATTTTCTCTCTTAATTGTTACTCCTAGTAAGTCTATACATTCATGTGGTAAATACGGCGCGAGTAACCGCATATTAAAATATTTGGTTACTGGATACGGTGATTTCTCAACTCGTAATCTCAGTTTACCATTTCTAAATGTTATGTTGTTTGTTTCGATTAAACTGAAGTAACTTTGAAGTATCTCTTCATAGAAGATTGGAATACCATACTTCAAGCAAAACAGAAATATATGGTTTGGTCTTAAAGCATTGCTCTCAGTTATATTTCTTTCATTTGAAAGAGCTTTGACTATGATTAAGCGCGAGATCCAAGTAATATCTTCAGGAACCATTTTGTTAGCGTCGAATGCAATTCCAAACTTCTGGAACAATCCAGCTCGCGTTCTTCTTATAATCTCCAGAAACCTCTTTAAGAACAGATAATTTGGCAGGGGCTCATTTTTTTCATCGCGTAGTAGTAAAATGATACTATAACCTATTCTCGGTAAAACTACATCCCCAAATAAAGTATATTTGTACCCTAGTATATTCAGGTTCTTAAGTATAAAGTCTTTTGATATTTTTATTAATGATGGGGCTTTGAAAACATTGGATTTTTTGAGTATATTTTCAGATTTTATGGCAATAAGGTTTTGGTCCTTATCTTGCAATAAACTAGACACGGTAGATACGGGGATATAACCAATTTTCTCATATCTTGGAATAATCTTTCTTATCAGGGATGATCTAATGAGCAAATTTTTTTTCTTTAGGTACTCAATAACCAATGAGGGTGTAAGAGGTAAGTAGACACCCAGTGTATTATGAATACTACTTATTAATTCCTCTATGTTATTTACACCTATCTCGATAGAGATCTCATTAAATAACTCTTCGAGGATTGAGCTATCAATTTCTTTTTCCCGAGCTATCTCTAGAAGAGTCTTGAAA
>JAHQWF010000098.1 GCA_029856055.1 Candidatus Njordarchaeota archaeon | reverse complement strand
AATCAACAAGACATTTGCCCACTTATTATACCAAGTTTCTACAAAATTCTTATGCGGCTTAATTCTTGCCCATGGTTTATTTATCCAGTTTGGAAACCTTGCGGATTTTGATAATTGTATTATTTCATTTCTAATACTTTTAACAAACTCTTGCTCAAGAAGTCTTAGTAATGATGTATCCTTGACTTCAGCCTTGATGTAGTTATCTATTTCAAACTCTTCTTCACTGATTGTTCTCTCTTCTTGTTTAATTTTTGCCTTCTCTTCATTCTCTTTTCTAAGTTCTTTTTCACTCATCAAAATCACTATCCACTACTAAACATTCTAGCCCATTGCTCGTACTTGATTATCTCTTTTTTTGACACACTTGGTCGAATTACCTTCAACGCAGCTATAAAATCCTCCATTCTAACAGGTCTAGGTTTAGCATCTTTCTGATCTAATAAACCGGATCTAGCTAATTCTCTTATCGGTCTCATTATCGCTTCTCTAGCTAGTAGAGCGATATCATGACCCGTATAGCCTTCCGTTAATTCAGCTAGCTTATTAAAATCTATATCATCACTTATGTTAACCCCCTGTAAATGGATTTTAAAGATCTCTTTTCTGGCGTCGAAACTAGGGAGCGGTACATATATTCTTTTCTCAAATCTGCGCCTAAAAGCCGGATCTATTAGTTCGGGCATGTTTGTAGCTCCAATCACAAGTAATCTTTCATCTGGTTTCGCATATAGTCCATCCATCTCCGCTAACAAAACTGTTTTAACTCTATGAATAGCGTCATGCTCGTTCACGCTCCTTGCCGAAGCTATTGCATCAACTTCATCAATAAATATTATGGCGGGTTGTTTTTCTCTAGCCATCCTAAATAATTCTTTAACTATTTTTTCAGATTCACCAAGCCACTTAGATAGTATCACAGATGAATCCACTATAAAGAAAGTCGCATTTACACTGTTTGCGACTGCCTTAGCTAGCAATGTTTTGCCGCAGCCAGGCGGACCAAAAAGCAATACTCCTTTCCATGGCCTACGAGACCCCTTAAATAGATCTGGCCTCTTCAAAGGCCATATTACCGCTTCCATTAATGCCTCTTTAGCCCTCTCTAAATCCGCAATATCCTCCCATTTAACATCGGGCTTTTCTACCAAAATAGCCTCTTTCACCATTCGTCTTAACTCGCTCTTCTCTTCTGTTCCTGATATCTTTACAGTACTATCTCTCTTCACCATATCTAATAGTTCTAGTACTCTCTTAGCATACTGTTTTAATCTATCTTCATAGATTTTTCTAATCGATTTACGCTCCTCCATCTTTATTAGTTTTTTTAGCGCTGTAATAGCTCGATAGTAATATACAATTGCTTCATCTAGGTTGCCTTTACGTTCCATTTTAATTGCCATTTTCGCGTTACTCGACGCCATCTCTCTAAGCATATCTATAGATGCAGACACAGGATCACCGGGTTATATCAGATTCCTATTCATCTTAATATCATTTTAAGGTCACGTAATTATGGAGGTACATATCATGATGCATAATAAATAAATTAACTATTTTTATTAAGATAATGTATCTTCTAAAGCAAGTGATTAATTTTTGACTATTAGCATTATTAGAGTCAAAGATAGTACTGGTGATTATGTGTCATCAAATCATTCTATTTATGAAACAGTTTTAGATGTCTTCACTAGGATCTTACAAGAATTAAAGAGTCCGGCCGAGAGAAAATTATTCCTAGTTAGTGCCTCTGAACTACTACCTCGCATAAAGTGGGCGGGAATCTCTATATTTGCTGATAGGATATTGGATGACTTATTAAATGAGAGGGAAGAAGCTTTAACACTCTCTTTAGTTGCTAGATTTGCTGTAGCTAAATTCCCTGAAAAAGTTAAAGAAATCTCTAATGAATTAATCATAAGGCTTGATGAACTCACCGAGTGGGAATATGATAAGGCGGTAAGTCTGATTAATGTAGCTATAGCGTTAATTGAATTAGATAAGATAACTGAAGCAAAGAAATTCATTGATTTAGCATTGAAGTGGGCTAGAGCGATTCCCGATAGATCAGATAGATCAATTGTTCTAAGCCGTATAGCCCCCCTACATTTTAGAATAGGGGAAAAAGAAATAGCGGTACAATTAATTGATGAAATCGTATACACACCTAAAAAAATAGATGCAATAATCGCTATTTCAAATCTGCTTGAGCCAGCCGATGAGCATCTATTAGATATATTGCTTAGAAAATGTTCCGAGGACGATCAGATAGTTGTCCTAACTAACTGGGCTAAATCAATCGCTAAGAAAGATCCGGAGAGAGCTTTTAAGATTTGTCAGGGCATTCAGAAACACATTGGTACGTCAGAATCAATTAGGATAATCAATATAATGCTTAATTGCTTTTCAGCCTTAATACAGATGCATAACGGGGTATACAGAGAGAGAGCTCAGGAGATCTATGATAGATTAATAGAAACACTACTTAAACGCATAGAAGACCGCCCATATATGAACGCGTTCTTCCAATTATTAGAGATACTTGTTGAAAATAAGTCTGATAATCGCGTTGGAGATATATTAATGAAACTAGAGGATATAGCTACGAGAAAGAGACCGCCTGAAAACATATTTCTTCTCAACAGAATAGCTTATATCAGAGCCAAAATGGGCGAGCTGGATAAAACCATAAAGAATCTCGAGTTAGTTTTAGAAATATCCCATAATCTAGAGAAGCTAATTGCGATACCAGCGTTAATAGATACTGCGACAACAACATTTCTAATAATGAATAACTTCCCAGCCGACTTCCCAGAGGAACTAGTTTGGGATTATGTAGAGAGAATAAAGCCAATAGAATACGTAGAGGTTGCCGCCAGGCTATCAAGAGAGAATGTTGGCTTCCTAAAGAAAATGTATCCCGGTAGAACATTAGGGGAGGCTCTAAACTCAATAATTTACAGGGAGAGAGTGAATGATAATCTGGAAGTAGAGAGAAAAACTATTGACGTAATATTTAATCTAATCGATAAAGGTGAATTCATCATTCTCCACTACGTTCTGAAGTACGTCTATTCGGTCGGAATGTCCGAAAGAGAACGTATCTCAATACTAAACATGCTTGGTCGTGCTGTCGAGATGCTCACTGCTGGTAAGCTAGGAGACGCCAAGAACTATATTGAACTGATATTTGCTAGATTAAAAAGATTGAATCTACCACTATCTCCAATATTAGTGGAATTCTTGAGCGAATATGTATTAGCTACGTTCTTTAGATAATTTAACTCCCCATGATTCTTTTCCTTAAAATAATGGCTTCTTTCTGCAAGTTACCTAAGACTTCCCTAACCCTACTCTGCATGTCTCTTGGGATCATAATTTGCTTCTCTTTAGCTTTTTCTAGCAGCCTTTCTAAATCAAATCGCAATGCCTCTATCTTAATTGCTCTGACTATATCACTATCCAATGTTGAGTAAATTGCATCCTCAGCTAACTCTATTGTTTTATTAAGACCATTAATTAAGCCTTCTTCAGTCGATTCTTTCTCTACTTTTCGCTCTCTACTATGAGAAACAATGAGTATTACGCTTTTTATCTCGTTTACAGAATCAATCAGATATTTTATCGTGTTTTCAAGGTTATCTATTTTATCGTAAATTCTCCTTAACTCCGCTTTCATCAAGTTAATGGAGTTTATGATACTGTATATGGATTCCTCTTCAGCCATCTCTCTAGTTTCCTCTATCACTGTTTCTTCGATCTCTGGTACTTCCTCTTCCAATTCAGCCTCTTCTGGTAAAACAATTTCCTCCTCAACAGTTTTAATAATCCTTTCTAGATCTTCAGATATGCCCTCTGATTCCTCTTTATTCTCCTCTTCTTTACGCTCTTCTTCACTCATTCTTTTCACACGACACTATCTTAAAAATATAATGTTAAATTCTATGGCTATTTAATTTGGATTTAAAGTATTTTGAAATTGAGAAATAAATGGTAATACGAGATGATAGTAGAGATCGATGATGCAGGTACGGGATCGCCCCTCGGCGGAATAGTAATTGGAATATTAAAAGGAGACGTATTTGATTACGAAGTAATCCCAGTAAAGTACTTTCAAAATGAGAATAGGAACTATTATGATGATGTTAAAGAAAAAGTACTTGAAAGCGTTTTAACATTATTACAGAGAATTGATTTTGACCCAAAGAGAGATACGATTCATATCTGTCGAGGAAACATATTTAGTCATGTCCATGAGTATTTACATGAAAATAATTTAAACTGGACATTCTCGAAAATTGAGTCACATCTACAAGATTTAGTAGAATTTATATATGATCTGCATTTGGTTGAGATAGGCGTTCCACGAATGTTGGTTAAGAGATTAACTACGTATGGACGATATGTGACAGAGCTATTTAAATGGGTTGCCCTATCAATAAATGAGCGAAGAAAAATAGTTAAGACTCAATTCCCGATATGGAAGAGAGAATGGCAGTATGCAGAAACAAAATATCGTAAAACTATCTCAAAACGATTTACGTATTGCATTGAGTGTGGCGAAAACATTGCAGCGGGAGAAGATATAGTGATTGCAACCATCGAGACACCTCGACGAGAATTTAGGGCGTATCTTCACATAAAATGTTACAATAAATTAAGGACGGGAGGAGGCAAAATTGAGTTTGTTAGAATTAATAGACGTAATGCATAGGCTCACCAGAATACATTACAAGATACTTCGTATAATGGAGTGGAATCTAAGGCGCTTCGAATATATCCCACTTCAATTTCTAGCGAAGAAAATTGGTATTAAACCAAATAAACTTGAAAGTATTATGGATTTTTTAGTAAAAAATAAGCTAATTAAGAAGAAAAAAAGCGATTACATTGGGTATGCCTTGACATATAAGGGGTTAGATTGCCTGGCAATCAAAGATCTGGGAGAATTCGGAGTAATAACTAAAGTCGGACCTAAAATCGGCATGGGAAAAGAAGGCGATATCTGGGTTGCTTACCTGAACAATAAACCAAGAATAATCAAACTTTTCAGAATCAGCCAGAAAAGCTTCAGAAGAATAAAAATTCATAGACATTACTACATACCTAAAAGAACATACTCTTGGTTAGAATTATCTATAAAATCAGCTTACAGAGAATTCAGAGCGCTCAATATATTGCATCAAAACAACGTGAGTGTCCCTAGACCAATCGCCAGAAAGAAACACGCCATAGTTATGGATTACATAGACGGAGTAGAGCTTGTGAAAGCCAAATTAGAAGACCCTGAAACTATATTCGATAGAATCATGCAAGAGATAAGAAAAGCATACGACGTAGGAATAATCCACGCTGATTTAAGCGAATTCAATATAATGGTGATAAGAGAAGGCAAGGTATATATATTTGATTGGCCACAATACATCACTAAAACACATCCTGAAGCAAAATATTATTTGACCAGAGATATAAATCAAATCACTAAATACTTCGCCAGAAAATACCTATTAGAAAAAAATACAACCAAAAAAATAATAGAGAAATATTTTAAAGACATAAAGGACATATCGATAAGAGAATCATTATAAAATAGAAAAATTTAAAGCATTCACTTAACACCAGATATGATGTTATTAAGCAAAATCGTGAAAAAGGGAGATAACATGGTCACAAAATCACCAAGAGGAGAATACGCTGCACGAGTCTTAAAGAGAAAGCGAAAAAAACAAAGATGGGCAGACACCGAGTACAGACGAAGGATACTTAGACTAGATGAAAAAGTCGATCCACTAGAAGGCGCGCCACAAGCAAGCGGCATCGTACTAGAAAAGGTAGGTATAGAAGCAAGAAAACCATGCAGCGGACTAAGAAAAGCAGTTAGAGTAAAATTAAAGAAAAACGGTAAAGTTGTAACAGCATTTGCACCTGGAGATGGAGCCCTGCTATACACCGATGAACACGATGAAGTGATCATAGAAAGAATAGGAGGCAGCCAAGGACGCGCCATGGGGGATATACCTGGGGGAATAGTACCCCCAGGTACCCCAGATACCTGGCGTGAAATTTAGGGTTGTCAAGGTCAACGGTATCGCGCTAGAGGAGCTAATAACGGGCAGAAAACAGAAGGAGAGACGATAGCAGCGTAAGGAAAAGGAAGGACAGAGAGTACTATACTTCAAATTAATACTTAACATATTTTATTTTTCGCTCTTATAACTTTTTTGGTTAGTGACTTCTTGCCAGCACAGACACCAAGAGACATATAAAAATATATTTGAAATTACGATTACGTATTACGGGGAAACATGCCAGAAAAACGCCCCGTCCTCAAAATAGACACCGCAGACGAACAAGTCATACAAAGACTCAGAGAATACAGATTCGGCAAAAACCTACACTGCATATACTGCGGCTCGAAAAACGTGATGGATAGGCCCAGCAAGACGCTACAAATGCAAAGACTGCGGAAAAACATTCACAGACACCACAGGCACAATATTCGAGAACAGCAAGATAAAGCCAAGCACATGGCTACTCATA
>JAHQWF010000119.1 GCA_029856055.1 Candidatus Njordarchaeota archaeon | reverse complement strand
TTAAGCTGATTGATTTACTTGAGAAGAAAAATTTGTTGGATCTTGTTGAATTAATTAATGTTAAGGATAGGCCTTTCTTAGCTATTAGTAAAGGTATTTTGTCTGTTCCAGCTATAGAGATCGATGGGGACATTATTGATTTTGGTCCTATTGATTTTGATTATGTTATAAATAGGATAAAAGGTGTAGAGGGCGATCTAAAGCATGGGGATAAGCTTAGGGGTCTTAAAATAACAATACTTGATAACTTATTCTTATCGCTGAATCTATATCTGCACGAAGACATAGATGTATTAATTGAATATGATTTAATCAGAAAGCGATTAGACCTTGATGGGAAGAATATAAGTGAAATTAAAGAAAAATTAGGGTTAAGGAGAGAGGAGTTCTATAAGTCTATGGAGGAAAAATTATTGAAGGTCATAGCTATAAACTTGCTTAGAGAGATAAAATGGCTAGATAATACTGATCTAGAAAGAGATAAAGTTTTAAGTAAATATGGCATAGAATTCTTGGCTCACTGGATCGTCGCAAGAGGATCTATTGCTAGGATTGGATTAATTGTCCCTGATGAGAAATTTAAAGTGAGGAGCAAGGCGGCTAAGTTATATGGATTTATTAGAGATAATTGGGATTACTTGATTCAAAAAATATGATTTTTCCCAATTCACTGGGACACGTATTCCTCTAGAAAACCTAGTTTCTCTATTGATTGACGTAATTCAATTATCCTGTTTCTAAAACCATCTAAATCTAATTTCTCTACTGGTATAGAAAATACGGAATTATTGATTCCATAACTAGATTTCATCTCAGGAGTAATTACATGTAATTCAACAAGATTATGATTTATCACCTTATTAAAGGGATCGAGAGTAGTACAACCCTTCTTCTTAAAGAAATAGTTTGTAATAGCTGCACCAACAAGATCATCTAAATACTTTTCTATATCTTCAATAAGGCTCTTGGGCGGCAGATTCTCTACTATAATACATAATCTATGTCTCGTCTAGAAATACCTTGTTCCCAAGCAGGTTGACCCGCAACTAAATCATGTGTATACATTTCTAAAATCCTATACCCATGCTTGTACTCAATTAGGTAAACAATTGCTAGACCAACAGGATTTTTATAGGTCTCTTAGAGAGATATGAAAGCTCTATATGACTTATATTTCAATGGATCTCTTAGCATCTCTTCGCTAAATTCTGGTGGAGTATCGCACAACTCCTCAAAAGATATTCCTAAAGTCTCTAATTTTAACTGGATAACTCCCCTTATGTAATCCTCGATACGTCTAACCATTTTATCAGTCTTCATGCAAACCACAGTTATAGTATCGCTAAAGAATTAAGGTGTAAGATTAATTAGGTATATAAAATTAAAAGATTATTGAGAAATCATATATCTTTTATTTCCTGATCGCTTAAGATTCTCTTCAATTTATTTAAGGTTATTAAAATAAACCATGAAGTTAAGAGAAGTAACATGATGCTTATTAAGAGCAATGATGGACCAGTAGCAGCTGCTGGAGCAGCCATTTCAATTGTTTCATATGCAAACCCGCGCCTAGTCTCGGTCGTTATGATATATTGAATTAATGCGCCCCAGAAAAATGTATTTGTCATAAATAGAATAGATATAATTACGCTATTTCTAATTAATTCATCACGAGCTTTTCTGAAAAAATGACTTATCAATCCATCTCACTATTATTTCGCAGCCAATTATTCCTGTTACACCAAAAATCATTGTTCCAATAGATGCTGTTGATACTGGTAATTTCAAAACCAGTAATAAGTCACTTATGAACCATGACAGACCAAATGCAAATATAGAAAAGAATAAAAACTGAAGTAACCTCATTTTAAAGATAAGACTGATATTCCTAGACTCATTTTGACTTGACATAGTCATCACCCTTATAATAAATAGCTAGCCTATGTGTGATTAAAATAAAAGCCCTTGAACACGATTGTTCAATAATTTTGAACGCTATTAATCGATTATTATATAATAATAAGGCATTAAGAAAACTGCAATTCTTTTTTATGCTCGGTTTAATTATCGGATTTTTAATATCTTTACAACTATATATTTTCATGGTGGAAATTGCTTTATATAAACCGGATTATAGTGGTGAACCGCTACCAGTAGCTCCAAGTAGGATCATCACACCCAATTTATTTCTACTCGCTGTATTATCGATAATTTTTATTTATTTGATTGCACAGAAACTGAAAAAAGAATTCGTAAGTATCGAGGATATCGATTCAGGATAGGGATCTCTTATGGATCTAGATAATGTTCTTCATGGTAACACTCTAAGAATCTACCTACACATGTTGAAGAAAAAGAAGCCACTCGGAGTGCGAGAGATAATGAGAGAGCTGGGTTTCTCGACACCTAGTTTAGTGCATTATCACTTGAATAAACTTCTTAACGCTGGTTTAATAGAGCAAGATGGTAGTAAGTACATTGTTTATAAACCAGTCAAGATCGGAATAGTTAAATATTCTACAATAATATTCGGTAAAGTGCTACCAAGATTTTCTCTATATGCTGGATTTTTTCTAGCAATATTGATTTTTAATATATTTTTATTTCTTTATCAGCAATTAATTGTACTTGCTATCTTCTCTATTTTCTCTCTGTTTCTAGCTTTTTTGATTATGTTGGTAGAGACTATAAATCTATGGAATGACCTTAAAAAATATTACAGAATTACGGAAAAATAAACTAGCATTATATCATAATTCATCCAGAGATTTTGATCTCTCTAAAAAATTTACTGATCAAAAAATGATGGATAATTGGTTTTACCACCAATGTTGTGGCGTTTTATAAATTATATGTTTCTCAAAATACTTGTAGATTAAAGCTAGTATAAGACCTGTAACGAATCCACCTACATGCGCTGTGTGTGCTACATAGTCAACTACTCCTAGTGCTACGTACAAGGATTCTAATAGGAAATAGAATAGAGCGAAGTAAATAGCCTTAACTCTCAAGTAGTAATAACCAAGGAGTACATACAGTCTTCTCTTAGGGAAAAATACTGCGTATGCTGCCATAACACCAAATAAAGCGCCTGAAGCACCAATGCTTGGAATATTAGGTGTTGGAGTGAGGATAGCATGGATTAAAGCGGCGCCTATACCTGATATCAGATAGAATATTAGGAAATAGAAGTGTCCATAAACGTTTTCTAAGTCATCGCAAAACACGTAAGCAAAATACATATTAGTGAAAATATGTATGAATGAACCGTGAAGAAACATGTGTGTTATTAGAGTCTCTAATCTCTCACCTCTAAAGAACAAAGCGGGAGTAAAAGCAAATCTATCAACAATAGCTGGATTCATTATCTCAAGCACGAAAACTAAGACGCTAATGAAAATGATTCCCCAAGTAACGTATGGAAAGAACCTCTCGAACTCCTCCTCTTCAAAAACAAGCGACAAATCCGATCACCACACGTGATTACTCTTTATAGACATAATTAAAATTAATGACCATTTCTTGTTTCGGTTTCAGTTTTATTTTCCATATATAAAATCCTTCTTTAAATTCAACTGGTTTTATGTTAGCATTAACTATTTCAGGTTTAAGTATTTCTTCCGGTGGCCTATCCTTAATTAGCAAGTCAACTACATCCTCGCTATAATTCCTTAAAGAGAACTTAGTTTCGTAAGCTTTTTTAACTCCTTGTCTAATAATTCCAGTGGTTTCTTTCAATAATTGTTGGCTTTTTTCAACACGGATCCTATTATCATAACTCAATGTTAACTCTACTATACCTCCTGAAACAAGGTCGTTTAGATGAATCAGTCCCATAAACAAATCTCTCAAGTAGATGCAAGCCATACCAGAAATAATATTGATTTCAGATGGATTTTCAATGACTAGCTTACGATGAACTAATTCTCTGTATGTAATCCATTCAGAAAATTCCTTTGCATTCACATTTATAGAGAATAATGAGACCTCTTTACTCTCCCCTCTACCTAAATTAAAACCATTAATAAAAAAATTCTGAACAGCTATACCAATAGCACCTATCTCCCTAACATCTGCTTCCACAACTTCAGTTGGAATCATAGCTTTTTCAGCAGTAAGAGTCCTAATTTGTTTAGGTGCTCTAGGAGTTTTTATAGGGATCACCAATTCAAAAGTAGGTGTTGCTGTACTAAACTCTATTGTTATTTTGTCCCAATCATAGGGAGTTTCATTACGTACAAAAGAAAAAGCTATTAACTTAGCTTCATTATCTCCGAGGAATATTCTATATAAAGGCTCCCAACCAGTACCCTGAGTAGTATAACTCCAATATATTTCTTCCTCGCCCTCCCCCGAAAGCACAATCTCAATTTCTACGAAATCTCCCTCAAGTTTTAGATAGGAAATGATTTCTTCCCTGTATTTTTCTGGTATAAACAGTTCTTTTAAATTCATTAATGGAAGGATTTTTATCCCTTTTTCTGTAGACAACAGTATAGTATGCATTTTATTTACTCCCTGAGAAGTTAAAATCTCCATGTTTCTCTCTAATCCAAGCATAATACCTGTTATTAGTTCATTTCCATCGTAAACTTCAATCTTTTTGCCGATTAATGTTTTTAATAAATCAATTAAAGCAGTTTCTTCACTAAGTCTTCTGGGCTTAACAGCATGTTTTATATAAATCTCTTTAACTGAAAACTTCTCTGAAGAAACATAAATTGTCCGTAATGCGTTCTCTAGATCTTTAGCTTCTACCGAAAATTTCAAAGTGGCAGTACCATCAAAGGAACTTACTTTTGATCTAAAATAAATACTCTGCAGACCATTTTTATAGAAAGTTATCTTATAAATGCTCAGATTAATCATCCCAAAATAAATTTTAGTGCTTAATACTAAAAAAGTAACTTTTTTATCGTATTAAAGATTAATTATAAAACATTATCTATATTTTTTATTAATTATCATTTATAGGTTAATTTAGTAATTAATCTTTAATTAAACCAATGTCTTATTATTTATTCTTGGAATTATTAAAAGAAGATGGGAGATCTCAATGACTAAATTACTTTATTTAGATGATTCATATCTTAAAGAGTTTGATGCTAAAGTTGAAGAGGTTAATGATAAGGGAATTGTCCTAGATAGAACCGCATTTTATCCTGTTGGTGGAGGATTACCTAGCGACACAGGTTTTATTGAGTATTCCGGTGAAAGAATAAGAGTACGTGAAGTAATTAAACAAGGGGGCAAGGTATATCATGTTGTAGAAAAAAGCGATATTCCAGTTGGGGCTATAGTTAAAGGAATAATTGATTGGGATAGAAGATACAGGATAATGCGTCTCCACACAGCCGCTCATGTTCTTAGCGGTCTATTATACTCCATGGTGGGTGTTCTCATCACTGGAAATGCGATTAGAGAAAATAGAGCTCATATAGATTTTAGCTTAGAAAAAACAGATAGAGAGTTATTCCAGAAAGTGATAGAAGAAGCAAATAAAGTAATATCTGAGGGAAGAAAAGTAAAAATATATTACATGGAGCGAGAGAAGGTATTACAAACACCAGGAATGATAAAATTGGCTGGTAGACTACCACCAAATATCCCTGTGTTCAGAATAGTTGAGATAGAAAGAATCGATATTCAACCTGACGGCGGCGTCCATGTTGCCAATACAAAGGAGATAGGAGAAATCGAGCTTCTAAAAATACAAAATAAAGGCAGAAATAGGAAAAGATTACATTTTACAGTTAAGCCGTAATCCCCAGAATGCTATTTATAATTTAATTAAGACAAAATTTTTGAAATTTTAAATTTTTTTTATTTTTTAGAAGACAAATTTCCGATTATTACTACGAATATATTAACAAAAACATTGTCTTATTATAATTTTATTAAAAATCTCTTTTTTCTTGAATATTATTTGATTTAATAAAATTTATATTTCTGAAAAAATGTTTCTATCTAATTGAATACTATAATAAATAAAATTTTATTAAATGAAATAGAATAAAAGTGTGATAAGTTTGCGATATAAGAAAGCAGTTTCGGTATTAATCATCTTGCTACTGCCATTAATGACATACTCTACATTACCAGTCTACAATAGCCATGCTAAGGAAAAAGGCTCTATAAGCTTTTTAAACAGCATTTTCAATGATGTAAATAGCTATCAAACTTATAGAGAAGCAATAAACTTCGATATTAATGTGATGGGGGGGCCCCAGTACTCAGAGGTCTATGTAAGTGATTCTTTACTAGTTGGTAGGACATATATCAGTAATGATTCTTATGTTTATCTAAGTAATGTCACAATAGGTAATGGAACATACAGCGCTTATATTGAGGTTTACGATAATGCAGTCTTAGTGATAGATAACTCAACATTAATGAATTTCGAGATAGAGTTATACGATACGAGTACATTAATTATCCAGAATTCTATAATAACTGGTGGATTCTTACACCAAATTTCAGCTGAGAATAGAGCTATTTTAGATATATATAATGTTGTTTCTGGAGCACCAGGCATATACATTTATTCTCTCAGCTCATCTATTTA